>VGXW01000006.1 GCA_016873195.1 Planctomycetota bacterium | reverse complement strand
GACCATGCGCACGAGCGGGCTCGTGCGCGCTGTCCGGTCGCCGGCGGTCGCCGGCAGCGCGCCCGCGAGTTCCGTCGCGAACAGCGAACGCACGCGCGCGATGCCGACGAAGGTCGACAGGTTGGTCTCGGCCGACGCGCGGTCGCCGCGCATCGCGAACGCCAGCTCGAGCGGATCGATCGCGCCGCCGTCGGCGATGCCGACGAGCCGGCCGGTGGCGTCGACGCACGCGCCGCCGCCGTTCTGGTTGCCGAGGTTGGGGTCGGCCTGGATGCGCCCGCCCTCGCGGCCGCGGCGCGCGGAGACCACGCCCATGGTGACGACCACCGCGCTGCCGAGCGGGTTGCCGAGCGCGTAGACGGTCTCGCCGAGTTGCACGTCGTCGTCGGCCGCGGCGGGCGCGGGCACGAGTTCGACGCCCGCGGGCAGTTCGGCGCGCAGCAGCACGAGGTTCGCCGGTTCGTTCCTCTTCACGACCGCGGCCGGCAGCGTGCGGCCATCGGGCAGGCGCAGGCGCCCGCCCTTGCCGGCGCACAGGTGCGCGTTGGTGATCGCGAGGTCCCTGGCCACGGCGACCGCGGAGCCGAGGCCGGCGCGCCGCTGCACGGCGCCCGGATCGTCGGCCGGCAGCACGGGCCAGTCCCCCTCGCCGCCGAAGAAACCGAGCACCGACGGTGCGACGCGCGCCACGGCCGCGATGGTCGGGCTCGGCGCGGGGGCCGCGCGCAGGCCCGGGTTCTTCGCCGCCGGCCCGGCGAACTCCGCGGCGAAGGCCCTGCGCACGGCGCCGGCCGGGCGCACGACGCCGAAACTCGGCTTCTTCAGGTCCTCGAGCGTGGGCTCGCTCGGGTCGCGCAGCACGCGCTCGGCGTCGAACAGCCCGAGCAGCCGCCCCTCGGCGTCGATCACGGCGCCGCCGTCGCAGCGTTGGTCCTGCTTGCTGTCGGTGAGGAACACGTCCTTCGCCGCCGCGCGCCGGCCGCCGAGTTGCACGTCCGCGAGCGCCGGGCTCGCGACGCCCGCGAAGCCGAGCACGTCCTTGCCCTCGGGGCAGGCCAGCACCGCGAGCGGCTGGCCGGTCGCGGGCCGGTCGGGGCCGAGTTCGACGTGTGCGAGGCCGTTCTCGGGCGGGGTCACGCGCAACAGTACGAGGCCGGTGTCGGCGTCGGTCTTCGCGACGGTCGCCGGCAGCTGCGTGTGGGTGGCGTCGTCGAGTTGCACGCAGAGGCGCTTGTCCGTGGCGCCGACGCTCTCCTGCACGAGCCGGTGCAGGGTCAGCACGAGCCCGCTGCTGTCGACGACCACGCCGCTGCTGCAACGTTCGATCGCGAACCTGCCGCGCTCGCCGTCGACCTCGACGAACACGTGCACGATCGCGGGCCGCGCCTTGGCGACGGCCCCGGAGATGCCGGACCGGCGCACGGCGGCGGCCGTGGGATCGTCGGCCGGCGCGCGCACCAGCGAGGGGTTGACCTTGCCCTGGGCGGACAGCGGAACGGCGGCGCAGAGCAGCGCGGGCAGCAGGAACGGGCGGAGCATCCGCGGAGCCTACCGCGCGCGGAGGGCCAGCGCAGCGCGGCGGTGGCGGTGTGGCGGTGGGGCGGGTGGTGGCGGCCGAGCCGGGTCTTCTGCCTGTCGGGGCGCTGTCTACGGCGCGATCCCGATCGGCCACTGGATCGTGAACGGCGAGGGGATGGTCAGGCTGATCGTGCCGTCCGGCGCCAGCACCGCGGCCTGGAAGGCGAACACGTGGCCGATCGGCACGGTGAGCGGGCACTGGCGCGCCCAGTCGGCCCAGCCGGTCTGCGGGTGCAGCGCCTGCAGCCCCAGAACGGCAATCGAGCCGGGGTCCATCGCCAGCGGGCCGAACGGCGGCAGGGCTACCGGTGGCAGCAGCGCGCTGCCGACGGCCATCAGGCCGAACCCGCCCGGCGGACCGGCGACGCCGGCACGGTAGGGCTCCCCGGCGCGGAGCCAACTGTGCATGGTCGCATGCATGTAGACGATGGGCAGGTTCACCTGGCCCAGGTTGCCGGCTCGCACGGTCGCGCGCGGGTCCTTGCGCACGACGGCACCCGGTAACGAAAGCAGACTCGTGTACTCGCTGCTGCCGAACAGGCCACCATACATGACCGTCGGTGGTCCGATGTCGAGGGTGCCGCTCTCGACGTACGCCGCGGGCCAGCAGTAGTAGTTCGAGTAGTTCCACGGGATCTGCTGATCGGCGCCGAACAGGATGGAGTCGACGGTGGTCACATGCGAATTGCGCACGCGCAGGGCGCAGTCGGTCTGCAGATACCAGTGCGTCTGTGGCACCCAGATCGACAGGTTCTCCCAGTAGAGGCGGCACTCCGTGATCAACATCGTGCTGTCGACCACCGTCACCGCCTCGCCGCTGAGTTCGAAGGTACAATTGCGCAACGTCACGTCAGCGCAACGCTCGAAGCGCATGACGGATTCCCTGTATCCCATGCCCGTGTACTTCACCCCCTCCAGAAGGACCGTGCCGGCGCAATCTGCAACACGAATCCCGTGTGGAGGATACGGAACCGCATTGGAGTTGGGGTTCATCACAGCGAGATTCGCCAACACTACACGACTGCCTGCCGGGATCCCGACCACCTCTATGAGTCCTTCTATCCGCGACCAGCATGCGTAGCTGGATCCCGGCCCGCCGTAGCTCGTCACCCCCAGCACCGTCAGCGGCTTGTTGATCGTAGCGCCCGAGTACGCTCCGGCAACCTGGCTGTCCCATAGCAGCCAGATCGTATCCCCAGGAGAAGCCGCCGCTACCGCGGCAGGCAAGTCCGTGAAGTCACAGTTGGCAGCTCCGCCGCTATGAACCCGCCAGATACGTTGCGCCGGCACGTTCACGCACAGTACGAAGAAGACCAACGCTTGCAGGTAGAAGTAGAAGTGCATGGCTATTCCTTCGTCATTATGGTCGCACGAATCGCCACACGCCGCGCGAGCCCGCGACGTACAGTTCCTTCTTGTTGTCGTTGTCCAGGTCAGCCGCCACCATCGAGTTGTAGAATCCAATCGATCCCCACACGTGGGTGCGCCAGATCTCCTGCATGGTGTCGGCATTGAATACGATCAGATCGCCGGACATCGTCGCCACGATCAGCTCGTCCACATCGACTGGAGACTGCGGCAGCAGATTCGTCAGCAGCATCCCGACGACCCCGTACGCGCCCCGTGGATGCGTCGCGCTGGGAGCGAGCGGGAAGGTCTGTGGACTGCTGAACGCCCCTCCCTTGGTGTAGGTGTACTTGTGCACCGCGCCGACCGCGAGTTCGGAGTTCCCCAGGATCCCGTACGGTGTCGAGTACTGCTGCGGGTGTGCCACAGGGTCGTAGAGCGTGCCGAACCAGATCGTCACCTGGTTGGGGTTGGCGGTGTCGGCCCGTGCCGCCAACGCCGCGCCGCCAAACCCGAGATCCTGCGATGCGCTGTACACGGTGCCGAGCTGGTGGATGTTCAGCCCGCCGGTGCTCCAGGAGTTCGAACCCGGCTCGATCACACGCACTCGGCCGCCTGGGCAACCGAGCACCACCAGCGTTTCCTGATGATTCGACTCCCCCACCTTGACGGCAACGCAGCCCTGATGGGTGATCGAAGACACCTCGTTGGAGTTGTTCCGGAGATTGTGGTACGGAGTGCCGCTCCCCAAGCCGGCCGAGTTGGTCGTCCCAGGACTTCCGGTCGATTCCCACACGCCGTCAATCACGCCAGTTGCGTCCTCGATCCTCAAGCCGGTCACGTGGTTCGCCCAGGGCCCCATCTCCAGGGTCGTGTTGCTGCCGGGCAAGCGAGGGCTTCTGCCCGTGTTATCCGACCAGAACCAAGCCTCGGTCTTTGCGCCGCTGCCAAGCAGGCAACCCCCATACCGGAACATGAACATGCCGTGGTAGGTTCCGAAGAGGGATTGGCCGGGATACCAATTGAAGGGATTGATGTTGATATCCTGATAGACGGCTAGATACTCTCGGACCGGACACCATGGTGGCGTAACCCAGGCCCGCAAGGTGGCATTGCTCGGGAAGTTGAATGCCTGAGCGTACTCCGACGGGAAGCCATAACCGAAGCGAGACACCGTTCCATACTGCGCCCATCCGCGCAGTCCCACAGCCCTCCCGTCGCAATCCCACATCTGCAGGGTACCCGAGGGCCCAACCTTCCAGTATGCGCCGCTCTGGTCGCAGAGGTGCAATTCGTCGGCCTGCTCCGGGACGTTCTCGAACGCTGCGATCGGCCAGGTCGCGGAGAGCGCCTGGTTCGTGCGCGGTTGCACGTCGGTTCTCACACCGCCCTTCGACGCCAGAACCACCTCGCACGCGGGCGGCAGTTTGCCGTTGGTCGAAGCGCACGCCAGGACCTCGTCAACGTGCAGCCACACGAGGTGGCCCGCTGCCGTGGCGATCACCACCTCGTCGGGATAGGTGCCCCCCGGGTTGTCGACCAAGTCGCCCACGGCGATGGCGCATGGTTGGTACGTGAACGGGTAGTAGCGGTCGTCATTCGCCTGCGACCACGACTCCGTGATGTTCATCTCTGCGAGCGGTTGGCCGCCCTGGTTGAATAGCCGCAATCGATCATGCGTCAGCACCAGCAGGTGCTCGCCGATGATCTGGTCGCCTTGCTGTTGCGGCGGATATCCTTCGCGACACGTTGCAATGTCGATCGGGTACCCGCCCAGATTGTCCGTTGTCTGCAACGGGAATCGCAGCAGTTGGTCCGGTGTGTAGGCGCGCACCGCGACGCCGTCGGTGTCCTGGTGCGTCAGGGTCACGACCCCCGGATACACGTACCCACCGAGGTTCAACAGCATCAACTCGAGGTCACATGGCGTGCCTTGGCAGGGAGGATCGTACGGCCCCGTCTGGAGCGGCTTCGACGCGGCAGTCAGCGACGCGTGGTTGTTGCTGTCGAACACCACGTTCGCCAGGACCCCGCGCCGGCTCGACTGGATCGTCACGATCGGTCCCTGCAGCACGAAGTCGTCGATGCCCGGTTCCGGCCACTCGAACAGTGGCGTCAGGTTGACGCCGTAGAAGACGAGCCCACCGTGCACGGTGCGGAACACCACCTCGGGCCCGCCGTGACCGGGCAGGACGTCGCCGACCTTCATCCCCCGCGGCTGTGCGACCTCCCACGGCAACGATACCTGTTGCTGGACGGCGAGCGACACCGGATCGAGCTTGTAGAGGTGTCGCCGCGTGCCGACGAGGAGCGACCAGCTACCTCCCTGCGGCAACGCCGCCAGCGCGAAAGCGCGACTGCCGAGCTGCACGCTCTGCGCACCCTGGAGGCCACTCGGCCGGGACACGACCAGTGGTCGGCGCGGATCCAGGTCGTCCACGACGAAGCTCGTGACAAGCCCTTCGGCGCTGCCCACGTAGACGCGCCCGTCCCGCACCAGCATCGCCTCCTCGCTGCCCAGGTGCGTTCCCGCGTTCCCCGGCTGGCTGGTCGCCATGAAGGAGTCGTCGCGCACCAGCGGGTCGTTTGGTTGGGGAGCTGGCAGTGGGACGGGGGTTGCCCGGCCGAAGAACCACTCGTGTGGTTCGTCGACGCCGGATCCCAACTTCGGTCCGGGACCCGGAACCGGCGTCGAGCCCTGCCAGATCCGCTGGTTCACCGCCCGGTACGCGACGTCGTGGACGATGTCGTCCAGCAACAGCGTCGGTTGCTGGTTGTAGGGGTTCTTCGCCCAGCCGTAACCGTGGCCCGCCTTGTCGCCCACGAGCCAGGCGAGCGTGTTGTAGCTTGGGTTGCCGAAAGTCGACGTGCTCTGTCGCTCCCCATACGGCACCCAGGTGCCCGAAGCGCCGGACCCGCCGTTCGCCACGCGGACCCAGTCCGTGCCCGTCGACGTGATGTCCTCGTCGCTGACGTAGAAGCAGGTCGGGCGGTAGGTCTCGCCGCGGAAGAAGCGGCGGAGGACGGAGAGATCGTAGATCTCCCGGCCCTGCCCCCATGCATAATGGTTCCAGTCGAGGAAGTCGCCAGGCCCGACCATCGCGCCGGGGGTTGTCGCCACGCTGAGTTCGCTGTAGGCCCAACCGAGATCCTGGTCGCCGTAGAGCCGCTGCATGCCAGAGCTGATCACCTGCGCGTAGCAGCCGTGCACGATCTCGGGGTGCCGCAGCGTCGCGAACGAGGCCTGCAGCCCACCGTTGCTGCCGCCGGCGAACACCACGACGACCCGGTCCTCGACCTGCTGGGCTGTGAGAGCATTCGCGGCACCCAGCGGGTTGCGGAACGTGCTCTCCTGCAGCAGGCACTTGATCGCCTGCGCGAGCTGCAGGTAGCGCTGCTCGTTCAGTTCTGTCTGCCGGTGCATCACGCTGAGCACGGGGTAGGCGGAGATCGGATAGTACAGCGTCTGGTACGGCGTGTTGGACCAAGTCGCGACGGCGTGGGGCTGGTCACGCAGGACCTTGTCGTCAGCGGTGTTCTGTTGGAAGAGGGTTTTCGCCAGCGGAGTTCCTGGGGCGGCTGAGGACCCGATCGTGGTCGGATCCGTGCTCCCGAACTCGCCTCGCACGAGCCCGTCCGGGCTGAAGTAGCCGAAGTAGGTGTTCCACCAGTAGAGGCTGTCCACGAACATGGCTCTGGCTGTGTTGTTCGGATCCTGGCCAACGTAGACCCTCGGGAACACGCTCGACCCCCAGCACTGGATCACGATCAGGACCTTCTGGTTGGCGTACGGCACTCCTTGCGGCCGGAAGATCTCGAAGGCGCCGGTGTCGACGTAATCGAAGCTCAGGGCGCCGTAGCGCGGGTGCTCCCGCGGCAGGGCCAGACCTGCCGGCCGCAGGTAGCCCTGCAGGCGGTCGACCAGGCGGTTGTTGGCCTGCAGGTGCACCTCGTTCCGGTAGACATAGTCCTGCCAACTGCTCACCGTGAGATGGACGTCGGCGCTGGTGACGTTCCTCCCGTCGTCGTGGAAGAACCAGCCACCGTAGTCGGGGTCGCCCGTGCCCTGAGCGAAGCCCTCCCCGTGGTTCCATTGGCCATCGATGTAGGCGAACTTCGGCGCCGGACCTTGCCGGAACGCACCGGAGGCCGGGTCCGCGATGGCGGGGTGAACGCTCCGCGCCGGATTCGGCACCTGCTGGGCTGCTGCGCTACCCGAGAAGCCCGCTACAGACAGACAGACAGACAGACGCGAACGCCGTGCCGCGTGGCACCGCGCAGCCGAAGAGAAGCAGGTCGCATCGGTTCCTCCCGAAAAGGGCCGCAAGAAGGAGAACACCTTCGAGCCACCCCGTCGATACGCCCAAGTGGGGTGGGTCGGGTCAGCACTTGGCAACAGCCTGCCCGGGCAACCCGTCTCCATTCCATCCGACACCGGTGCAGCCTGCCCGCCCGCGCCATCCGCCTCGGTCGCGGCTGGCGACGGTCTGCTGACCTGCGGATCGCACGCGCCCGGCCACGGCACGGCGTCGCGTCTGCGCCCGGGAGCTCAGACACCGCGATCGGTTCGACGATCGTCGCGGCCGAGCCGGGCACGACAGGGCCCGTGACGTCACGGATCGCGGCGCGCCGGCGAAGCGACCACGTCGCGCTCGCCGACGTGATCGGATCGAGCATCTTCGACGTGCCGGGGATCGCCAGCGCGACGGCTTTGGCCCTGCCGCTGCCGGCGCTCCGCGAGACCACCGCGCGCGCCTCGTGGATGATCGAGACATCCCTGCTGCCGCCGCTGTCGCACCCAGGTCAGCGCGAGACCCGACTCGGCAAGGGCGTTCCGCCTGCAGATCTCGCGCCCACCCGGCCCTCCTGGCCGCCGGCTGCCTCAGTTGCTGTCGAGCTTCAGCTCGACGCCGTTGCTGGCCAGGGCGCCCAGCGTGTTGTGGCCGCCGGCGGGGTCGTAGACCGCGCCCTGCACCTTGATCGACACGCCCGCCAACGCCGGCCCCGCGGGGATCGCGAACGGGAAGGTCGCCAAGGTGCCGGGCCCCACGAACAGCACCGACGCGTCCTGCGAGCCGTACTGGAAGCACCCCGGCATGCCGATCGGAGCCAGGCTGATGCCCGGGTCGATCCGCAGCAGCCCGAACAGCAACGCGTTCAGGAGGCTGCCCGCCGGGATGTTGCTCGTCACGAGGTTCGCCGTGCTGCCGAGCACCGGCCGCCCGGACGACAGCGCGAGGTCGCGCCGGAACAGATCGGGCTTCGTCAGGATCGGCGTGGTGCCGATCAGGCTGAGGTCGGTGCCACCGGGGTCGAGCGCACCGTTGCCCGGGGTGAGGCCGACCAGCGCGGCCTGCGTGCTCGTGCGCATCGTCTCGGCACCGTAGCGGACCTCGAGGTTGCCGTTGGCGGAGATCGCGAGCTGCACGTCGATCGTGCTGCCGCCCGAGTAGGCGGCCACGCCGACGAACGTCACGTAGGCCATGCCGTTCGCAGGGTCGGTGTCGAAGTGGATCGTGCCGCTGCCGCCGCCGGCCACCGGCCGCAGGTCGGTCCAGTAGAGCGCGAGGCGCGCGCCCTGGGCCAGGAACTCGGCGACGGTCGGCGAGAAGTCCGCCGCGCCGGTCGCCGTCAACCAGACGTAGCCGTTCGAGCAGACCCACACCTGCTGCGTCACCACGGAGTTGGGCAACACGAGCGGGAAACCGAGCGACAGCGGCCCCGACACGGCATCGTCGCCGAGCGCGAGGTCGGGCGTCTGCGGCGCGCGCCAGGCGGACACGCCGGGCACCACGAGGTAGCCGTTGCCGACGAACGTGTTGACGACCACGTTCTCCGTGCCGGAGGCACCGCCGAGGTCGAAGGTGCCGGCCGCGAACTGCTCGTAGTAGGACGCGTAGTCGGCGGCCGCACCGCAGCCCGTGCCGTACTCCTCCTCGACGGCCCAGCCCGTCGCGTTGGCGACGAGCAGTTTCGTGGCGTCGTCGGAGAGCACCCGCTGCGGGGCGGCGATCACGCTGCCGCCGAAGTGCAGCACGGCACCCGTGACCGGGTCGCGCGTCGCGCAGGCGAGGTAGCCGCCGCGCGGCCGCGTGCCGATCGTGGTGAGTTGCTGCCAGTCGATGCCGTTCCACTGCCAGACGTCGTCGAGCTTCGCGGTGCCCCAGAGGCCGCCGATCATCAACACGCGGTTCTGCGCGGGGTCGGCGACCAGACGATGCCAGACGCGCGGCGGCGGCACGGTGGCAGGAGCGATCGGCGACCAGGCGGTGCCGTTCCACTCCCACATGTCGTTGCCGGCGCCGGTGCCGCCGAACAGGATGACCGTGTTGCGCACCGGGTCGAACGCCATGGCGTGGCCCTGGCGGGCCGCCGGGCCGCTGGCGGTCTGGCTGGTCCAGTTCGTGCCGTTCCAGGTCCAGGTGTCGGCGAGCGTGGTGCCGGCGACCGACCAATCGTGGCCGCCGAAGAGCACGAGGTTGCCGCGCACGGGGTCGTAGGCGGCGGCCGACCAGTCGCGGCCGCGCGGGCTCAGCGCGGGCGTGCGCAGCGCCCAGGCGGCGCCGTCGAACTCCCAGGTCTGCTGCGGGTACTGGGCGCCGTTCCAGCCCGAGAACAGCACGACGCGGTCGCGGACCGGGTCGTACTCCATCACGAAGCCCTCGAGCGCCGGCGGGCCCGGGATCGCGAGCTGGCTCCAGGCGGAGCCGTCCCAGGTCCAGGTGTCGTTGAGCGTGGCGCCGTTCTCGGTGACCTCGCCGCCGAACAGCACGCACTTGTTCTGCAGGGTCATCGCGGCGAGGCCCGCCATGGCGCGCGCGGGCGGACGGATGGCGGGGTTCAGGCCGAGCCAGCCGGCCTGGGCGGTGGCGGTGGCGGTGAGAAGGAGCGCGGTGAGGAACGGGGCGGCGCAGATTCGCATGGTGGCTCCAGGGGTGCGGGAGAAGGTCGCGCCATGATAGTCGGTCCGGCTGGGGCGCGATGGCGGTGATTCGTGCCGGCCAGGGTGGCAGCGCGTCCCGAAGATGCTCGCACGGGGCTCGAGCCGGGCCCGATCCGCGCGCGGCCCGGGCAGATCGCGGCCGCAGCGCACGGCGCCTCCGCCTCCCTCACCGCCAGCGCAACACCTTCGGCTCCGCCCGCGGCGTCGGCGCGACCGGCGCCCGCGGGAAGCCGACGACGATCGGCAGCACGGGGCGGTGGTCGTCGGGGATGCACAGTTCGCGTCGGAACACCGGCTCGTCGACCGCCTGCCGCGCGAGCCCGATCGCGCAGGTGCCGAGCCCGAGACCGTGCGCGGCCAGCATCAGGTTCTGGGCCGCGAGGCAGCAGTCCTCGTTCGGCGGCCACTCGGCCGGCGACGCGCAGATCACGATCAAGGTCGTCGCGTCGAAGAACACCGAGAAGCCCGGGGCCTCGAACTGTTCCTTGTATTTCCAGAACGGCGAACCGGGCGTCAGCCCCGCCAGCAGCAGGTCCCGGCTGCGGTCGGACAGGCGTTGCAGCAACGCCCGGTCCTGGACCACGACGAACGCCCAGGGCTGCTTGTTCATCGCGCTCGGCGCCTGCACGGCGGCGGCCAGCAGGCGGCGGATCGTGTCCGCGGGCACCGGCTGCGGCAGGTAGCTGCGCACGGAGCGCCGGTCGTAGATCGCGTCGACGACGTCGACGCTGGCGGGGGCACGGAGAGCGGAGGGGGGTTCGGGCATGCCCCAGGTCTAGACCCTGGCACGCGCGCGTTCCCTACGGAGAACGCCGCAACACTCCGGGGCGCAGCGCCCATGCGCCTTCGCCACGGTCCGGCTGCGCGCGATACCCCATGGCGCGCGAGCGCCTGGCAGGCATCCTGCCTGCATCCTCGCCCTTGCCTGCTCGCTGATTCCCGAGCCAACGGAACCCGCCCATGAACCGCTGCCCGTCGCTGCTCCTGTCCCTGATCGCCGGGCCGGCGCTCGCCGCTCTCGCTCCGGCCCAGACGCGCCGCGAACTGCGTTTCCCCGCCCCACCGGGTCAGGTGGTCCTCGCCTGCGACCTGCACCTGCACAGCGTGTTCTCCGACGGCGAAGTGTGGCCGACGGTGCGCGTCGACGAGGCCTGGCGCGTGGGCCTCGACGCGATCGCGCTGACCGACCACATCGAGTACCAGCCGCACCGGGACGACGTCCCCACCAACCACGGCCGCTCGTTCGCGCTGGCGCGCGAGCGGGCGCTGCAGCGCGGGCTCTTGTTCCCGATGGGCGCGGAGATCACGCGCGAAACGCCGCCGGGCCACTTCAACGCGATCTTCCTCGAGAGCGTGAAGCCGCTCGACGACAAGGACCTGCTGACCGTCTTCGAACGGGCCAACGCGCAGGGTGCGTTCACGTTCTGGAACCACCACGAGTGGAAGGGGCCCGAGCGCGGCAGGTGGCTGGACGTGCACACGCAGCTGCACGAGCGCGGCTGGCTGCACGGCATGGAGATCGCGAACGGCGACCACTACTACCCGGAGGCGCACCGGTGGTGCCTCGCGAAGGGCCTGACCATGATCGGCAACTCGGACCTGCACGAGCCCGACCGCGCCGAGGCGAACACGGCCGGCGCGCACCGCACGATGACCCTCGCGTTCGCCGCGGCGCGCAGCCTGCCCGCGCTGCGCGAGGCGCTGCGCGGTGGCCGCACGGTCGTCTGGTACAAGGACCGGCTGATCGGCCATCAGGACCTGCTCGCGCCCCTGTTCGCGGCCTCGGTGCGGATCGACGGCCCGTACCTGCGGACCGACAAACACGTCTTCCTGGGCCTGGCCAACGACTGCGACGTCGACTTCGTGCTCGCGCGCCGGGGCGAGGTCGGCCCGGCCGCGCTGACCCTGCCCGCCGGAACCAAGACCCTGGTCAAGGTGGCCGCGGCGGACCCGAAGGCGCCGCTGCTGTTCGAGTACACGGCGACGAACCTGTGGATCGCGCCGGAGCAGGGCCTGCCGGTCGCGCTGTCGGTCCCGGGCCAGTAGATCGGGTGCCGCGGCAGCCGCGTGGCGCGCGGTCATCTGGCCAGCACCACGCCGGCACCGAGGTCGACCGCCATCGCGATCATCAGCACGCCGGCGAGCACGTCGGCGATGGCGCGGTGCCGGCGCAGCACGGTGCCGGCGGCGGTGCCGAGCAGCAGCAGTGCGGGCAGCGTGCCGAGGCCGAACGCCGCGACCAGGAGCCCGCCCTGCAGCGGGCCGCCGGCCGGCAGCGCGCGGCTCAGCGCGGCGTAGGACAGCCCGCACGGCAGGAGCCCGTTCAGCGCGCCGAGCGGCACCATGCCGATCGGACCGGCGTCGCGAGCGAGTTGCTGCGCCCTGGCGAAGCCCGCCCCGAGCGTGGCGTTCGGCACGCGCAGCAGCGCGGGCTCCGGCACGAGGCCGATGCGCACGAGGCCGAACAGCAGGAGGAACAGCGCCGCGAGCCCGCTGAGCCCGACCTGCAACCGGGCGACGGCGCCGAGGTGCGCGACGGCGCCGCCGAGCGCGCCGAGCAGGATGCCGAGGCAGGTGTAGGTGCCAGCACGCCCGGCGTGGTAGCAGAGGTGCGGCAGCACGCCGCCCGCCCGGCCCGGAAGGGCGATCACCAGCGGCCCGCACATGCCGACGCAGTGGCCGGCGCCGAACAGGCCGAGCAGCGCCATCGAGGCGTAGTCGAGGCTCCAGAGGTCGTTCGGCATGGGGCAGGGCGCTCGGATTGAGGTGCCCGTGGCGCGAGTCTATGCTGCGTCGCTCGCCGCGATCCAGAGACACCCGATGCCCGCGCCCGCACGCTGGTCCTGCTCGCTGCTCGCCCTGCTCGCCGCGGCGTGCGGAGGGAAGACCGGCGACCTCGTGCGCCTGGCGCCCGCCCGACGCGGCATCGACGCCGCCGGGCGCATGCACCCTGGGCCGGCCGACCGCTGCCCGATCTGCGCGATGACGACCGACGACAGCAAGGGCGTCGCCGCGATCGAACTCGACGACGGCACGGCGCACTACTTCTGCTGTGCCGGCTGCATGCTGCAGGCCTGGCTCGCGCCGCAGGAGGTCCTCGCCGCGGGCACGCGGCGGATCGCGCGCGCGCGCGCGGTCGACTACTTCACCGGCGAGCACGTGGACGCGGCCGAGGTGCACTGGGTGGCCGGCAGCGACGCGGTCGGACCGATGGGGCGCAGGATCGTGCCGCTGCAGGGCGACGCGGCGCTGGCGAAGTTCCGCGAGCGGCACGGCGGCACCGTGGTGTTCCGCCTGCACGAACTCGACAGCAGCCTGCTGCAGCGCGCGCAGCGCGCCGCACCGGAGCACGATGCCCGGCGCTGACGAGTTGTTCGCCGGCCTCGCGCGCGCACGCCGGCGCGTGCTCGGACTCTGGCTCGGCGCGTTCGCGGCCGCCGTAGCCGGGACCGCGGTCGTGCGCCTGGGCGGGGCCGACCGCGCGCTGCTGGGCGCCAGCGTGCGCGCGCTCGACCTGACGGCGCTCGCGTTCGCGCCGGCCGGCACCGCGGCGCGTTCGCCCGGGGCCCTGCACCCCGCGGTCGACCTGCGCTTCCTGCCCGGCGCGCCGGAGCCGCGATGAACCCGCCGCTCGGAACGTTCGGGTGGGCCTGCCGCCAGCTCGCGCGGCAGCCGGGCACGGCCTGGCTCACGGGCCTGTCGATCTTCGCCCTCGTCGCGGCGAGCGCGACCGTGCTGCTGCTGGAGGCTTCGTTCGCGGCGACCGCGCGCGAACTGCTCGGCGCCGGACCGAGCCTCGTCGTGCGTGGCGTCGACGCCGCCGGCTGGTCGCCGCTCGCGGCCGAACCGGCGGCCCGGACCGCGCGCGCGGTGATCGGCGTCACCGGAGCGCGGCCGCGGATCTGGGGCACGGCGCGTTCGGCCGGCGGCACCGCGGTCACCGCGATCGGCGTCGTCGATCCGGTGGAGTTCCGAGCGCTGGGGCAGGCGCCGGCGAGGGGCGAGGCGATCGTCGGTCCCGGCGTGCCGCCCGACGGTCCGGACGCGGCAACGGCTGCGGTGCCGGAGCCAGAACGCATCACGCTGGTGGCCGCCGGCGGCGAACGGCGCTTGCTGGTGGCCGGACGGCTCGGCCCGGCCAGCGGACTCGCGCTGCACGACGCGGTGCTGCTGCACGCCGACGACGCGCGCGAACTGCTCGGGCTCGGCCCCGGCATGGTCTCGGACCTCGCCGTCTGGGTCTACCAGGAGGCCGAACAGGCGGCGGTGGCGCGGGAACTCGCTGCCGCGTTTCCCGGCGCGGTCCGCGTCACGACGCGCACCGAGGCGATCGGCGCGGCCGTCGCCGGATTCGCGCGCGCGGGCTCGCTGCGGCTGTTGCTGCTGGTGCCCGCGACGCTGGCGCTGTGCCTGCTGCTGGTCGTGGTGTTGCGGCGCGGGCGCAGCGCCAGGCGCGAACTCGGCCTCTACAAGGCGCTGGGCTGGAGCACCGGCGACCTCGTGCGCCTGCAGTTGTTCGCCGCACTGGTCCCGGCACTGCCCGCGGTGCTGCTCGGGCTCGGCTGCGCGAGCTGGCTCGTGCTCTGGCCGGGACGCAGCTGGCCCGCGGAGTGGCTGTTCGCGTGGCCCGGACGGGCGCCGGCGCTGGTGCTGACGCCGGGCGGGCTGCTGCAGGTCATGCTCGGCGTCGGCGGCGCCGTGCTCGCGCCGTGGCTGTGCGCCGCCCTGCTGCCAGCACTGCGGTGCGCGGCGGTCGACCCCCAGGAACTGCTGCGCGGAGGCGAATCGTGACCGTGCTCGAGTGCCGGCGGGTCGTGGTGCTGCGCCCGGCCGAAGGCGGCGCGCGCGCCGTGCTCGACGGCATCGACCTGCGCGCCGAGGGCGGCACGGTGACGGCGCTCTGCGGCGCCACCGGGGCCGGCAAGACGACGCTGCTGCACGTGCTGGCCGGGCTGCTGCGGCCGAGTGCCGGCGAGGTGCTCGCCGACGGCGCAGCGGTCTCGCGCTGGACGGCGCGGCACCGCGACCGCTGGCGGCGCGGTGCTGGCATCCTGTTCCAGGGCGCCGAGCTGATCGACGGCCTCACCGCCGCGGAGAACGTGTTGGCGCCGCTGGTGCCGCGCCCGCTGCCCGCGCACCAGAAGCGCGCGGCCTGCCTCCGCGTGCTGACGGCGCTCGACGTGGCGGGGCTGGCGGAGCGGCCGGCCGGCGAGCTGTCGGGCGGCGAACGGCAGCGGATCGCGCTCGCGCGGGCGCTGGTCGCCGAACCCGGGTTCCTGTTCGTCGACGAGCCGAGCGCGCACCAGGACGATGCGCACCTCGGGCTGGTGCTCGGACAGCTGGCGGCGGCGCGCGCCCGCGGCGCGGTCGTCGTGCTCGCGAGCCACGATCCGCGCGTGCTCGGCGGCGGCCTCTGCGATCAGCTCGTGCGGCTCGCCGCGGGCCGCCGCGTCGGCGAGGCCGGCGGATGATCCCGCACCCGCTCGCGCTGGCCGTGCTCGGCTGCGACCTCGCGGCGCTGCTGCTGCTGCTGTTCGCGGGCTGGATCGCCGCGCGGATCGCCGCCGGCTGGCAGCCCGGCGCCGCGACGCAGGCGCAGCTGCGGCTCGAACGGCAGGCCGAGGTCGCCCGGCTCGCGGGCCACGCCGCCGCGCTGCTCGTCCTGCTCGGCACGCTCGTGCTCGTGGTCCTCGTCGCCAGCGTCTTGCCCGCGCTCGTGCCCGGCGCGATGTGCGGCACCGGCGTGCTGCAGGCGACCGCAGGCCGCGGCGAACGCGCGCTCGCGCTGCGCCTGCTGGCGCTCTCGCTGCTCGGCGCCTTCCGGCTGTTCGCCCGGCTCGACGACCACGCGGTGCGTTCGCCGCTGCTGCCGACGGTGGCGCGGCTGCTGCTGCTGGCGGTGCCGGTGGCCGTGCTGGCCGGACTCGACACCGCGCGCGCGCTCGCGGCGCTCGACGTGCACCGGCCGGTCGACTGCTGTGCGCTGGTCTACGGCCAGCTGCGCGCGGAGCCGGCGGCCCCGGCGAGCCCCGCCGTGGCACCCTGGGTGGTCGCTTCGCTGGCCGCGGCGGGCGCGCTGCTGCTCGCGGCGCTCGCGGTGCTCGGCCGGTCCGGCGTGCGTTCCCCGCTGCGCACCGGGCTGCTCGCGCTCGCCGCGCTCGGGTTCGCGCCGATCGCGGCGCTCGCCCTGGTCCGGGTCTGGGCCGCCTACCACTACGGGGTGCTGCAACATCACTGCCCGTGGTGCCTGTTCCTCGGCAGGCACGGGCTCGCCGGCTATCCGCTGTTCCTCGCGATCCTGCTGGTGCTGGGCGAAGGGCCGGCCGCGTGGCTCGCGCAGCAGGTCGGCCGGCGGCATCCGGAACTCGCCGCACCGGCCGCGGCGCGCGCGCGGCGCGCGGCGTGGGGCGCGCTCGCCGGCCTCGCGCTCTACACGGCACTCGCCTTCGGGCCAGCACTGCTGTGGCGCTGGCGGCACTGCGTGTGGCTGCACGGCTAGGGCCGGGCCGCGGTCGATTCACGCGAGCGCGCGAAGGGACTCCGGCCGGTCGACGCGCAGGCCGCGCGAGGTCACTTGCCCTTCGTGTCGGCGAGCAGCTTCTCGTTCGCCTCGGCGCGCTTGTGCGCGAGCTCGAGCATGCGCTTCTGGTGCTTCAGGTAGTACTCGAAGCCCGACTTCCACGCGCTCTGCACCTGGCCTGCCGCCTCCTCGTAGTGCTGGTAGTTCGCGCCGCCGGCGATGCGAGCCATGTGGTCTTCGAACGCCTTGGGGGCACGCTTCATCGGCGGGAAGAACGCCTGCCCGCCGCCGAGCACCTTCGCGAGTTCCTTGTTCGCCTTGCGCACGTCCGCGGGCGGGTGGAACGCCGTCAGCGCGTTGAGCGCCTGGTTTGCCGCGGCGAGCGCCTTGGCCAGCGTCGCCGCGTTCGCCTCGCGCAGGCTCGGCTTCAGCGTCGCCATCTCGACGAAGCGTGTGCCGTTGCAGATCGAGCACTTCGCGCCCGCGTCGCCGCGGCAGGCCGGGCACTTCTGCGGCCTGCCGCCGCCGCCCTGGGGCGTGATCAAGCCGCTGCTGCCGGGGCAGATCGTGCACGCCAGGTAGGCCGAACCCCTGCAGCCGGGGCAGATCACCTTGTCGAGCGGATCCGGTTGGTGGCCGAGGCCGCCGCAGGCGCGGCAGGTCGCCTCCTTGGTGCCCTTGCACTCGATGCAGTTGGTCCACTCGTCCGGGTAGCGTTCGCAGGTCGCGCACTTCGTCTTGCCCGTGCCGGTGCAGGTCTGGCACTGCGGCTCCTTCCACTCCTCCCACTGCAGCAGTCCCTTGTCGTCCGCCTTCGCCGCGCGCTCGATGCGCTCGGGCACCGGGTAGCGGATCTCGACCGGGCCATCCTTCTTCTGCGCTCCGGCGGCGGCGCCGAGCAGCGCGAACACGAGGACGTGCAGGAACGGACGCAGGCGTTGGGCGATGGACACGGGGCCTCCGGGAACGGTGGCCGGAGGATACGCGACGGCTGCGGCCGGCCCAATGGCCGCGCGCGGGCCGGAGTGCGCAGCCCGCGGCGATGCCGGCCCGGCGCACGATCCGCGCGGTGCGGCCGGCGGGCATGCGCGTCAGGACCGGGCCTCCGGTTCCGCGGAGCCGTCTGCCGGCGGCCCGTCCGCGGGCGACGCGCCCTCGTCCTCGGCGAGTCCGGCGCGCGACAACCGCAGGCGCACGCGCCGATTCTGCCGCCGCAGCCGGTCGTTGCCCTGTTGCAGCCGCCCGAGTTCGTCGAGCACCGTGCGCAGGTCGGCGGCGGGCACGGCGACGTCGCCGGTCGCGTCGCCGACCAGCCGGCGCAGCCGCTTGCGCAGCCGTTCGAGTTCCTTGCCATCGGTCATGCGCTCCCCGTACCGGGCGGTGCCGAAACCGCAAGCCCGGACTGGCCGGGGTCCGCGGCGCGGCGATGATCCGGGCATGGAACCCGGCGAACCGAAGAACCTCGTCGAGCGCAACCCCGACGGCTCGTTCACCAAGGAGACGCTGCACCGCGCGATGAAGGCGCTCAAGAAGCGCCTCAAGCTGACGCGGCTCGACGACGAATCGCGGCTCGGCCACGAAGCGACCAGCGCGGGCCGCCACTCGGGAATCTGCGCGGTGCGGCCGCCGGCGCAATACCCGCCCGAGGTGTGGCAGGCGCTCGAGCAGAAGGGACGCATCCGCGGCGACCGCAACGGCCTCTACGAGATCGTCGAGCAGCCGCAGGACCCGCCCCGCCCGCCGGTCTCGAAGCCGGGCTGCAGCGCGCGATCGGCGCGCGCGCGGCGCTGCTCGCGCGCCTCCACGTCGAGGGCACGGATGGCTACCGCCTCTGGCACGGCGTCGCCGAGGGCGCGCCCGGCCTCACGGTCGACCGCTACGGCGGCCTCCTGCTCGTGCAGACGTTCCGCGCGCCGCTCGACGCAACCGCCGTCGCCGCGCTGCAGCGCGCCGCCAACCGGGAACTCGGCCTCGACCTGCCGATCGTGTGCAACCACCGCGGCAAGCAGCCTCCACCCGCCGGAACCGAGCACGTGCCGGACGCCGCGGCTCTCGCCGAGCACGAGTGCCGCGAAGCCGCCGTGCGCTTCCCGATCCGCGCGCGGCACCGCGGCCAGGATCCGTGGCTGTTCCTCGATCTGCGCAACGGCCGCGCGAAGCTGCGCGAACTCGCGCGCGGCCGGTCGGTGCTGAACCTGTTCGCCTACACGTGCGGGGCCGGCGTCGCCGCCGCGGTCGCCGGGGCCACCTTGGTGTGGAACGTCGACTTCGCGCCGAGCGCGCTCGCGGTCGGCCGGCTCGCCGCCCGGCGCAACGAGGTCGCCTCCCGGTGCCGGTTCGTGCGTTCGGACTGCCTGCCCGTGCTGCGCCAGCTCGCCGGCATGCCGGTGCAGCGGCGCGGCAGCCGCGTGCCGTTCCTGCGCATCGAGCCGCGGCCCTTCGACCTCGTCGTGCTCGATCCGCCGCGCTTCGCGAAGGGCGCGTTCGGCACGGTCGACGTCGTGCGCGACTACCAGACGCTGTGCAAGCCAGCGCTGCTGGCGCTGGCGCCGGGCGGGGCCATGCTGGCGACCAACCACGTGCCCGAGGTCGCCGCCGCGGACTGGCACGAGCTGCTGCGGCGCTGCGCGGCCAAGGCGGGACGACCGCTGCGCGAGCTCGAGCCGATCCCGGTCGACGGCGACTTCCCGTCGTTCGACGGGCGGCCGCCGCTGAAGGTCGCGTTGTGCCGGGTCTGATCGGACGCGGGCCAGGGTGAGTCAGTAGATCTTGCCGCACGCGCGGTGCAGCACCTCGTCGGCCGCCGCGCCGAGCGCGGCGAGCAGCGAGCCGAAGCCGAGCGTGCCGTGGCTGCGCAGCAGGATGCCGGTCTCGTCGACCCGGTAGACGAGCGTGCTGGTGCCGAGCGCCGCAGCCAGGGTCTGCGCGTCGGGCAGCGCGTCGCTGCCGAACCCGACCTCCTCGCGCTGGTTGTCGAGCTGCGGGTAGCCGAGCTGCTCGACCGTGCGCCAGCCGAGCTCGGCGGCGCGGAACAGCCGCAGGTGCAGCACGCCGGAGGTGCTGGCGCACTCCTTGGCGAGTGCCTGGAAGTCCGGCTGCGCCGCGAAACTCTCGTCGGGCTTCTCGCCCTGCCGCAGCGCGCGGACCAGCGCCTGCACGTCGCTGCCGAACAAGAGGCCGTCGCCGAGCAGCGCGTAACACGGCGACAGCTGGAACTCCGCGTCGGGCAGTTCGACGTTGCAGAAGCGCACGTCGGTCTCGCCGACCTTGCGCGTCTTCCACTCGACCTTGGCCTCGCGCACGATCGCCGCCTCGAGCTTCTGCAGCAGCGACTGCACGCGCGCACCGTCGCGCACCGCGACGTGCACCAGCAGTTCGGGCTTCGGCACGGGGCCCTTCTCGAGGCCGATCGCGAAGGCAAGCTGGTTGCCGAAGGCGCGCAGCGTCGCATCGGCCTGCTGCGGCGACGTGCCGAGCTGGCGCAGCTCGCGCGCGAGGTCGCGGCCCATGTCGCGCCGCAGCTCCTCGCGGATGGCGGCGGGCAGCACCTCGAGCAGCCGGCGGAAGGCGTCCACCGCGGCCGGCACGTCGAGGCTCGCGGCGCCGAACGCGACGGTGTTCGACGAGCACAGGCGCGCGAACGACAGGTCCACGGGCTTGCCGACCATCGCCTTGCAGAGGCCGTCCACGCTGCCCCGGATGCCGACGTGCAGCGCATCGCAGCCGCCGAGCGGCGACGCGGAGGTGCCGAGGTAGACGCCGTCGAGCCGGCCGAGGCCGAGCGCCTTGGCCAGGTCCGCGGCCTCGTAGGGCAGGTGCGCGTCGAGCATCGCGCACAACGACGCGGTGTTCAGGTACGCCGACGCGAGCGCGGGCTGCGGCAACTGCGCACGGCACGCGGCGAGCGAGGACGCGGCGGCGAGCTTCGGCTGGCGACCGTGCAGGACCTCGGCGATCTCGCCCAGGTAGCCGCGGCTGTTCGTCACGACGAAGAACCCGCCGACGCTGCCGAACAGGATCTGCGGCATCTCGCCGCGCAGCGCCGCGCGTTTCACCTTGGCGCCGCCGACCTCCACCTCGGCGACATCGAACGGAGCGCCCCGTTGCGCGGCGAGGCCCTCGACGGCCGCGACGAGCCGGTCGATCGCCGGCTGGCAGTCGCCCGCGTCGATCAACAGCGCGAGCGAGGGGCCGAGGCCCTCGATCGTCAGCCGGCCCATCGCGAGCACCATCGGCCGGCCGAGCACGGCCCGCAGGTCCGCCGGCGCCACGCCGACCCGCTGCAGCGCCGCCTGCACCTTCTGGCTCGCCTCGTCGAGCCCCTGGTCGAAGTAGCGGGCCCGGGTCTGCTGTGGCAGCCTGGCGAGGAACCCGTCGACGACGGCGGACATCGGCACCGCCGCGGCCGCGTCGGCGCAGGCCTGCAGGCCGCCGAAGCGGACGGCGGCGTAGGTGGAGGCCGGCAGCGCGTCTTCGACGGCGCGCGCGGGCGACTGGGTCTGGGCCAGCAGCAGCGAGCCGAGCCCGAAGACGAAGAGGAGACGAGGCAGCGTGGAGGCGTTCATGGGAATCGGGTGCGTTGGAAGCCGTCGTGCGGCGGGCGGCGGCGAGTATTCGCCGTGGCCGTTCGGGGCCCCGGTCCTTTCGACCGCGTCATTCTTCCGCGGAGTCGAGGTCCGGTTCGCGGCCCGGTTCGACGCCAGCCGGCGACAGATCGGCAGCATAGAGCACGCGCACCAGGTAGAGCCCCCCCGCCGGCGCCGTGGCCGCCGCAGCCCGGCGGTCGCGCGCCTGCAGCACCTCGGCCAGCCAGGAAGGTGGCCGATTGCCGTAGCCGACCTCGAGCAGCGAGCCGGCGATCGCGCGCACCATGTTGTAGAGGAACCCGTCACCCTGCACGGCGAGGTCGAACCCGTACGGCCGCGCGAACAGGTGCAGGTGCTGCAGCGTGCGCACCGTGCCGCGCGTGCGCGCGTAGCCCGGGTTCGTGGCGAACGACCGGAAGTCGTGCCGACCCAGCAGGCAGCGCGCCGCCGCCCGCATCGCCTGCAGGTCCACGGGCCGCCGCACCCAGTGGTAGAGCGTGCGGCCGATTGCCGGCCGCACCGGGGAGACGCAACAGCGGTAGACGTAGCGCTTGCCGCGGGCGAAGAACCGCGCGTGGAACCCGTCCGGCGCCCGCCGCACGGCCTGCACCGCGACGTCCGGCGGCAGGTTCGCGTTCAGCGCGAGCTGCAGCTTGTCGGGCGGGAAGTCGCGCCCGATCACCGCGTGGGCGCTCTGCCCGACCGCGTGCACGCCGGCGTCGGTGCGCCCGGCGGCCTCGACGTGCACGGCGGGGCAGTCGATCGCCGCGAAGGCCTGTTCGAGCTGCTGCTGGACGGTCGGTTGGCCGTCCTGGCGCTGCCAGCCGCGGTAGGCGGTGCCGTCGTAGGCGATCGTCAGCAGGTAGGTCGGCACGGGCTCGGTGGTGCACACGTGTAGCGGCGCGGCCGCCGCAAGCCACCCGGGACCGGCCTTCCGTCACGTGTCGAAGTGGATCAGCCAGAGCAACCGGACCTTGGTCTCCTGCGGCCCCGTCTCCACGCGGATCAGGCTCAGGAGCGCGCTCCAGACGTTCCGCGTCCTCGCCACGCGGCTCCGCGAATCGGGCAGGTAGTGGTTGCGGTTGCTCATGACGAGCCCGAACGGCCCCACGCTCCACTTGTCGGAGAAGGTGCCGTTCTGCAGCCAGAAGACCAGCGGGAACCAGATGTTCGTCTCGCCGCTGTAGTCGCGGAGCTGCAGTTCGGCCTCGTAGGCCTCGCCGGGACCCCGGACCACGGCCCAGCGCATCGTCTCCTCCCGTTCGCCGCGCCGGGCGATCTCGCGCGCCAGCTCGTGCACGTTCGGGGCGGGCGAGCCGTCGACCTTCTGGATCACGTCGCCGCCGCGGAAACCCGCGACCCAGGCCGGCGAACCGACCTCGACGTTGGTCAGGACGATCGCCTGGCGCGGATCGCCGTAGATCCTCTCCGTCCAGGTCGTGGGGATGCCGCGCAGGTTCACGCCGGCGTAGGGACGGTGCGTGGCCGGGACCTCGAGCGCGACGTCCTGCACGTCCTCGACGCGTTCCTTGCGCGGCGGCGCGGTCAGCGTGAGTTCGATCTCTTGCTGGCCGCGCAGGACCTTGGCCGCCACCGCTTGCCCGGCGCGCAGCGACGCTTCGACGTCGGCGACGTGCGCCAGGTAGACGGTCTCCCTGCCATCGAGCGACAGCAGCACGTCGCCGGCCATCACGCCGCCGACCTCGGCGCCCGACTTCGGGTAGGTGCCCTTCACGAGCAGGCCGGTGTAGGGTCGCACACCGCGTTGCTCGGCGGCACGCTTGTCGAGTTCGAGCACCTGCAGGCCGAGGAACGGCCGTTCGCGGTCGAACTCGCGCCGGATCCTGAGGCTCGCGTCGCCGCGCGCCGAAGCCATCACGAGCTCGTAGTTGCGGCGGCCACCGTCCTGGTCCTCGTGCGTGGCGAGCACGTAGTTGTCGCTGCCGAGGAAGTACGAGTCTTGTTGCGTCACGCAGCCGGGCAAGGAGGCGGCCGCGAGCAGCACGAACGTGACGAGATGACGATGCATGGGAGGTCCGCAAGAAAGGCGCAGAGAGCGCAAGCTGGCCGCGCCGTGTGGCAAGAGCGGGCCGAGGGATGTCGCCGCGGCAGAGTCGACCTGCACGCGCGGGGGCTCATCGGCCCTCGGCCCCCCACCGGCGGACCAGCAGCAAGGAGGCGAGCTGGCAGCCGGCGGCCAGCAGCAGCACGCCCGGGAACTGCAGCGCTGCGGCGATCGGACCGGAGGCCAACGCGAAGGCGACGACGCCGAGCTGCATGACCGCGCCGCGCACGCCCATCAGCGCCCCGAGCCGGTCAGGGGGCGCCAGGCCGGACAGCAGGGCCTGCAGCGGGCCGGTGCGCGCCGCGGCGAGCAGGCAGAGCAGGGCGCCGACGGGCAGCAGCCAGGCCGGCGCGGGTCCGGCGGCCAGCACGACGAAGCAGAGGGCCAGCGGCAGCGAGCAGGCCAGCACGAACCGGCGCTTGCCCGTGCGGTCGCACAGTCGACCGAACGACGCGCTGCCGAGGCACGACAGGAGCCCGAGGCCGACCCAGAGGTGGACGTGGTGGGCCTTCGGCACCACGCCGGTCGCGTCGAGCCAGGCCGCCGCGAGCTGCACGGTGGTGAAGAACGAGCCGACGTGCAGCATGGTCGCCGCCAGCACCGCGCGCACGGGCGCCCGCGCGAGCAGGTCGAACGGCAGCCCGGGCCGCTCCGGCGCCGCCCGGACCGGCACGGCGCGCAGGGCGATGGCGACGCCGAGCGCGGCGAGCGCCGCCTGCACCGCGAAGATGCCGCGCCAGTGACCGGCCTTGGCGAGCAGCACCGACAGCGGCATGCCGACCGGGATCGCCAGGAACATGCCGGCGGTGAACCAGCCCATCGCCGCGCCGCGCCGCGCGTAGGGCGCGATCTCGGCCGCGAGCGCCGAGGCCGCCGCGTAGGCGAGGCCCACCGCGAGGCCCGCCAGCGCGCGCAGCACCACGAGCTGCCACAGCGAGCCGGCAAGGAGGTGGCCGAGGCTCGCGACGACGAACAGCGCGAGGCCGCCGACGAGCGCCGGCCGCCGGCCAACCCGCGCGGCCAGCGGGCCGGTGCCGAGTGCGCCGCACGCCGACCCGAGCGCGGCTGCGGCGAGGAGGTAGCCAGCACCCCGTTCGCCGAGCCCGAGTTCCTGCGGCAGGAACGGCAGCAGCGCGCCGAGCACGTTCGTGTTGAGGTTCAGCGAGAATGCCGCCAGCGCGAGCGCCGCGACGGCCAGGCGCTCCTGCGCGCGCGGCAGTTCGTCGGCGGGGCGCGGCGGCGGTGGGGCGGCGGCCAAGGGGCCGGCATCATGGGCCGGGCCGCCGGCGATTGCTCGGCGGGGCCGCGGATTCCGCAGCCGCCAGGTGACCGGGGGTTCGCCGGCCCGCCCGCGCGCGGTATAGAGAGTCGCCCTCTCGTGACGAAGATGCCGCTGGAGTCCATCGCGTGAAGATCGCCATCCTTGGCGGCGGCATCTCCGGTGTCGCCCTCGCCCGCCTGCTCGCCGCGGACGGCCACCGCGTGACCGTGCTCGAGCACGCGGAACGTCCCGGCGGCCTCTGCCGCAGCCGGCGCTACGGGGAGTTCGTGTTCGACGAGGCCGGCGGCCACATCGTCTTCTCGAAGGACAAGCCCGTGCTCGACTGGCAGCTCGCGCGCTGCGGCGGCGAGGCCGCGACGGTGCGCACGCAGCGTTGCACGAAGATCCGCTGGCACGACCGCTGGGTGCCCTACCCGTTCGAGAACGGCGTCGGCCACCTGACGAAGCAGGCGATCGTCGAGTGCGTCGCCGGCTACGTCGAGGCCTACGTGCAGCGCCGGACCGGCGCGCCGTGCCCGCCTGACTTCCACGGTTGGATCCACTGGCGCATGGGGGACGGCTTCGCGCGCCACTTCATGGTCCCCTACAACGAGAAGATCTGGAAGTGCGACCTGCGCGCGATGTCGAGCGGCTGGGTCGCCGGGCGCGTGCCGGAGGCGCCGATCGAGGACGTCCTGAAGTCGGCGGTCGGGCTCGACACCGAGGGCTACGTGCACCAGTCGGTGTTCTGGTTCCCCAGGCACGGCGGGTTCGAGACGATGGTGCGCGGCACGGTCGACGGCGGCGGTTTCGAGCTGCAGTGCGGCGTCGCCGTGCGGCGCGTGGAGCGGTCCGGCGACCGGTTCCGGGTCGACGGCACGGAGTTCGACCTGGTCGTCAACACGGTGCCGCTGCCGCAGATCGAGGGGGCGTTCCCGGAGATGCCCGCCGACGTGCGGGCCGACGTGCGCGCGCTGCGGCCGATCTCGCTGGTCAACGTGATGATCGGCGTGCGGCTCGACGAGCCGCTGCCGCCGCACTCGTGGGTCTACCTGCCGTTCCCCGAGCAGGGGCCCACGAACCGCGTCACCTACTTCAGCAACTACTCCCCGCACAACGCGCCCGCGGGCCACGGCTCGTTCCTCGCGGAGGTCACCCACCGCGGCGAACTGCGGCCCGACGCGGCGTGGTTGCGCGGTGTCGTCGCGGCGCTGGGCCGGGCAGTTTTCCTGAGGCCCGAACAGGTCGTGCTGGCCGAGTGGTGCGACAACGAGTACGCCTACATCGACCAGGATCTCGCCTTCGCCGAGCGGATCGCGCGCGTGCGCCGCTGGTGGGACCACAGCGGCTACATCACCTTCGGCCGCTTCGGTCGCTACGAGTACCACAACAGCGACCAGTGCGTGCGACGCGCGATGCAGGTGCAGGAGCACGTGCGGGCGATCGCCGCCACCGGGGAGCCGGCGCGCCCGCGCTTCGCCTGACCGGGTTACGTTTCTGCGACAAGCGGCCTGGGCCGGAATTCGGGTCTGCCACGGAACCTCGCGCGAGCGAGCGAACGTCCAAGGGTCGTTCCGTGGGGACCATGCCTCCCCGCGGAGCTCTTTCCTGTCTCCAGGATCCCGCTGTGAGCATCCGGACGCCGAGACGGCACCGCGAATCAGAGGGGTCTGTTCCAGGGTGAAAGCCCAAGGTGCTGCTGATCGGTCAGCGAGCTGGTTGGCACGTCTCGCGCTCGCTGGTCGCGGATCCTGGAGGCAGGACTCATTTCCACTCTCCCATGCACAACGGAGCGTGCCGGCAACGGCGCGCTCCGTGTCTTTTCCGTGCGCTCGACGCGGACCGGACAGCGGCGTTACTTCGTGGGGCACCCGGGCTAGTCCGTCCGGCGCCGGCTCACCACAAGACCACCCGGCCGAGCGCCCCTCCACCTCCGGGTTCGCGACCCGCAGAGAGGTTCTTCGCGGGGGCTTTCCTTTCCCTATGCGGCGTGCTTCGATTCGGTCGACCGTTGCTGGCGCAACCTGGCAGCGGGAAACCACCAGGGACTCCGCTCCGCGGCTGCACCACGTCGGTTCGGGCGGAATCGATCGGTCGCGGACCCCGGGTGGCCGGCAGGGAGGTTCGACGCAGATGCCGAGGATCGAGCGGCCGCAGGTACGCGCGGAATGGGCGACGCATGGTTTCACGTGCGAACTCTGGGTCGATCCCCCCGACCAGGTATGGCACGACTTCCAGCACGATGTCGACGAGCGCGTCCTGCTGCTGGAGGGCGAGATCCAGGTCGAGATGCCGGGCAGGACCGTGCGCCTGCTGCCGGGTGACGAACTCGAGATCCCGGCCGGAACGCGCCACACGGTGCGCAACTGCTCGAGGGGCCTTGCGCGATGGCTCCACGGCTACCGCACCGGCGCCGGCGAAGCCGAGGCCGCCGGCTGAGGTTCCCACCGCCGCAACGCGGCGACCTGCAACCGGCGAAACCACGCGCGCGGGCGCCGCTGCGGCGGTTTCTGCTGAAGCCGCGGCCCGCAGCGCGGGTCACTCGCGCAGGGTCCAGATGCCGCGTTGCCCCGGCGTCTCCTCGACGGCGATGGAGAGTTCCCGCACCTGCAGCGAAGGCCAGCGGCCACGCAGGCGCTCGCGCAGGTTCCGGCCGAACCACGCGGCGAGGTTCTCGGCGCTCGTGTTGCCGATCGGCAGCACGACGACCTCGCCGGCCGGCACGAGGTAGCGACGTTCCCGGTAGCGGATCTCGCAGGCCTCGCCCTGGCGCAGCGCCCGCAACTCGGGGTGCTGGCCCGGCACGAGGAAGTGCTCGTCGAGTTCGTCGCACAGCGCGCGCACGATCGGTTTGATCTCCTTGAAGTTGACGACGAGGCCGTGCGCGTCGAGGTCGGTGTGCAGGCCGACGTAGACCTTGTAGTTGTGCCCGTGCAGCCGCTCGGCCGTCCCGTCCGGGAAGATCAGGAAGTGGGCAGCGCTGAACTTCAGGTAGTCCTTCTCGATCTGGATCGACCAGCTTTCTCTGGGCGGCGAACTCATGCCCGCCCACCATACCGGGATGGATCTGGCCGCGATCCCTTTCTGCGCGACACGCCACGACGGCGTCGCCGTGCACCGCTACTGCCGCGACGAACGATCGGGCCGCGCCGTGCTGCTGGTGCGCATGGAGCCGGGCTGCGGCTGCCCGGCGCACGTGCACCGCGGCCGCGAGGAAACGCTCGTGCTGCAGGGCGGCTACCGCGACGAGTCCGGCGAGCACCGCGCCGGACAGGTCCGCGTGCACGAGGCAGGAACCGGCCACGCGCCGGTCGCGCTCGCGGGCGGCGGGGCCGAGCCCTGCGTGCTGCTCGTCGTGGCCCACGCCGGCGTCTCGCCGCCGGACTGAGGTTCCCACCGCCGCAACGCGGCGACCTGCAACGGACGAAACCACGCGCTCGGGCGCCGCTGCGGCGGTTTCTATCGAGCCGCGCCGCGGCGGGTGGAACTCACCCCTTGCCGTACTCGTCGAGCACCTTCTCGGCGATGTTCGGCGGCACCGGCTCGTAGGACGCGGGCTCCATCGTGTAGGTGCCGCGGCCCTGCGTCAGCGAGCGCAGCGAGGTCGAGTACTGGAACATCTCGGCGAGCGGCACCTTGCCGGTCACGGCGGAGATGCCGCCCGGTTTGCTGATCATCTCCTCGATGATGCCGCGGCGACTGCTGAGGTCGCCGATCACGTCGCCGGTCTTGTCCTCGGGCGCCTCGATCTCGATCTTCATGATCGGCTCGAGCAGCTGGCTGTTGTTCTCGGCCGCCAGCCGGAACGCGAGCACGCCCGCGGCCTCGAACGCCATCGCGCTCGAGTCGACGTCGTGCGCCTGGCCGTCGTAGAGCTCCGCCGTGATCTTGCAGTACGGGAAGCCGATGCGGCCGCCGCCCTTGATCGCGGCCTCGATGCCGGCCTCGACGGCCGGGATGTACTCGCGCGGCACCGAGCCGCCCTTGACCGCGTCGACGAAGTTCAGCGTCTCGACCTCGGGGTCGGTGCCGAAACGCACGCGCGCCACGGCGAACTGGCCCGAGCCACCGGACTGCTTGATGTGCCGCGCCTCGACCTGCTTCGGCCCCCTCAGCGTCATCTTGTAGGCGACCTTCGGGCGGCCGACCGTCACCGGGATCCGGTAGTCGTTCATGATCATGTTGCACTTCACCTCGAGGTGCAGTTCGCCCATGCCCGAGATGACCATCTGCCCGGTCTGCTCGTCGGTGCGCGCCTTGAAGGTCGGATCCTCGCGCACGAGCTTGCCGATCACCTCCGAGAGCTTGTCGCGGTCGCCGCCCGACCTGGGCTCGATCGCCATGCTGATCACGGTGTCCGGGAAGTCCATCGCCTCGTAGATCACCGGGTGCTCGCGGGTCGACAGCGTGTCGCCGGTGATCGAGTCCTTGATGCCGACGGCGGCGACGATGTCGCCCGCGCGCGCGACGTCGATCGGCTCGCGCTGCGCGGCGTGCATGCGCACGAGGCGGCCGATGCGCTCGAAGCGCCTCGTGCGCGCGTTGTAGTACTTCTCGCCCTGGTGCATCTCGCCGGTGTAGACGCGGACGAACGTCAGGTCGCCGTTGGGGTCGCTGATCGTCTTGAACACGAGCGCGGCGAACGGCTGGTCCGGCAGCAGTTCGCGCACGATCTTCTCGTCGGTCTCCGGGTCGGTGCCCTCGATCGGCGGCACGTCGAGCGGGCTCGGCAGGAAGTCGACGATCGCGTCGAGCACGTTCTGCACGCCCTTGTCCTTGAACGCCGCGCCGCAGAACACGGGCGTGATCTTCAGTTCGAGCGTGCCCTTGCGGATCGCCGCCATCAACTCGGCGATCGTGACCTCTTCGCCTTCGACGAACTTCTCGAGCACGACGTCGTCGCACTCGGCGACCGCCTCGACCAGCTGTTCGCGGCGCTTCCTCGCCTCGGCGAGCAGGTCGTCCGGGATCGCACCGACCCGCATCTCGCGCGCATCGTCCTCGGTCCAGGTGCAGGCCCGCATGTCGACGAGGTCGACCACGCCGTGGAACTCCTTCTCCTTGCCGATCGGCATGACCATCGGCACCGGGTTGGCATTGAGCCGCGTGCGCATCGACGCCACGGCCTTGTAGAAGTCGGCGCCCGTGCGGTCCATCTTGTTGACGAACGCGACGCGCGGGACCTTGTAGCGGTTGGCCTGGCGCCAGACCGTCTCCGACTGCGGCTGTACGCCCGCGACCGCACAGAACACGCCGACGGCGCCGTCGAGCACGCGCAGCGAGCGCTCGACCTCGGCCGTGAAGTCGACGTGGCCGGGCGTGTCGATCAGGCTCATGCGGTGCTCGCGCCAGTGGCACGTCGTCGCGGCGGACGTGATCGTGATGCCGCGCTTGCGTTCCTCCTCGAGGTAGTCCATGGTCGCTTCGCCCTCGTGCACCTCGCCGACCTTGTGGCTCTTGCCGGTGATGTAGAGGATGCGCTCGCTGAAGGTCGTCTTGCCGGCGTCGATGTGCGCGATCACGCCGAAGTTGCGGCACGTCCGGATCTGCTGGACGTCCTTCGATTCCTTCTTGTCGGACATGGCGGGGCGGGTCGGTGGGGTCGGGGAAGACATGCGGAGAAGGCACGCTCGGATGTGCCGCGCGGCTCTGGTTGCCAGGGCGCCCGGAGCAGCCGCAGGCGCGCCGGGAACGGTCCGCGGGCAGCAGGGCCCGGGATGGAAGGCGAAGAAGGGTAGCGACGGCGCAGACCACGTCAATGCCCGCCGCGGGCCGGTGCTGCAGCGCCGCAGGCGCCGCGGAGCGGCCGTGCCACGGTCCGGTGCCCGACGCCGTGCAGTTCCCCCACAGCGCCTGCCGATGCCCGCCGCGGAACCCGACGACCGGGAGACGCACTCCATGGCATGCACCACGCAGAAGGCCCTGGCCTGGCTGGCAATCGCGATCGCCGCGCCGCTCGCCGCGCAGCGAACTCCCGACGAGGCGCTGCGCGCCCTGCAGGACGGCAACCGCCGGTTCGCCGCCGACCGGTCCGTGCCGCAGCCGCTCGGCGAGGGCGTGCGCCGCACGCTGGCCCGCGGGCAGAGCCCGTTCGCGATCGTGCTGTGCTGCGCCGACAGCCGCGTCGTGCCCGAACACGTGTTCAACGCCGGCCTCGGCGAACTGTTCGTGATCCGCGTCGCGGGCCACGCGGCCGATCCGGAGACCATCGCGAGCATCGAGTACGCGGTCGACCACCTGAGCGTGCCGCTCTGCGTCGTGCTGGGCCACGAAGGCTGCGACGCCGTCGCCGCCGCCGTGGCCCAGGTCGCCGCGGCCGGCCAGGAGCATCCCGAACCCGCGCCGAGCGCGGTGCTGCAGGGCCTGCTCGAACAGATCGAGCCGGCCGTGCGCAAGGTGCAGAAGCGCGAACTCGCCGGCGCGGAACTGACGGACGCGTGCGAAGAGGAGCACGCGCAGCTCACGGTGACCGAGTGCCTGCGCCGGAGCCCGCTGCTGCGCCGCTTCGCGCGCGTCGGCCGCTTCAAGATGGTGCCGGCGCGCTACCACCTGCTGAGCGGCGAGGTCGAGTGGCTGCCGAACCGGCCGCTGCCCGCCGAACCGGCCAGCGCGGCGCTGCGCGCGCTGCCCCCGGTGCCGGTGGCCGCGCCGCCGCACGTGGCGCTGCGCCTGCTGCAGGCGGGACACCGGCGGTTCCTCGGCGACGGCCTGCCGGCCGGCGACCTCTCCGTGACGCGCCGCGAGCAGTTGACGCACGGCGAACGCCCGCTCGCGATCGTGCTGTGCTGCGCCGACTCGCGCGTGGCGCCCGAGCACCTGTTCGACGCCGGTCTCGGCGAGCTGTGCGTGATCCGCGTCGCCGGCAACGCGCTCAACGACCATGTGCTCGCCAGCATCGAACGCGGCGCCCGCGACCTCGGCGCTTCGCTGCTGGTCGTGCTCGGCCACACGCGGTGCGGCGCCGTCGCCGCCGCGGCCGAACACCCCGAAGGCCAGCAGCTGACCCCGAACCTGCGCGCGCTGCTGGCGCGCCTCGAGCCACCGGTCGAGAAGGCGCGCCGCGGCGGAGCCACGGGCCAGGCCCTCGTCGACCTCGCGGTGCGGGCCAACGTGCAGCGCGTGGTCGTCGAGGCGCGCTCGCGCAGCGCGATCCTGCGCGACCTCGAGCAGCAGGGACGCCTGGCCATGCTGCCGGCCGTCTACGACCTGGCGTCGGGCGAGATCGTCTGGCTCAAGGACGCGGCCGAACCGGAGGCCGCGCCGCCTCCGGCCCCGGCTGGCGAAAGCGCCCCGCCGCGCCACGCGGGCAGTGCGCCGCAGGAGAAGCACGGCGCCGCGACGGCACCGCAGCACGGCCGCGAGGTGCCTGTGCCGCAGCAGCCGCCGGCGAACGACGAGGATCTGACCGTGGTCGCGCCGCCGCCCGGCGCCGACCACCCCGCCGATCCCGCGGCGGAAGACCACGGCGCCCCCGCTGCCGGAGTGCCGGAACCGGCCGATCCCACCGGCGGCGCCGCCTCGCCGTGGCGCGACCCGATCCTCGTCGTGGGGCTCGGCGGCGTGGCGTCGTTGCTGCTCGCCGCGCTGGTCGCGGTGCTGAAGAAGTAGCCGCGCCGGGCGCGGTTCACCCGCGCCCCACCCAGCCGGCCTCCTCTGGACCGAGCGGCGCGCACTCCTGCCCCACCAGCTGCGCCAGTTCGCGGATCGTCGCCGGGCCGTGGCCGGCGAAGTGGTTGTTCGCGTAGGCGAACGTCTGCCTGGCGCGCGGGATCACTTCGCGCAGGTGGTCCGCCCAGTGCCGCAGCCGATCGCCGTGGTCGACGACGATCCGGTCGAAGGATCCGGTGCGTTCCTCGACCAGCTTGCGGTCGCCGATCAGCCGCACGTAGGCGAAGTCGGCGGTCAGCAGGTCGAGCCCGGCGGGCAGTTCCCACGGCGGGGGCAGGTAGGCGAGGTCGACGAGCGCCAGCGCCGTGCCGTGCCGGCGCAGGCAGGCGAGCAGCGGTGCCTGGATCCAGTTCTTGTTGCGCACCTCGACGGCGAGCCGCGGGCCGCCGCTGCGCGGACCGGGCAGCCCGGCCAGGTAGGCGTCGAGCCGCTCGAGGAACGGGTCCAGCGAGGCGAACGCCGAACGGTTGAAGTAGGGGAACTGCAGCACCAGCGGGCCGAGTTTGTCGCCGAGCCCCGCCATCGCCTCGAGGAAGCGTCCGGTGTCGCGCGCATGGTGCTCGGGCACCAGCACGCGCGTGCCGTCGGGCCGTTCGCCCTGGCCGGCGTGCACGATCGAGCGCGGGAACTTCGCGGCGAGCACGAACCCGGCCGGCGTCTTGTCGCGCCAGCCGAGCACGCGTTCGCGCGGCGGGATCGCGTAGTAGGTCGAGTCGGCCTCGACGGTGCGGAACTGGCGGGCGTAGTGCGCCAGCCGGTCGCCGGGCTTCGTGCCGCGCGGGTAGAAGACGCCGTCCCAGCTCGGTTCGGACCAGCTGGAGGTGCCGTAGAGGAAGCGGCCGGACGTGGCGGTCATCGGATCGGGCGAGGGGGAATCGACGAACGGATCCGGCCCGGCGGCCGGCGGCAGGATGTTCGCCGGCCCTCGGGCGCGCGCCAAGGGCCCGGGAGCCGCGGCCACCGGACCAGCGGCCGCACCGACTATCCGCGCGCCAGCCGTTCGGTGAAGACCCTGCGCCGCAGGGAGTCCTCGTTCCAGCGGAAGTAGACGAGGTCGAGCGCCTGCAGCAGCAACGCGACCGCCGCCCTGTCCTGGCCGTCGATGGCCTTGGCGTATTCGTCGATCCATGCCGGCAGGTCAGTGCCCGCCACGCCGGGGCGGCCCAGCAGCTTCTGCATCACCGCCGGATCCCAGCGCACGACGGTGTAGCGGTCGCCGTCGATCGACAGGCGCAGGAACGGGAACAGCGCGATCTGCGCGGGCCAGTCGAACAGGAACAGGTGCACGCGTTGCGTCTGCAGCGCGTAGTCCGTCGTCGGCCAGCTGCGGAAGATGCCCTTCTCGTGGCCGACGTCGCTGCGTTCGCCGACGGGCTGGCGCGCGAGGAACCGGTCGGTGAGCCCCGTCACCGCCTCGAGCGCGTAGGCGACCTGCGCGTCGTGCACCAGCATCGCCTGCGTGCCCGAGAAGGCCACGCGCAGCTCCGTGTCGCCGAGCAGTTCGCGCAGCCGGCGGCCCGCAGCGCGGATCGCGGCGACCCGTTCGGGCGGGTACTGCGCGCGTTCGTCGGCGACGCCCTGCACGGTCTGCCCGGGCACCTGCATGTCCGCGCGCGGCTGCCACGAGAGCGCGCCGGCCGCCACCAGGGCCACGGCGACCCAGCGCGCGGGGCCGACGACGTAGCGCCGCGTGAGGCCCTCGAACACGAGGTAGAGCAGCGGCACCACCGGCAGGCAGAAGCGCGCGAACATGAAGTCGCCGCCGACCCAGATCACGAAGCCGAAGTAGGCGAGCGCCAGCCCCGCGACCAGCGGCATGGCGCCGCCGCGCCGGCGCAGCAGCAAGAGCGCCGGCAACGCCGCGAACGCGGGCCACAGCACCCAGTAGCCGTTCAGGAACGATCGCACGTAGAACCAGCCCTGGCCCGGATAGGGGTCGTGCGCCGACTTCGCGTAGAAGGTGTTCGGCAGCCAGTCGCCGTAGTAGGCGTGGCGCCACAGCAGGAACGGTACGAACAAGAGCAGGCCGGGCAGCGCGTTGGCGACTGCGGGCCCCCACCGCCGCTGGCGCAGGCTCGCCAGCACCGCGAGCACGCCCGCGAGCGCAAGGAACAGCGCACCGTCGGGCCGCAGCAGCGCCGCGGTCACCGCCAGCAGGCCCGCCAGCGCGAAGTCGCGCGGCCGCTCGGCCCCCGCGAGCACGCCCGCGAGCGCCGTGACCGCGAGCACGAAGCCGAGCGTCTCGAGGCCGCAGGTCGCGAAGTCCTGCAGGTGGTGGTGCAGCGCCGTGCCGATCGCCGCGAGCGGCAGGAACGAACTCTGTCCGGGCACGAGGCGCCGGCCGGTCCACGCGGTGACGAACACGAGCGCGCCGAGGCAGAGCACGCCGAGCCACTGCACGGCGGCTTCCGGGTCGAGGCCGAGCCCCTGCGCCGCCGCCGCGAGCAGCACCCACAGGAAGTTCGAGTAGCCCTCGACGTGCTCCCCTTCGTTGAACACGAGGCCCTTGCCCGCGACGAGGTTCTCGGCGTAGCGCAGGCTGATGAACGCGTCGTCGCAGACCCACCACCGCGAGACGGCGAGCGCCATCGCGAGCAGCGCGAGACCCGCGAGCAGCAGGCGCTGCGGGCCCCGTCCGAGCAGCGGCGGCGGAGCGCAGCTCACCGCAGGAACTCCTCGAACCTGCGCTTGCGCGCGGGGTCGTCGTTGACGTCGAAGTAGAAGCCGCGCAGCGCTTCGAAGTCGCGCGCCACTTCCGCCTTGGTCTTCTTCGGCAGTTCGGCGAGGTAGGCGTCGAGCTCTGCCTCGACGTCCGTGAACACGATGTTGGGGTCGCGGCGCTTCAGTTCCTGCAGCAGCGCGCGGTCGTAGGTGACGAGCCGCGCGGGCAGCACGGGGAACGTCACCTCCCGCCAGGCATCGCAGAGGTCGCCGGTCTTGAAGGAGAGGTCGAGCATGAAGTGCAGGCGCCGCTCGCGGATCAGGTAGTCGAGGTGCAGAGCCCAGCCCTTCTCGTGGCCCGGCGTGCCGCGCACCGCCACCTCGGTGCGCGCGATGCGCGCATCGGTGAGGCCCGCGGCGCACTCGACGGCGACGGGCACCTCGGCGCGGAAGGCGAGGTTCGCGTGGCTGCCGACGATGCCAACGCGCACGGGCAGGCCCGCGCAGACGCCGCGCAGGTAGTTCCCGGCGAACCGCATCGCCTCGGTCCACGGCAGACCCGGCGCGAACTCCTTGACCGAGATGGCGCGGTTGTCGGAGAAGCCGTGCGGGTTGTCGTAGACGCCGAGCCACGGTGGTTCCGCGCGCAGCAGGAGCCCACCCGCGAGTGCCGCGCCGAGTGCTGGCTGCAGCCAGAGCGGCCGCCAGCGCAGGCAGGCGAGGTCGAGCGACAGCAGCAGGGCCGGCAGGATCGGCAGCAGGAACCGGCCGAACATGAAGTCGCCGCCGACCCAGACGACGAAGCCCGTGTACGGCACCACGAAGCAGAGGATCGCGAGCCACGGCCGCCGGCCGAGGAACGGCGAAACCGAGGCGAGCGGGTCGGGTCTGCGCAGGACCCAGTAGAGCGGCACGGCCAGCACGGGCAGCAGCGCCCAGTAGCACTTGCCGAACTCCCACACGTAGGCGAGCCCCTGGCTCGGGTAGGGGTCCGCGGCCGACTTCGCGTGGAAGGTGTTCGGCACCCAGTCGCCGTAGTGGAGGCGCCGCCACAGCAGGTAGGGCACGAACACGAGCAGGAACGGCAGCGCGTAGCCGAGCAGCAGCCGGACCGAGCGGCGCCGCCACGCGTCGTGCAGCACGAACAGGCCGGCGACGGCGACGAACAGGGCCCCGTCGGGCCGCGTCATCGCCAGCAGCACGCCGAGGAAGCCGAGCAGCCACGCTTCGCGCGCGCTGCGCAGCAGCAGGCACAGCCGCAGCATCGCGGTCGCGAGCAGCGTGAACAGCGCAGTCTCGAGCCCGGCCGGCGCCAGCGAGGCAGCGTGGTGCAGGGCCGCGTAGCCGCAGGCCGCGATCGGCGCGAGCGCGGCACCGCCGCTCGCGCGCCACGCGGCGGCCGCGAGCAGCAGCACGGTGCCACCGTGGAAGATCGTGCCCCAGACCATCGACCAGATCTCGATCAGGTCGCCCGTGCAGCCGAGCTGCATGCCGAGCGCGAGCCACATCGTCCACGCGAAGTTCGTGTAGCCCTCGACGGGCGCTTCGTTCGGATCGAGGTTGTAGACGAGCCCGTGCCCCGCGACGAAGTGCTGCGCGTAACGCAGCGAGATGTAGGCGTCGTCGCAGGTCCAGCGCAGCGCCCAGGCTTGCGCGGCAGCGGCGGCGACGGCACAGAGGGCGATCGCCCAGAACACGGCGCGGCGCGGCATCGGTGCGGCGAAGGCTAGCCGTGCCGCGCGGCGCCGCCAACGGCTTCGCGGCCGGAGGCGGCCACGTGCCGACCGGGCCCGCGAACGCCGGGTCGCGACCCGGGCGCGCGGCACTACGGGTCCTGCTGTCCGATCATCATCCGGATGTAGTTCGACACCGTGACGCCGCCGGGCTGTGTGGTGTCGAGGTTGAACCACTGGCCGAAGATCATCACCCCGTCGAACGCCAGGTTGACCGGGATCGAGATACTGGACCAGGAGTGGCCCGAGGACGGCACCACCACGAAGTTCGTGGCGACGAGGTCGTTCCACTGATAGCAGTTCGGGAAGCCGTACGAGTTCAGGCTCAGCGGGTACGGGAAGCTGGAGTTGAAGCCGAGCCCGACGCAAGCGCCGCTGTTGGGCACCGCGCCATGGATGTCGAAGCGGAAGGTCCTCCCCAACACCGGCGTGCCGAAGGGCTCGGCGCGGATCGGGCCGCACGACGTGCCGAACATGCCGGCCTCGGCGCAGCTGAAGTTGGCGCGGATCTTCGTCGCGGTATTGCCCGGCGTGCCCGTCGCCGGCTGCGAGGTCCACGGCCAGCCGACGGCGTAGAGCCACGGCCGGGTGCCGCGGCGGAAGTTGCCGAGCGAGCCGGTCTGCTGGTGGTTGCCGCGGGCGAGGATCTCGACCACGACGTCGGCAGAGCCGTCGTAGGCGAACGGCTGCGTCAGGCCGATCTCGTTCCAGTGGTCGGCCGTGTTGTGCCAGACGTAGTCGACCTTGTCGAGCACGGTGGTAGCGTTCGTGATGTTGGTCGCGAACGTGGTGGCGAGCACGTAGCCGGCCGGCTTGTGTGTCATCCTGATCGTGAGGCAGCGGTTGTAGTGGCGACCAGACGAAGTCGGCGCGAAGGCGAGGCCGGTGATGTTGCCAGCCCCGCCGAGGTCGCTCTGGCGCAGCACCAGCTGCATGATCTGGTTGTGCCAGCCCGCGTCGTCGCGGTGGTAGATCAGCGTCGCGTTGACTGTGCGCGGCGAGAACAGGGATCCCGTGAACGGCGTGTTGGTGGCCGAGCCCGTGGTCCACGTCAGGTCGGCGTTGGCGTAGGTACCGCTGCCGATGGTGTAGCAATGGGCGAAATCGCGAGCGACCACGGCGACGCCGTGGGTGAGGCCCGCAGCCAGGTAGAGGCCGGCGTTGAAGTCGACATGGCTCGGCTGGTCGAAGCCGGCCGAGACGCCGTGGCCGGCGGTGCGCGCCGTCCAGCCGGCTGCGCTGCCCTCGAAACCGGAGCAGGTGCCGGAACGCGTGTAGACATCGAGCGTGATCGCGCTGCCCACCAGCGCCGACGTGTTGACCTCGAGACCGTGCAGGTAGAGGTTCGTCGCCGGCGTGATGTCGAAGTAGACCGCGCCGCCGGAGTTCCCGCTGTTGTTCGACCCGAACACCGAGGACAGTGTGCTCGGCACCGGGGCGCCGAACGGGATCATGCTGGCGACGCCGGTCGTCGGGGCGCTGTCGGGGACGAAGCGGGCACAGCTGGTGGTGACGAACACACGGCCGATCGAGCCCGTCGTCGGCGTCACGTAGGTACCATTGATGTAGGCGGGGTCACCGATATCCCACTGCCAGCCGGTGCGATTCAGCGTGACCGGCACGCCGTTGACCGACGAGGCGTAGGGCGCGCTGCTGCCGTACGAGTTGTGCGCGGTGGAGTAGCCGGGCACCGCCGGCGACCAGTTGCCGATGATGTCGACCACGTCGCCCGTTGCGACAACGAGGCCCGTCGTGATCGAACCGGTGTTGCCGGTGCTGTAGAGCGCCACGATGCCGTTCACCCTGACCAGGTAGCTGGCGGTGTCGCCGCTCTGCCGTGCGTCGTATGGCAGGCCGAGCCCGACGATGATGTGGGGCGTGGGCGAGGTGTAGTTGAAGCCGCGGCTCAAGCCGTTGTAGACCGACGCGTGCGGTGGGATCGGGATCTGGTTCTGGGCGACGGCGGAGACCGCGAGCAGAGTTGCGATTGCGGCGGAAGTGATCGGTTTCATGTCGACTCCTGAAACGAGCGAGAAAACCGAAGAACCGGGCCCGGTGTCGGGCCCCCAGGACGGGAGCCGGCGCAAGACGCATGCGCCCTGGTGCCTGTCGAGGATACCGCTGCGCCCCGGCAGGACCACCCCGCAGGACCACCGCGGCGGAGGATCCGGGCTCTGTTGCGCCGTAGCGGAGACGGCAACAGGCTCTGCGGGGCGTCACGAATGCCGCGGTCGGCGCGGCAGCAGCGCGCCCACGACGCGCACGAGGGCCACCGCCAGCCGCCGTTGCCCCGCCGCGGTGCGCGACAGCCGCTGGTTGCACTCGACCTCGATGCCGAGGTAGCGGCTGGCCGGGAACTCGCCGCGCAGCCACGTCACGACGGAGTCCGTGTGGCCGAAGTACGGGAAGTTGAAGCGCACCTGGAGTCCGGCCGCCGCGAGCCCCGCGCGCAGTTCCGTGCAGACCGCGCGTTCGCGCGGCCGCGCCGGATCGAACAAGAGCCCCACGTGGTTCCGCCGCTCGACGCCGCGCAGCCGTTCCACGAACGAGTGCAGACTCAGGTGCAGCACCGGCCCGCGCCGCGCGGCCGCCGTCACGTAGACCAACACGTCGTCGCGATACGGCCGCCAGAACGTCGCGAGCCGCTGCTCGCGCTCCGCGCGCGACAACCCCACGTTGCCCGGCACCGGCCGCCCGTCGATCCGGTTCGCAATCACGCGCGGATGCCCCGCGCTGCGATTGCAGTCGGCGACGAGCCGCGACCAGCGGCCGGCGACGAGCGCCGCGCCGAACCCGTCCGCCAGCGCCTCGGCGATCGGCAAGGCCCCGGGATCCCAGCTGCGGTGCGACGCGAGCACGCGGTCCGGCAGCCCGAGCCCGTGCAGTTCCGCCGGCACCGCGTTCGACGCGTGCTCGCAGGTCAGCACGAGCTGCAGGTCCGCGGGCGCGCGGAACGCGGCGCTCACAGAGGCAGCGCCGCGACCGCCGTCGCGGCGAACGTGCGCGGATCGACCTCGTTCCAGTACTCGACGACCTTGCCGTCGGCGCCGATCAGCACCGCGATGCGGCGGGCGGAGCGCGCCTGCTGGTCGGCGGCCGCGCCGTAGGCGACCGCCAGCGCGCGATCCGTGTCGCACAGCAGCGGGAACGGAAAGCCGTGTTTCTGCCGGAACGCGGCGTTCGCCGGGCCATCGTCGACCGAGACGCCGAACACCGCGACGTTGCGGCGCTCGAACTCGGCGAACTGATCGCGCAGCCCGCAACCCTGGGCCGTGCACCCGGGCGTGTCGGCCTTGGGATAGAACCACACGAGCACGAACCGGCCCTGGTAGTCGGCGAGCCGGTGCACCTTGCCGGACTCGTCGCCGACCGCGAAGTCGGGGGCCTGCGCCCCTTTGGCGAGCTTGGGTGCTGGTGCTGGCGCCCTGCCGCCGCTGCGCACCGCGGGCGCAGCCTGTGCCTCGGCCGGCGCTGCGGCTCCGTCCTTCGCCGTGCCCTTCGCCTCGGCCGGTTTGCCCTCGGCCTTCGCCGGGGCCGGCGGCGCCTCGGCCTTCACCGGCGCCGGCTTCACGTAGGCGTCGATGTAGCTCGGCGCGTAGGGCAGCTTCTCCGCATCGCGCTCGCGGTAGGGCACACCCTCGGTCATCCACTTCGGTGCCGGCTCCTTCTTCAGGTGGTGCGCGAAGTACTCGGCCATGCGCCGCGCCCAGTCCTTCTGGTTCGCGCGATTGCGCAGGCCGTGGTCCTCGCCGTTGTAGTTGAACAGGTAGACCTCCTTGCCGAGCCGCCGCAGCGCCGTGAAGTACTCGATGCCCTGCGTCCACGGCACCGCGCCGTCCTGGTCGTTGTGCAGCAGCAGCACCGGCGTCTCCACCTTGTCGGCGAAGAAGATCGGCGAGTTCTCCCAGTAGCGCATCGGGTACTGCCACGGCGTGCCGCCGATGCGCGACTGCGTCTTCTCGTACTGGAACTGCCGCGACATGCCGGTGCCGTAGCGGATGCCGCCGTAGGCCGAGATCATGTTCGACACCGCCGCGCCCGACTCGACCGCGGCGAAGATGTTCGTGCGCGTGACCAGGAACGCCGTCTGGTAGCCGCCCCAGCTGTGGCCAGAGGCGCCGATACCCCTCTCGTCGACGAAACCCTGCGCGACGAGGCTCTGCACGCCCGAGACGACGGACTTCACGCACGACAGCCCCGGGTAGCCGACTTCGTAGCGCACGTCGGGCATGAACCACAGGTAGCCGTTGCTGACGTAGTAGCTCGCGTTCGGCGACGTGCCGGGGGCCGGCGCCACGTAGTTGTGCAGCCCCTGCGTCATGCGCTCGTAGAACGACACCATCATCGGGTACTTCTGCTGCGGGTCGAAGCCGTCGGGCTTGACCAGGATGCCCTGCGTGCGCTTGCCGTCGCCGTCGATCCAGCGCACGAGCTCGGCCTTGCCCCAGCGGAACTGCTTCTGCTGCGGGTTCGCGTCGGTCAGCTTGCGCAGGCTCGAGAAGTCGGCATTGGCGGTCCACAGGTCAGGGAACTCGGCGAAGCTGCCCAGGACGAAGAAGAACCGCGTGCTGTGTTTGGGCCGCGTCACGTCGGCGACGTTCTTGTCGGCGAGGTAGAGCCGCGTAGGTTTCTGCAGCCGATCGAGCGAGTCGACGAACAGGCCCTCGGCCATCGAGTCCAGCTGCACCGCGGTGAACAGCAACTGCGCCGGCGAGTACTCGCTCTCGTCGGCGCGCGGCAGCGGCTGCACGCGCAGCCGCAGCCGGTTCGCGCGGCCGTAGCCGTCCGTGACGCAGACCGCTTCGCCGGTCGCCGGTGCGATCTTCCACAGGTCGAACTCGTCGTAGATCAGCACCGCACCGTCGCCCTCGGTCCAGCCCGCGAGGCCGTGCGCGCTGTCGGGCTCGGGGTGGTCGTCGTCTTCCTTGTGGAACGCGACCGGCAGGTGGCCCGTCAGGTCGCGGCGGGTGCCCGAGGCGACGTCGTAGCTCCACCAGTGATAGTCGGGGCCGAACCAGACGAGGTAGCGACCGCCCGGCGAGTTCGACACGTTGCCGCGCAGTCTCTCGAGCAGCTTCTCGCGCCTGCCGTCGAACGAGTTCACGAGGTAGACGTCCTGATAGCGGCCGTCCCAGCTGACTTCCTTGTCGTAGGGCTCGCCGTCGGTGCCCAGGCACCGCGAACCGTCGGGGCCGACGAAGCGCAGCGAGCGCAGGCGGCTGTCGCCGAGCACGACGAAGCGGTCGAGGTCGCGGTGATAGGCCGCGGTCCAGGCCGCATTGCGGTCGCGGCCGCCGCCCTTCTGCTGCTGGGTCTGCAGGTTGCCGTCGCGCCAGTTCCAGAGGTCGAGCGTGACCTTGTCCTCGGGCAGGATCGGCAGCGGATCGGGCTCGGGCACGTTCTGCACCGAGAGTTCGAGCACCGAGCCGTCGCGCGAGAACGAGATGCCGCCCGTGAGGCGCTTGCCCGGCGGCATGCCCACGGTGCCTTCGTGCACTATGCGCCGCGCGGGGCCGGGGCCGCCTTCCCAGAGCCAGACGTCGCTCCTGGGCTTCTCCGCGGCGAAGTCCTCCTTGTCCGACGTGAACGCGAGCGCGTCCTCGCTGCGCGTCCACGTGACGCTGCTGACGTGCACGGTGCCGTCGAGCAGATGGATCGGCTCGCCGCCCGACAGCGGCACCACGAACAAACCGTACTTCGCGTCCTTCGCCGGCTTCTTCGCCGACGTGTGGTACCAGAGCCACTTCGAACGGCGCGACAGGCCGTAGGCGACCACGTCCTGCAGCTTGCGCTCCTGGCCGGTCGCGAGGTCGCGGATCACGAGTTCGCTGCCCTCGGGGCGCTTCTTCTCGAGCGGGTCTGCGGGCGGGGTCGCCTCGCCGCCGGGCCGGCCCGGGGTGCCGGGCTCGGTGCCGGGGGCGCCGCCGGGACGCCGGCCGCCGCGGCGGCCACCGCGCTCGCCCTCGGGCGGAGCGCCTTCGGCGCGCGGCTCGGTGGGTTTCTGCTCCTCGGCCTTGGCGGGTTCCGTCTTCGCCGGTTCGGTCTTTACCGGCTCGGTCTTGGCCGGTTCCGTCTTGCCGGGCTCGGTCTTCGGCTCCTCGGCCTTGGCGGACTCGGCCTTCGCCGGCTCCGTCTTGCCCGGCTCGCCGGGCTTCGCCTCACCGTCCTTCTTCTCCGCGGGTTTCGGCGGTTCCTTTTCGGGCTGGTAGAGCAGCGCCGCGACGTCGTCGGAAAA
>VGXW01000005.1 GCA_016873195.1 Planctomycetota bacterium | reverse complement strand
GGGGCTGTCCCGCGGCGAGCGCCTTGCGATAGAACTGGTTGGTCGCCTCGGCGGTGGAGAAGCCGGCGTACTGGCGGATCGTCCACGGCTTCCGCGCGAACATCGTCGCGTAGGGGCCGCCGAGGAACGGCGGCAGGCCGGGCAGGGAGCCCGCGTGCGGGACCTGCGCGTCGGCGGCTTGGTGCAGGATCCGGTGGGCGATGCCTTCGGGCGAGGACCACGGCGCGGTGGGGCCGGCGGCGGCTTGCCAGTCGGCGGCGGTGGCGGGTGCGAACTCGGCGAAGCCGTAGGGGATCTTCGTGAAGTCGGGGCGCGGGTTCATCGGGCGGCCGCAATGTAGCCGCGTGGCCGCGCCGCGGCGCCATGGCGCGCGCAGCATCGCGGCATTCCCGGCGGCGGCCCCGGCGCGTAGGCTTCCGCCGATGGACCAGAAACCGCCGCGGCTGCTCTCGTTGGTGCTCGTTCCCTCGCTTCTGACGCTGCTCGTCACGGTGCTGCGCCTGGTCGGTCAGCTCGCCGGGTGGAGCCCGAGGTTCTTCGGCCTGCCCGAGGCCGGCGGCAGCATGGCGATCGTCGGCATCGGCTGGCTGATCTTCGTCTTCGGCCTCTGGTTCGGTTTCCGCGTGCAGCGCTCGGGCGCCGGCGTGCGGTCGCGGGGCAGGGCCCTGGCCATCAGTGCCTTGGCGGTCGCCGTGATGTTCGGCGGCTTGGCCCTCTGCCGCGCTCTCGACCTCGTCTGGTTCCCCGACGCCGACCACCCCGGTCCGGTGCGCGGCATGTCGTGGTTCATCTGTCTCGCCGCGCTCGGCGTGGTGATCGCCGCCTGCGCCTGGCCGCGCATGGCGCTGCTGCTGTTCGTCTACGCGGTGCTGGCGCGGATCCCCGTGCTCGCCGTCACCTGGTTGGCCCTCGAGTTCGGCTGGGAGACGCACTACGTGAAACTGCCGCCGGGCCTGCCGGCGCCGGCCCCGGAGGAACTGTTCACCGTGCTGGCGATGCCGCAGGTCACGTTCTGGCCGGCGATCACGATCGTGGCCGGCACGGTGATGGCCTGCCTCGGCGCGCTGCTGGGTGGCCGCGGCGCGAAGTAGCGGTGGCCGCCGCGAGGACCTCGCGCCAACCGGCAGCCCGGGGAGCCTCGCGGTCGACGTGCCCGCGCGTCACTGGATCGTCAGCGCGTAGCAGTTCGCGAACGTGCCCTGCGCGCTGCTGAACAGGCTCGAGCCGACCAGCGACTGGAACAGCAGGGTGGTGCCCGTGAGCGCCGGGTTCGCGGGGATCGGCAGCGGCAGGTCGAAGCGGTTCGTCGACCAGTGCGGCGTCCAGAACAGGTTCCACGCCGGGTGGATCTCCAGCACGCCGACCAGCGGCGGGAACGCCAGCGCCGTGCGCGGGCCGAGCCCCCAACCAGCGAGCACCTGCCGCCCTGTGGGCTGGTGGAAGGCGATCGTCGGCGTCGAGCCCGGGAAGGCGTCGCCGGCGTGGTCGATCGCCGGCGTGAACGCGAACGCGCGCGGGCGCGAAGTGCGGCCGTTGCTGTTCTCCACGACCACCGCGACCACCCCGGGACCGTGCGCTGGCGGCACACAGGTCACCGTCTGGTCGTCGACGACCGTCACCTGCGTGGCGGGCAGCGCGCCGAAGTGGACCGTGAGGCCCGTGCCGGCCGCGAAGCCGGTGCCGTGGATCGTCACGAGGGCCGGCGGCGCCGTGTAGTCGCGCTGCGCGGGGGTCACCGCGAGCGCCGTCGGCAGCGTCGCGAAGCCCACGCAGGTCAGGTGGCCGTCGGTGCGCGCGATGTAGATCGCGCCCTCGCCGATCGTGATGTGGCCCGCGGCCGCGATCTCGTAGACGGCGGCGTGCGTCGTGCGGTCGATCAGGAACGTCTTCGTCGCGCTGCGCACGAGCACGTGCTGGGCCGTGACCACGACGTTGCCCGACAGCGTCTCGCCGGGACGGGCCCACGACCACAGCAGGGCGCCCGTGTCCTGCGCGCGCGCCTGCAGGCTGTTCGAGTTGATGGCGAACACGGTGTTGGCGTGCACCGCGGGCTGGCCGGTGAAGCTGCCCGGGAGCTGCCAGGCGATGGTGCGGCTCTGCAGATCGAAGCGCAGCATGCGTGCGCTCTGGATCACGAGCACGTCGTTCTGCCCGCCGAGCACCGGTGCCAGGCCCATCGACCATCCCTGCCAGCTGAAGCCCGGGTCGAGGATGCGGTAACGCTCGGCGCCCGTGTCGCGGTTCAGCGCGAACAAGGTGCCGCCGACGTAGCCGTAGGCCGTGTCCCCGTCGACCGCGGGCGTCCATTCGTCGTACTGCGGCAGGGGCACGAACCAGCGCTGCTGGCCGTTCGCGGCGTCGAACGAGTACATGCCGCCGTAGTAGCCGCCGTTCACCCACACCGCGCCGTCGCGGATCGTCGGCGCGTAGTAGGACTCCCACTGCGCTGCGTGGGCCGACTGGAACACGAGCTGGCCCGTGTTCGCGTGGTAGCAGCGCAGGTAGGTGTCCGAGCCGTGGTTGCCCGTCTGCAGGTAGACCTTGCCCTGGTGGTAGCTCGGCGGGTTGACCGAGAAGACGCCCGGAAACTGGATCTGCCAGAGCGGCGCGCCCGTGCTGGCCGTGAGCGTGCGCAGGTAGCGGTCGGTGCTGCTGACGAAGACCTTGCCGTCGGCGACCGTGACCGGCTCGAGCCACGCGCTCGGCGCCACCTGCACGGTGTAGCGCGGCACCAGGGTCGCCGGGTTCAGGGTCACGGGCAGGTAGCCCGTGTGCTGTGGGTTGCCCTGGTACTGCGGCCAGTCGGTCTGGGCCGTGGCCACGGCGATCGTGGTGACGAGTGCAGCAAGGATGCGCATTCTCATGGGTGCTCCTTCGAGGCTTCCTCGGGGGACGGCCCGGCGGGCGGGCGGGGGGGGCGGCGCATGCTAGGGCAGCCCCGCGAGGCAGGCAACCTGGGCGTCACGGCTCGCTCGCAGCCTAGGCGATGCGCGGCCACGGCGCTTGCGTCGCGAAGCTCCATTGCGTCGGGAACCCTCCCCGCTCGCCTGCGGAACCCGGCCGCGACCGGGGCTACACTCGCTCGCGCGGGCAACCTCCCCTCGGCCGCCTCGCGCCACCCCCGGTCGCCACGACCCCCGACCCATGAAGCCAAGCTCCCTCGTCTCCGTCCTGCTCGCCGCCGCCTGCCTCGGCGCCGCGGCGCTCGCGCAAACCGACCAGAAGCCCGTGCTGCTCAACGGCACGATGTGGACCTTCGACCATCCGCCGACCGCGCGCTTCGCCGAGGCCTACGGCTTCGCGCCGGACGCCGCCTGGTTCGACGACGTGCGCATGTCGGCGCTTCGCTTCGCCAACCACTGTTCGGCCTCGTTCGTCAGCGCCGAGGGGCTCGTGATGACGAACTTCCACTGCGGCCTCGACGGCGTGAAGGCGGTCACGCGCGACGGCGAGAACCTGCGGCGCGACGGCTTCTACGCCGCGACGCTCGAGCAGGAACGCAAGGTGCCCGGCCTGTTCGTCGAGCAGCTGGTCGAGATCCAGGACGTGACCGGCGAAGTGCTCGGGGCGACGAACGGCGCCGCGGACCACAAGGCCGCGCTGGCCGCGCGGACCGCGGCGATCGCCGCGATCGAGCAGCGCCTGACCGAGGCCCCGCTGCGCTGCCAGGTCGTGACCTTCTACCACGGGGCGAAGTTCGCGGCCTACCGCTACCGCAAGTACGACGACGTGCGCCTCGTGTTCTCGAGCGAGCTCGCGTTCGCGTTCTTCGGCGGCATCTACGACTTCTGGGCCTATCCGCGCTACTCGTTCGACTGCGACCTGTTCCGCGTCTACGAGGGCGGCAAGCCGCTCGCGACGCCGCACTGGTTCCGCTGGAGCCAGAACGGCGCCGCGCCGGGCGAGCCGGTCTTCGTCGTCGGCAATCCGGGCCGCACCGGCCGTCTCGTCACGGCCGAGATGCTCGAGTTCGAGCGCGACTTCCGCGCCCCGTTCGTCGTCGCGATGCTGGACAACATGATGGCGGGCGCGCGGCAGGCGATCCGCGCCGATCCCGAGACCGCCGACGCGGCGTTCGACGAGTACTTCGGCATCGTGAACTCGCAGGAGGCCTACACGGGCCGGCTGCTCGGGCTGCGCGACGCGGAACTGATCGCGCGGCGCCGGGCCTTCGACCGGCAGACGCGCGAGGCGATCCGCAAGGACCCGGTGCTCGAGGCCGAGTACGGCTCGCTGTGGGACGACGTCGCCGCCCTGGTCGGCAAGCTGCGGCAGCACGCGCCCGATCTGCAGGCCCTGCGGCCCGCCGGCCGCGGCACCAGCGAGTACCTGCGCCGCGCCGCGGCGATCGTCGGCTACTGCGAGCAGATGGGCAGACCCGAGGCGGAACGCGCTGCGGAGCTGCGCGGCACGGGCGCGGCGGCGCAGCGCCGGCGGCTGCAGAAGCCGCTCGCGGTCGACGCACAACGGGAAGCCGCGGCGCTGGCCGCGCAGCTGCGGATGATGCAGCAGATGCTGCCCGCCGGCGATCCGCTGCTGCAGCAGACGCTGGCCGGCGGCACCGCCGAAGCCGCGGCCGCGCGCCTGCTCGGCGAGACCGTGCTCGGCGACGAGGGGCGGCTGGCCCAACTGCTCGATGCCACCTCGCTCGAAGACAACCAGGACCCGCTCGTGCGGCTCGCCCGCGTCATGGTCGCGCGCAACGGGGCGGCGGCCGCGGCGACCGCGCCGTTGGCGCAGGAACTGGAGCAGAAGAGCCAGCGGCTCGGCGAAGCGCTCTACAAGGTCTACGGCAACGGCATCCCGCCGGACGCGACGTTCACGCTGCGCATCTCCGACGGCGTGGTCGACGGCTACGTCTACAACGGCACCGTCGCGCCGCCCTTCACGACGTTCTACGGCATGCTGGACCGCAACCGTTCGTTCGCGCAGGTGCCCGACGCGTGGGACGCGCTGATGAACGGCAACGCCTTCGGCCTGCCCGAGCGGTGGCGCAATCCGCCGGTCGCGTTCGACCTCGGCACGCCGATGAACTTCGTGTCGACCTGCGACATCATCGGCGGCAACTCGGGCAGCCCGGTGATCAACCGCGACAAGCAGATCGTCGGGCTCGCGTTCGACGGCAACGCGGAGGGCCTGCCGGGCGACTTCATCTTCGCGCCGGACCGGGGCAACCGCACGATCTCGGTGCACTCGCAGGGCATCCTGCAGGCGCTGCGGCACGTCTACGGTGCGGCGCGCGTGGTCGACGAGATCGAACGCAGCCGGTAGCAGGGGGGCGGTGCCCGCGGCGGCCTCGCCCCGTTACCGCGGCCCCGATCGCCGCTAGACTGGGCTCCTCGCGTTCCCGGTCGCCTCCCTCCGCCGAGGAACCCAGCATGCTCGCCCACCCGTCGACCCGTTGCCTCGCGACGGTGTTTCTGGTCGTTGCCCTGCCCGCGCAGCAGCTCGCGCGCGACGTCAACCAGACGCCCTACACCGGCGAACTGGCCTACGGCAGCCTGCAGTTCGCCAGCAGCGACGGCCAACGGGCCTGCTTCGACGGCTGGAGCCAGGACGGCGGCATCGAGCCGTGGGTCACCGACGGCACCGTGGCCGGCACACGGCTCCTGCGCGACCTGGTCCCCGGTGCCGCGAGCAGCGGGCCCGAACCGATCCAGTGGGTCGGCAACCGCCTGCTGCTGGCGACGCGCTCCGGCCTGCAGCGCGGGCGCCTCTGGGTCACGGACGGCACGCCGGCCGGGACCGTGCCGGTCAGCGACGCGCCGTCCTCGCCCGGCTCCTTCCGCGGGCTCGGCGTGCTGCAGGGGCGCGCGATCTTCGGCGGCATGGAGCTGTGGGCGAGCGACCTCACGGCGGCGGGGACCGTGCAGGTGGCCGCCGTGCAGGTCCGCGGCACCTACGTGCAGAGCGGCAGCCTCGGCAACCGCCTCGTGTTCCAGGGCGTCGGCGACGCGGCCGGCAACGAACCGTGGGTCACCGACGGTGCTGCGGCGGGCACGCTGCGGCTCGCGGACGTCCATCCCACGATGGGTTCCTCGCCCGACTGGTTCACGCCGTTCGGCAACCACGTCTACTTCCTGGCGACCGGGGCCGCGGGCACCGCGGAGCTGTGGCGCACCGACGGCACGCCGGCGGGCACGCAGCTCGTCGTGGCGACGGGCTTCGTGCGCAACACCTCGTCGACCGAACGGCTCGTGCGCGCGGGCGGGTCGCTGCTGGCCGTGCTCGGCGGTGCCCTGTGGCGCAGCGACGGCACCCTGGCCGGAACCGCGCTGCTGCTGCCCGCGGGCAGCAATCCGGTGGGCGGACTCGTCAGCGACGGCACCACGGCGTTCGCCGTCTGCGGCTCGCAGCTGTGGCGCAGCGACGGCACCGTCGCGGGGACGCAGTTCGTGGTCGACCTCGGCGCCGTCCTGGCGCCGCCGCGCATGGTGCTCTGGCGCAGCTTCGTGCACCAGGGCCGGGCGATGCTCGCCTGCTCCAGCTACGGCACGGGCCTCACGGTCGTCGCGAGCGACGGCACCGCCGCCGGCACGACCACGGCGAACGTGCCCGGCACGAACGCGCCGGGCCTGCTGCGGCTCGGCAGCCGCATGCTCGTGATGGGGCTCAACCTGGGCGGCCAGGGCACCCCGTTCCTCGCGATCAGCGACGGGACCGCGGCGGGCACGCAGACCCTGTGGACCCCGTCGGCGCGCAGCGGCAACACGGTGCAGAAGAGCGTCACGTGCAACGGCGTGCTCTTCACGTTCGCCAGGGACGGCGTGCACGGGCTCGAACCGTGGCGCAGCGACGGCACGGCGGCCGGCACGTACATGGTCGCCGACCTGTATCCCGGCCAGGACGGCAGCATCGGCAGCTACTCCGAGATCCTCGCGCTCGACGGCGTCGTCTACTTCACGGCGCTGACGCCGGCCACGGGCATGGCGCTGTGGCGCAGCGACGGCACGGCCAGCGGCACCACCTGCGTCTACGACGCACTCGGCGCACAGGGCGGCGCGCCGGGCCAGCTGCAGGCCGAGGGCCACGGACTCTACTTCGCGGACTTCGACCCGCTCGGCACGCGGCTCACCGTGCTGCGCACCGACGGCACGGTGGCGGGCACCGTCCCCGTGACGGGGAACCTGCTCACCTACCACTTCCTCTACCTCTCCTTCGGCGTCGCCAACGGCGTCGTCGTGGCTGCGGGTGCCAACCACTCGCTCTGGCGCACCGACGGCACGGCCGCGGGAACCTGGGCGCTGCCCGGCCCCTGGCCGAGCGGCTGCACGCGGCTCGGCGACCGCATCGTGTTCTTCGGCTACACAGGGGGCGGCCAGAACCCACCGCTCTGGGTCACCGACGGCACCGTCGCCGGCACCCAGCAGCTGCTCGGGTCGGTCGCGGGCGCCGCGACGGCCGGCAGCCTGCGGCCGTGGAAGAACGGCCTCGCGCGGCTGCAGGGCACCGAACTGGTCGTCACCGACGGCACCGTCGCGGGCACCACGCGGACGGTGCTGCCGCTGCCGGGCGATGCGCTGTCGAGCGCGTTCGCCGGCGCCTTCGTCTACGTGGTCGCCGAGGATCCGCAACACGGCCGCGAACTGTGGCGCAGCGACGGCACGGCCGCCGGCACCCTGCGCGTGACCGACCTCGCGCCCGGGTTCCAGCACGGCGTCGCGGCGGTATCCGGCACCGCGCTCGGCGACCGGGTCCTGCTCGCCGCGAGCGACGGGCTGGACGGGCTCGAACCCTACGTCAGCGACGGCACGGCCGCGGGCACCTTGCGCATCGCCGACCTCGCGCCCGGCGGCGGCAGCAGCAACCCGCAGTTCCTCGGCGTCGCCGGCGAACGCCTCTACTACCTCGCCGACGACGGGGTCACGGGCATGGAGCCGGGCAGCATGCCGCTCGGCGTCGTCGGCAATCCCGCGCTCGAGTCGCTGGGCATCGGCTGCGCGGGGGCCGCGGGCCTGCCCGAACTCGCGGCGGGCACGCCGCGGCTCGGCGGGCAGATCGGCTACCAACTGCGCCGCGCGCGCGCGTTCGCCCCGTGCCTGTTCGGCTTCTCGGTGGGCCGGGCGACCACGGTGCTGCAGGGCGGCTGCGTGCTGCACCTCGGCGGCGGCGCGGTCGCGGTGCTCACCGGCGCGAACGGACTCGGCGAGGCAGGCTACGGCCTCGCGGTGCCCAACGATCCCGCGTTCGTCGGCCTCGGGATCGCCGCGCAGGCGCTGGTCGTCGATGCCGCCGGAACCGCGCTGCCGGGTCTCGCGGCGAGCCAGGGCCTGCTGGCGGTGCTCGGCCGCTGACGGCCTCGCGGCGTTCGCCGGCGGCGGGAACGGCGGCGTGGCCTGTTCTCCGAAGAGGACGAGGAGTAAGCATGGTTCTTGCGTTCGCTGCCAACACGACCGCCCGATGACCGCCGACCTGCACCTGCCTGCCCGCCGCCTGTCGAACGGCAATCGCTGCCACCGCTGTGCACTGCAGGTGAACCCGCACGACTTCCTCGCCGGGCTTCACGGACGGTCCGGTGGCGGCGCCCCGGCCGAGCAAGTCAGGACGATGGTCGACAGTCGCCGCGAACTCGGCATCTCGGTGCTGGCGCCCACGGACCACGACGCTGCCGAGTCGATCGAGGAATCGCCGACGAGGAGCGAGGCAAGCGGCGGCGCCGCAAGTACGGATCCTGAACCATGAATCGCACCGAACTGGCTGATCTGATCCGCAACGGCGAGCCGTCGGGCGTGGAGTTCGAACGCGACGACGTGCATCCCGACAAACTGGCCAAGGACGTCGCGGCCTTGCTCAACTTCGAAGGTGGGCACGTCCTGCTCGGCGTCGAGAAGGACGGCACGGTCACCGGGCTGACCCGACCCGTCGACAAGGCCGAGGAGTGGGTGATGCAGGTCGCGGGCAACAACCTCCAGCCGGCCTGCATCCCGTTCTGGGAGACCATCGATTGGGGCGCTGGCAGGATCGTCGGGATCATCACCCTGTCGTCGGATGCTCCCGACAAGCCCTACAAGGCCAAGAGAGGATCCGCCTGGGTGACGCAGATGCGGGTCGGCACCACGACCCGGGACGCGACCAAGGAGGAAGAGGCCCGCCTCTACATGCAGGCCGGCACGCTGCAGTACGACCGAAAGCCCGTGCCGGGTGGCAGCCTCGACGACTTCGACATGCGCAGGCTGGTCAACTACTTCCGCGACGTGCGCCAACAGAGTTGCCCGAGCATCGAGCCCCCGGAGTCACCGGCGTATGCTGTCTCTCGGGCAGCGTGGACCCGGCAGTTGATCAACACCGAGTTGATGCACGAGAGCAATGGGCGGGTCGTGCCCGGAGTCGGCGGCGTGCTGCTCTTCGGCAAGAACCCGAAGCGGTGGTTGCCGCAGTCGGGCATCACCGCCGTGGCCTACCTCGGGAGGGAGAAGGACTACTCCGCGAGGGAGCGGGCCTCGCTGCGCGGCGCGGTGGTCTCGTTGTTCCCACCGGCAGGCACGGACCAGGGGCTACCGGCTGCCGGCGGTTCCTCGGCGATCGCCCAGGCGGTGGACGCGGGTGTGATCGAACAGGCGATGAGCTTCGTGCGACGGAACATGGCGGTCGTTGCGGAGATCGACGCGGGCGGACGACGCCAGGAGCGGTGGGAGTATCCCCTGGAGGCGGTGCGGGAGGCGATCGTCAATGCGGTCGCGCACCGCGACTACACGATCACCGTCATGGACATCGAGTTGTCCCTGTACGAAGACCGCCTGGAGGTCATCTCACCCGGACGCCTGCCGAACACCGTGACCGTCGACAAGATGCGCGCTGGCTACCGGGCCTCGCGCAACGAGTTGGTCAAGGAAGTGCTGCGTGACTATCGCTACATCGAGGCAACGGGCCTCGGAGTGCCGCGCAAGATCATCGAGGGCATGCGGGCCCACAACGGCACCGAGCCGGACCTCGTGGAAGAGGACGCGAGGTTCATCGTCCGGCTCTGGAAGCGGGGTGGGCACGCCGTAGCCTGACGAGTTGCCGCGGAACGGCCCTCGGCAACTGCGATCGCATCACCCAGGCGCTCGATCTCCATGGCGCAGGCCGACGCCCGCACCCCGAGCGAAGACCCCGGGAATGAACACCACGACCCGCTGCGCCCTTCTCTGCGCGTCCACCCTGCTGGCCGGCTGCGCCAGCGTCACAGAGCCGCCGAGCGCCAGCGCCAGCCTGATGGTCGGCAGCAGCTACGTCTTCCGCGGCGTGCCGCAGGCCACCGACGGCGTGCTGCAGGGCGATCTGCGCATGGCGGTCACCGACGACGGCGCCACCTGGTCCGTCACCGCCTGGGCGAACATGAACCTGTCCGCGCAGGGGGACGAGAGCGTCTTCCCGGCCGACAAGGACGGCAAGGTGACCGAGATCGACCTGCTGCCTGAGTACTCGCGCAAGGTCGACGAGTGGACGATCTCGGGCGGCGTCGCGAACTACAACTTCCCGAACGAGGTCAACACCAGCACGAGCGAACTCCACGCCGCGGCGGTCTACGCACCCGACGCCGCTGCGGCGTTGCCTCGGCAGGCCCCGTCCCGCGGGCCCGTGACGGACCCCGCGCACCGCGCTACAAGGGCCGCGTGCGCGTCGCGTGGCTCCTGTTCGCCTTCGGGCTCGTGCTGCGGGTGCTGTTCTGGCTCGGCGGCCCGGACGGCGGCCTCGGCTGGCACGTCGGTCTCCAGGGCGACGCCCCGGTCTGGCAGGACCAGGCCCTGCGGCTCGCGAACGGCACGCCCGACGCCGAGCTGCTGCTGCCGTGGCGCTCGCCGGGCATGCTGTGGTTCGTGTCGGCGCTGTGGGACGGCGGGCCCGTGCAATGGCCGGTGCGGCTCCTGTTCGTGGTCGCCGGTGCCGCGGTGGCGCCGCTGTGCTGGCTCCTGCTGCGCCAAAAGGTCGACGGCACGACCGCCGTGCTCGCGGCCGCGATCTGCGGGGCGTCGAGCAACCTGCTGCTGACGTCGGCCGGCCTGCACGCGAACGGGCTCTACCTCGCGCTCGCGCTGCTCGGACTGTGCGACCAGGCGCGGCTGTCGTCGCCGCATTCGGTGTGGCTGCCGCTGCGGTGGGGCGCTCTGCACGGCCTCGTCTGCCTCGTACGTTCGGAGAACGTGCTCGTGTTCGTGGTGCTCGCCGTGGTCGCGAAGTCGACCGGCGTGCGCTGGCGGTCGCTGTTGCTCGCCGCGGTCGCCTGCGCCGCGGTGATCGCGCCGTGGCAGGTCGAAGCCGCGCGTCGGGTGACCGCATTCCAGGACCGGCCACCGCCGCCGCCGCCGCCGCTGTCGCTGCCGTGGGAGGAGGCGGCGCGCGAACGCGTGCGCGAACTGCCGTCCTTCGCGCAGCGCACGGTCTGGGAAGTCGTCGACGCGACGGTGCGGCACCGCGGCGGCACCGCGGTGCGCGCCCCGGACCTCGAGATCGTGCGCGAGGCGTTCGGCTGCTGGCCCGAGCGGCTGCCGGTGCCGCTGATCGCGCTCTACGGGCCCTACAACTTCTTCCTCGCCAACTCGCGCGAGTCGACCGGCTACTTCTCGCGCGCGGCCTACGACCGCGACCCGCCGCTCTCGGGCGGTGCGGATCGTTACCCGGCCTCGCTGCGCCTGCTGCCCGGCCAGCGGCGCCGCTTCTCGCTCGGCCACCCGCCGCACCTCGCGATCGCGCTGCACGGCTACCGGCTCGGTCTCGAGGAGATGCTCGCGGATCCCGGCGGCACGGGCCGGCGTCTGCTGCGCAAGCTGTGGCAGGGCCTCGCGGGCGCCACGGGCGGCATCGGCGGATACGCGCTGCCGATCGGCCTGTCGGGCCAACGGCGGCCGGTCGACCTGGTCGCGCCGGAGGGCGCGTGGGCGGCGGTCTGGCGCTGCCTCGTGCTCGCCGCCGCGGCGGTGGGGCTGTTCCGGCTGCGGCGGAACCGTGGGCTGTGGCCGCTGTTCGCCTTCGCCGCGATCTCGCTCGCCGTGCTGCTGGTGTTCTTCGGCCACGCGCGCCACGGGGTGACGTGCGTGCCGGTCGTCGCGCTCGGCGTCGGCTCGCTGCTGGCCTCTGCGCTGCGCCGCTGGCCGCGGCTCGGCTCGGCCCGCCTCGGGCTCTGCCTGCTCGCGGCCCTCGTCGCGCTCGAAGGCTGGCGCGCGGCCACCGTCACGGCGACCGTCGACGGACAGCCCGTGGGCGCGACCGAACCGTTCCCCGCGAACGACTTCAGCGATCGCGAGGTCCGTTTCCATTGAGCGGCACGCGCCGGGCGCCGCGGCGCGGGAACGGCGGGCCGGCCGCGGCTATACATGGACGCGTGCCATGAACGACCGCCTCGCTGCCGTGCTCTTGCTCGCGCTCGCGAGCCTCCCCGCCCTTGCCCAGACCGCGCCGGGGCTGCCCGGCGCCGCGCCGCCGCCGTTCGCCGAGGTCTTCGCCGACGCGACGCTGCGCCTGGACTTCACGTTCACCGTCGACCAGAAGACCGAGATCGTGAGCCTCGACCGGCTGCGCGTGCAGGGCCCGTGGGCCGGCCCGCGCACGGGGCTGCACCAACCGTTCGACTACGGCCGCTACGCGATCTCGCTCTACGACCTCGCGACGAACCGGCTGCTCTACGCGCAGGGTTTCGACGGGCTGTTCGGCGAGTACCGCACGACGACGCCGGCCCAGCAGGGCGAGAAGCGCGCGTACCGCCGCGGGCTCTGCGTGCCGCTGCCGAAGGCAAGCGTGCGTGTGGTGCTCGCCTCGCGCGACCGGGCGAACCTGCTGCAGCCGGTCTTCGTGCGCACCGTCGACCCGCAGGCGCCCGAGGTGTTCCGGTTGCCGCCGCCAGCCGACGTCGCGGTCACCGCGGTGCAGCAGAGCGGCGCGCCGGCCGACAAGGTCGACCTCGCGTTCGTCGCCGAGGGTTACACGGCCGACGACCGCGCGGCGTTCGCCGAGGACGTCGAGAAGATGCTCGCGGCCCTGTGGGCTTGCGAGCCCTACGCCTCGCTCAGGGACCGCTTCAACGTCTACGCGGTGTTCCGTGCGAGCCAGGAGCGCGGCGTGTCCGAGCCGCGGCAGGGCCGCTTCCGCCGCACGGCCGTCGGCGCCAGCTTCAACGCGCTGGGGCTCGACCGCTACCTGCTGACCGAGGACGACGAGGCGCTGCGCACGATCGCCTCGGCCGCGCCGCACGACACGCTGGTGCTGCTCGTCAACAGCGAGCGCTACGGCGGCGGCGGCATCTACCAGGACTACGCGGCGTCGACCGCGGACCACGCGCTGAGCAGGAAGGTGTTCCTGCACGAGTTCGGCCACAGCTTCGCGGGCCTCGGCGACGAGTACTTCACCTCGGAGGTCGCCTACAACGACTTCTACCCGGCGGGCCAGGAACCGCTCGAGCCGAACCTCACCGCGCTGCTGGTGGCGGGCCGGCCGAAGTGGGCGGGGCTCGTGTCGGCGGGGCTCGAACTGCCGACGCCGTGGGAGCAGCAGGAGCGCGACCGGCTGACCCAGGCGATGCAGGAACTCGCGGCGGAGCGGCAGCAGGCAGTGGCGAAGGCGAAGCAGGAGGGCAAGGGCGAGGCGGAGCTGAAAGCCCTCGCGGACGGCTTCCAGCCGCGGCTCGAGGAACTGGCGAAGGCGCAGAAGGCGCGGGCGGAGCGGCTCGCCCCGCTGCGCGGCAAGGTCGGCGCGTTCGAGGGAGCCGGCTACGCGGCGAAGGGCCTCTATCGGCCGAGTCTCGAGTGCCTGATGTTCAGCAACGCCGAGGGCGGGTTCTGCCCGGTGTGCCAGGACGCGATCTTGCGCATGGTCCTGCACGTGTGCGGCGGCAGGTGACCGGCCCGCCGCCTGCGCCCTTCGGCGACTTCTCGCGCCGTGCGCGGGGCCGACAATGGCCGGCATGAACGGCGCGCCGGCCGGCCTCGTGTTCCACGTGCAGCGGTTCTCGCTGCACGACGGGCCCGGCCTGCGCAGCACGGTGTTCCTGAAGGGCTGCCCGCTGCACTGCCTCTGGTGCCACAACCCCGAGAGCCAGTCGGACCAGCCGGAGTTCGTGCGCCTGTCGCACCGCTGCATGCGCTGCGGCCGCTGCAGCGAGCAGGAACTCGCCGATCCCGTGGTGCACGGGCGCGGGGCCGAGGACGCCGACCGCTGCCCGACCGGCGCGCTGCAGGCGATCGGCACCACGTGGTCGGTCGCGGCGCTCGCCGCCGAACTGCTGCACGACCGCGTGTTCTTCGAGGAGTCGGGCGGCGGCGTCACGCTGTCGGGCGGCGAACCGCTCGCGCAGGCGGCGTTCGCGACGGCGCTGCTGCGGGCGTTGCGGGCCGAAGGCGTGCACACGGCGCTCGACACCTGCGGCGCGGTCGCGCGCGACGTGCTGCTCCTGGCTGCGGCGGCCGCGGACCTCGTGCTCTACGACCTGAAGCTGCTCGACGAGGCGCGGCACCGCGCGGCGACCGGGGCCTCGAACCGGCGGATCCTCGACAACCTGCAAGCACTCGCGGCGGCCGGCGCGCGGCTGTGGATCCGCGTGCCGATCGTGCCCGGCACGAACGACGACGCGGCGAACCTGCGGGAGACGGCGGCGTTCCTGGCGCCGCTGCGCGGCATCGAGCGCGTCGAACTCCTGCCCTACCATCCGACCGGCGAGGCCAAGTTCGCCCGCCTCGGCATGGAATGCGCGGTGCGCGGCACCCAGACGCCCGACCGCGCGCGACTCGCGGCACTCGCGGCGCCGTTCCGCGACGCGGGCCTCACGACCTTCGGAGGAAACCCATGACCGAACGCACCGACCGTCTGCGCGAGGCGAGCCTCGACGCGATCCCGTGCCTCGACGCCGAACGGGCGCTGCTGACCACGGCCTTCCACCGCGAGAACCTGGGCCGCCACAGCGCGCCGCTCCTGCGCGCGCGGAACTTCCACCACCTGTGCGCGCACAAGACGATCTGGATCGGCGACGACGAGCTGATCGTCGGCGAACGCGGACCGCGGCCGAAGGCGGTGCCGACCTATCCGGAGCTGACCTGCCACAGCGCCGAGGATCTGCGCATCCTCGACTCGCGGCCGAAGACGAGCTACCGCGTCGCCGCGGAGATGATCGCGGCCTACGAACGCGAGGTGATCCCGTTCTGGCGCGGCCGTTCGCTGCGCGACCAGATGTTCGCCGAGCTGCCGCAGGAGTGGCGCGACGCCTACGCGGCGGGCTGCTTCACGGAGTTCATGGAACAGCGCGCGCCGGGCCACACGGTGGCCGACGGCAAGCTCTACCGGCAGGGTCTGCTCGACCTGCAGGCCGAGTGCGCGCGCGCCGAGGCGGCGCTCGACTTCGCGCGCGACCCGCTGGCGCTCGACAAGCGCGAACAGCTGCGCGCGATGGCGGTCGCGGCCGACGCGGTGATCCTGTTCGCCGCGCGGCACGCCGATCTCGCCGAGGCGATGGCGGCCCGCTGCGGCGACGCGGCGCGCGCCGACGAACTGCTGGCGATCGCGCGGATCTGCCGGCGCGTGCCGGCCGAGGCGCCGCGCACGTTCCACGAGGCGCTGCAGGCCTACTGGTTCTGCCACCTCGCGGTGATCACCGAACTGAACGGCTGGGACGCGTTCAGCCCGGGCCACCTCGACCAGCACCTGCTGCCGTTCTACCGGCGGGGCCTCGCCGACGGCTCGCTGAGCCGCGAGTCGGCGCGCGAACTGCTCGAGTGCTTCTTCGTGAAGTTCAACAACCATCCCGCCCCGCCGAAGGTCGGCGTCACGGCGGCCGAGAGCGGCACCTACACGGACTTCGCGAACATCAACCTCGCGGGCCTGCTGCGCGACGGCAGCGACGGCAGCAACGAGCTGACGCACCTGCTGCTCGACGTGATCGACGACTTCCACCTGCTGCAGCCGAGCAGCAACGTGCAGGTCTCGCGCAAGACGCCCGACGCGGTGCTCGCGCACGCGCTGCGCGTGATCCGCAAGGGCTACGGCTTCCCGTCGCTGTTCAACGCCGACGCGGTGGTCGAGGAGCAGCTGCGCCAGGGCAAGACGCTCGAGGACGCGCGCGAGGGCGGCTGCTCGGGCTGCGTCGAGGTCGGCGCGTTCGGCAAGGAGGCCTACATCCTGACGGGCTACTTCAACCTGATGAAGATGCTCGAGCTCGCGCTGCACGACGGTTTCGACGTGCGCACGGAAAAGCAGCTCGGCCCGCATACCGGCGATCTTGCGTCGTTCGCGGACTTCGACGCGCTGTTCGCGGCGTTCGCGGCGCAGTTCCGCCACGTGCTCGAGGTCAAGATCCGCGGCAACCAGCTGATCGAGCGGCTCTATGCGACGCGCATGCCGCACACGTTCCTGTCGCTGATCACCGACGACTGCATCGCGAAGGGCCGCGACTACAACGCCGGCGGCGCGCGCTACAACAACACGTTCGTGCAGGCGGTCGGCATCGGCAGCGTGACCGACAGCCTCGCGGCGATCGCGCGGCTCGTGTTCGAGCGGCGCGAACTGGGACTGGCGGGCCTCGTCGGCGCGCTGGACCGGGACTGCGCGGACGACGCGGCGCTGCGCGCGCGGCTCGTGCACAAGATGCCGAAGTACGGCAATGACGACGACGCGGCCGACGCGCTGATGGTGCGCACGTTCCGGTTGTTGTTCGAGTCGATCGACGGGCGGCCCGACACCAAGGGCGGCGCCTACCGGCTCGAGATGCTGCCGACCACGTGCCACGTCTGGTTCGGCGAGGTCTGCCTCGCCTCGGCGGACGGCCGGCGCGCGGGCGCGCCGCTGTCGGAGGGCATCAGCCCGGTGCAGGGCGCGGACCGCAACGGCCCGACCGCGGTGCTGCGCTCGGCGGCGAAGATGGACCACGTCAAGACGGGCGGCACGCTGCTGAACATGAAGTTCACGCCGGGCCTGCTCGAGGGCGAGCCGGGCATCGAGCGGCTGCGCGGACTCGTGCGCTCCTACTTCAAGCTCGACGGGCACCACGTGCAGTTCAACGTGGTGACCGCGCAGAAGCTGCGCGAGGCGAAGGCGGACCCGGGCGCGCACCGGGATCTGATCGTGCGCGTGGCGGGTTACAGCGACTACTTCTGCGACCTGTCGGAGGCGCTGCAGGACGAGATCATCGCGCGCACGGAGCACGCGGCGTTCTGAGGGGGTGGGCGGGGCCGCTGACGACGAACTCGGCCCTCGTCCCGCACAGCGGCTACACCATGTTCTGGAAGTCCGCGCACACAGCGTCGATGCGGATCATGGTTCCCCCCGGCGCACGAGCCGGATCGGCGTGTGGGCGCGGTCGTAGTCCGGGATCGGGATGCCGGCCATGCCGTAGGCCTGCACCGCCATCTCCCACATCATCTCGATGCGCTGTTCGGGCGTCGTGTCGAGCCCCTCGGGTGGTTCCTCGCCGAGCCGGAAGACCCGCACCGGCCATTCCGCCCGGGCCGCCGCGCGCGCGGCGAACGCTGCGTCGTCCTCACGCACGGCCACATCCTACGCACGTTTCACCGGCGATCACTGTCGCTGGCGACGGTCGCGTCCCCTCGTGCCGCCCAGGCACGCGGCTCACTCGCTGTAGCTGTGGACGAACGGGCTCGGGCACGCCGGGCGTGGTAGCCTGTCGGCCATGATCCGGCGGCTCACGATCGAGAACTACCGCTGCCTGCGCGCGGTGACGATGAACCTCGAACCGCTCACCGTGCTCGTCGGGGCGAACGGCACCGGGAAAAGCAGTGTGTTCGCAGCGCTGGGTTCGTCGTTCAGCCCGGTGGATCGCTGGGCGCGCGATGCCACCGTCACCGTTCGCGTTCACGCGGAGCACGCAACGGGTCGAGCCGACGAACGGCATGTTCCACAGAGCGGACAGAAGTGGGAAGGCACCCGCGACTTCCCCCACGCGATGGTCCTGCAACTCGACCTGCAGCTGATCCGACAGGCCAACCAACTCCAGGAGATGCGCCAACTCGCGACGAACGGCTACGGCGTGGCGAACGTCTTCGGCACGCTGACGCGCAAGGAACAGGACGAGATCGCCCGGCAGTTCTGCACCCTGGTGCCGCTCTTCGCGGACGTCGCCGTGCGCCCCCACGCGGCGGGCAACCACCGCGTCGTCTTCCAGGATCGCTGGCACCCGACCCTCTGGTACGAGCCGCATCAGGTCTCCGACGGGTCGATCCTGCTGCTCGCGTTCCTGCTGCTGCCCTACCAATCCCCGCCGCCCGACGTGATCGCCATCGAGGAACCCGAGCGCGGCCTCCACCCGTACCTCATGGGCCAGCTGGTCGGGGCCTTGCGCCGGCTCGCGAACGGCGAACTGGGCCCGCGGCCCGTGCAGGTCCTGCTCGCGACGCACTCGGCCGAGCTGCTCGAGTTCGTCGAACCACGCGAGGTGCGCTTCTTCAACCGCTCGAAGGACACGGGCGAGACCATCGTGCGCGAGGCGCCGGTCGACGATCCCTCGTGGAAGCAGACGCTGAGGGAGTACGACGACTCGCTCGGCGATCTCTGGCTGTCAGGCGGATTGGGTGGAGTTCCGGGGCGCTGATGTCGACCCGCATCCTGCTCTACGCGGAAGGCCCGGGCGAGGATCGCGGTCCGCTGGTCTGGTTGCCCGAGCCGGGCGAACTCCTCACCGCGGAGATGCTCGGTCCCGCCCACCTTCTCGTCGCCAGGGTCGTCGCTCGCGACCGCAACCTGCCGGAAGCCGCGGTCCAGTTCCTCTCCCCGTTGCGCCTCGGGCCCAGGCCGCATCGAGGCAGCGACCTGCTCGTGCGGAAGAACCTGAGGCGACTGCTCACGATCGCGGATCCGACACGGCGCCCCGACGTCGCCATCGTGCTCGTCGACGAGGACGGCCACGGGGATCGACGGCGCCGCCTGCTGCAAGACCTTGCGGATCTTGAACTGCCCCACGTGATCGCCGTGCCGGTGCGCGAGTTCGAGGCCTGGCTGATCGCAGACCACGCAGCGGTCGTCGCGGTGCTCGGCAACCGCGACCGGCCGCAGGATCCGGAGTCGATGCAGCCCCGTGAGGCCAAGGACCAGCTGAGAAGTTGGATCGATGACCGCGTTCCCGAGGGCCTCGACCGACCGCGACGGACGGAACAGACGGGACAACTGCGTGCCGATCTGGCCAGGCGCGTCGACCTCGGCATCCTGGCTGCGCTCCGCGCGTTCGCGCAGTTCTGCGAGGATCTGCGGGCCGCTCTCGCGGATTGACCGGCGTCCGCGCCGCCGCTTCCTCTCCCACTGCGGCCCTGGACTCGGTCGCGCCGGCGACGTCGTCGAATCAGACGCGGGTCCGCACCGCTGCCCCGTTCGCCGCGTGTCCTTCGGCACGGGCACCCGAGGCCGCGTCACTGGAAGGCCAGAATGGCGACTCCGACCATGTTGATGCCGCCGTGGAAGGCCGTCGTCGCGAGGAACGCGGTGACGTGACCGCGCGCGACCAGGTGGCCGTAGGTGTAGCCGAGGAACGCACCGGTGATCGCCGTCGGCACGATCACCCGCACTTCCAGCGGATGCAGCAGCACCATGATGGCTGCGGAGAAGCCGACGAGAATCCAGGGCCGCTCCTGCGGCCGCCGCTGGCCGCGGGGTTCGCGGAGCATCGTCCGGCGCCTGAGCCTCGCGGGTGGGTTGCGCGGGGGGCCAGCCAATCGCTGCAGCAGCAGGCAGGGCAGGGTGCACTCGATCAGGGTCTCCAGGACCGGCGCAACGAGCACGGTGCTCAGGAACAGGCCGCCCAGAGGGAAACTCTGCAGCTTCTCGACGAGCGCGCGGTTCGCGGGCCCCGACGGCGTCAGCGCCGACAGGATCGGCATCATCGGCAGCAGCACGAGCCACCGAGCGACGTAGAGCGTCAGCGTGAAGCACACCGGGCCCAGCCGGTCGAGGCGATCGAGCAGGTTCACCATGCTGCGTTCTGGTGCAACTCCGCGAGGAGGCATGCGCCGCAACTCATCCTACGCGCCATGGGCACGGCCGCCGCCGTCGACGGCCGCGCCCCCGCGCAGGACACTGCGCGCATGTTCGCCGCGCTGCTCACGCTCTCGCTCGCCGCCCAGTCGCCAGAAGCCCTCGAACCGCTGCCCGCCACCGCCGTGCACCTCGACGGCTTCCTCGGCGCGCGCGTGCACGCCAACCGCACCGCCTGGCTCGACCGCGTCGACCTGCAGGAACGGCTCGCGCCGTTCACGCACCGCCCCGCCAAGCAGGCCTGGATGGGCGAACACCTCGGCAAGTGGCTGCACGCCGCGGCGCTCGCGTGGGCCGAGTCGCGCGACCCCGTGCTGAAGGCGCGGCTCGACGCCACGGTGCCCGCGTTCCTCGCCACGCAGGAAGCGGACGGCTACCTCGGCGCCTACCTGCCCGCCCAGCGCTTCCAGCTGCTGCCGGGCGCGGACTGGGACGTCTGGACGATCAAGTACGCGTTGCTCGGCCTGCTCGAAGTGCACGCACAGACCGGCAACGCCGAAGCCCTCGCGGCCGCGCGGCGCGCCGCCGACCTGCTGCTGGCCACGTTCCCGCCGGGCGGCCGCAGCATCGTCACCGCCGGCACGCACGTCGGCATGGCGGCGACCTCGGTGCTCGAGCCGATCGTGCGCCTCCATCTCGCGACGCGCGACGACCGCTACCTCACCTTCGCGCGGTCGATCGTCGCGAGCTGGGACGGGCCCGGCGGGCCGCGCATCGCCGCGGCGCTGCGCGAGCACGGCCGCGTCGCGCGCACCGCGAACGCCAAGGCCTACGAGATGCTGTCGAACCTGGTCGGCCTGTGCGCGCTGGTCCGGGCCACCGGCGAGCGGCAATGGCTCGAGCCGGTGCTCGCGGCATGGCGCGACGTTGTCGCCCACGAACGGCTGCCGACCGGCAGCATGAGCGTGCACGAACTGTTCACCGGCGGCGGCCGGCTGCCCGCGGGGCCGCTCGCGAACCTCGGCGAGACCTGCGTGTCGGTGACGTGGCTGCAACTGAACCTCGAGCTGCTGCGCCTGCTGGGCGAGGCGCGCTTCGGCGACGAGATCGAACGCACCGCCTGGAATCACCTCGCGGCCGCGCAGCATCCGGGTGGCGCGCGCTGGTGCTACTACACGCCGCTCCGCGGCACCAAACCCTACGACGGCTCGATCACGTGCTGCTCGTCGAGCGGGGCGCGCGGCATGGCGCTGCTGCCGCGCGCGGCGGCGTTCACGGCAGCGGACGGGGCCCTGGTGCTGAACCTGCTCGACGCGATGCACGGCGAAGCGACGCTCGGCGGCAAGCAGGTGGCGTTCTCGCTGGCGAGCGGCCTGCCGCGCACGGGCGACGTCGCGCTGCGGTTCTCGGGGGACCTGCCGGCCGAGTTCCCGGTGCGGATCCGCATGCCCGAGTGGGGCGTGCCGGCCGTGCTGAAGGTCGCGGGCGAGGAACGCCGCATCGAGCGCGCGGGCTTCGTCGCGATCCCCGCGCGGGGCTGGCGGCCGGGTGAGGGGGTCGAACTCGCGCTGCGTTGCGGGATCACGCGCCTGTCCGATCCGCACGACGAGGCGCGCGTGGCGTTGCAGTGGGGGCCGTGCGTGCTGGCGCTGCCGGTGGCGGCGGACGACGTGCGGCGCCTCGCCGTGGGCTCCGTGGCGCCGCGGCTGCTGCCGGGTCCGGACCTGCGCGTGGGCATCGAACTGCTCGACGGGGCGCGCGCGGTGCCGGTGGAACTCGCGCCGTTCGCCGAGGCGGGGCGCGACGGCGGCAGCTACCGCGTGTGGCTGCCGGGGCTCGTGCCGGGCGAAGTGGTGCCCGCGCGCGAGGCGCGGAGCCGCGCCGGCAACGTGCGCGGCGCGATCGCCGACGGCGACCGCGACAGCTTCGTCGTCACCTACGACGGCAAACCGGCGGCCGAGGACTGGTACGCGATCGCCTTCGATGGCGTGCAGACGATCCGCGAGGTCGCGTTCGCGCACGGCCACTGTTTCCACGACGGCGGCTGGTTCGACACGAGCAGGGGCAAGCCGCGCGTGCAGGTGCGTGCGTCGCCCGACGGGGAGTGGCGCACGGTGGGGGAACTCGACGAGTACCCGGTGACCGGCGGGACGGTGCGGCCGCCGCTCGCCGACGGGCAGTCGTTCACGCTGCGGCTCGCCGAGGCAGTCGCGGCGCTCGAACTGCGCGTGGTCGGCGTGCCCGCGTGCGGCGACGCGCCCGCGCAGGGGTTCAGTTCCTGCGCGGAGCTGTCGGCGCGGCGGTGAGTGGGTGGCGGCCCGGTCCGCTACTCTGTGCTCCGAGCCAGACCATGAACCCAATGGACCGGATCTCGATCGACCCCGCCATCCGCTTCGGCAAGGCCTGCGTGAAGGGCACGCGCCTGACCGTCGGCGAGATCCTCGACTTCCTCGCCAGCGACCGCACCGAACAGGAACTGCTGGCGGACTTCCCGCAGTTGACGCACGCGGACGTGCTCGCGTGCTTCGCCTTCGCTGCGGCGCGCGAGCGACGCGCGCAGATCGACCCCGCCAGCACGTAGCTCGTGCCGGAGAAGCAGCGCCGGGAACCGGGAACGGGCCCACCGGGGCGGTCGGCCGCCCCGGTCGCGCCCGCCACGCTGCCCCGCCCGCCTCAATCCCCGAAGTGGATGCCCTGCGCGAGCGGCAGCGCCTTGCCCCAGTTCACCGTGCTGGTCTGCCGGCGCATGTAGATCTTCCAGCAGTCGCTGCCCGACTCGCGGCCGCCGCCGGTCTCCTTGTCGCCGCCGAACGCGCCGCCGATCTCCGCACCGCTGGTGCCGATGTTGACGTTGGCGATGCCGCAGTCGCTGCCGGCCGCGGACAGGAAGCGCTCCGCCTCGCGCACGTTGCTGGTGAAGATCGACGAAGAGAGCCCCTGCGGCACGTCGTTGTTCAGGTGCAGCGCCTCGTCGGCATCCTTGACCGGGATCGCGTAGAGGATCGGCGCGAACGTCTCCTCCTTGACGATCGCCATGCCTGCATGCGCGCGCACGATCGTCGGCTCGACGTAGGCGCCGCCCTGCAGCGCGGCGGGCACCTTCGCGCGCTTGCCGCCGCACAGGATCTCGCCGCCCTGCTGCCTGATCGTCGCGATCGCCTCGTCGAACGTCTTGCCGGCGTCCTGGTCGATCAGCGGGCCGACCAGGGTCTTGCCGTCGCTCGGGTCGCCGACCTTGCACTGCCCGTAGGCCTTGATCAGCCGGCCGACGAGGTCGTCGTAGATCGGCTTCTCGATCAACAGGCGCCGCGTGCTGGTGCAGCGCTGGCCCGCGGTGCCGACCGCGCCGAACAGGATCGCGCGGGTCGCCAGTGCCAGGTCCGCGTCGGCGAGCACGACGATCGCGTTGTTGCCGCCGAGTTCGAGCAGCGAGCGGCCGAAGCGCTCCGCGACGCGCGGGCCGATGTTCTTGCCCATGCGCGTGCTGCCGGTCGCCGAGATCAGCACCATGTTCGGGTCGCCGACCATCGCGTGGCCGACCTTGCTGTCGTGGCCGAGGATCATCGGCACGAGCGCCGACCACTCGGGGCCGAGCACCTCGGCGGCGAGCTTCGTCAGCGCGATCGCGCACAGCGGCGTGCGGTGCGACGGCTTCCACAGGCACGGGTCGCCGCAGACCAGTGCCAGCATCGTGTTCCAGGCCCAGACCGCCATCGGGAAGTTGAAGGCCGTGATCACGCCGACGCAGCCGAGCGGGTGCCACGTCTCGCGCATGTGGTGCTGCGGCCGTTCGCTCGCGATCGTGAGGCCGTAGAGCTGGCGCGACAGGCCGACCGCGAAGTCGGCGATGTCGATGCACTCCTGCACCTCGCCGAGCCCTTCCTGCACGATCTTGCCGCCCTCGAGCGTGATCAGCTTGCCGAGCTGCTCCTTCTTCGCCCGGAACGCGTCGCCCATGCGCCGCACGTAGTCGCCGCGTTTGGGCGGCGGCACCTCGCGCCAGCGCAGGAACGCCGCCTGGGCCGCCTTGCTGCAGCGCCAGTAGTCGTCGACGTCGCCCGCCATCACGTTGGCGATCAGGCTGCCGTCGATCGGCGAGCGGATGGGATGTTGGCCGGCCTTGGTGGGCAGCCACTTGCCGTCGAAGGCACCGGAGTTGTTCGCCTCGATGCCGAGGTCCTTCAGGAAGTCGCGGTTCATGCGTGGGAGGGGGTGCTGGGAAAGCGCGGATGGTCGCGGCCGGAGGGCCGCGGCGCAGCCGCCGGAAGACGTAGGCGGGCCCGTTTTTCGGCAGCCGCGGCCGGGTCCGGGGGCGGGCGGCGCGGGGGGCGGCCGGGCAGCGGGCGGTCGGGCGAGCCGGCGGCCGTGCCTAGTCGCCCAGGCACATGCCGAGTTCGCGCGCGGTCAGCACCGTGTCGCAGTCGAGCGGCACGACCTTCATGCGCTTCGTCGCCACCCCGAGCGGCACGTAGCGCACGGTCGGCGGGTCGAGCGCGACCATCACGCCGCTCTTGCCCTCGGCCAGCGCGCGCACCGCCGCGGCGCCGAAACGCAGCGAGATCTGGCGGTCGGCCGCGGTCGGCGTGCCGCCGCGCAGCAGGTGGCCGAGCACGACGTGGCGCGTCTCCTTGCCGGTCGTCTGCTGCAGGGCCTTGGCCACGCGTTCGCCGGCACCACCGAGCCGGTCCATCGCGCCGAGCCGCTTCTCGATCACGGAGGCCTTGCCGCCCCTGGGCATCGCACCCTCGGCGACGACGACGATCGAGAAGCCGGCACCGGCGCGGTCGCGCTTCTGCACCTTGTCGACGACGGTGCCGAGGTCGTAGGGGATCTCGGGGATCAGCACGGCGTCCGCGGAGCCGGCGACGCCCGCGGCCAGCGCGATCCAGCCCGCGTAGCGGCCCATCACCTCGACGACCATGATGCGGTGGTGCGAGGCGGCGGTCGTGTGCAGCCGGTCGAGGCAGTCGGTCGCGAACGAGACCGCGGTGTCGAAACCGAACGTGACCACCGTGCCGTCGAGGTCGTTGTCGATCGTCTTCGGCACGCCGACGACGCGCACGCCCTTGTCGGCGAGCACCTTGGCGATGCCGAGCGACCCGTCGCCGCCGATCGCCACGACCGCGTCGATGCGGGCCTCGCCGAGCGCCTGCACGAGTTCGTCGGAGCGATCGCGCTCGACGATCTTGCCGGAGCGCAGCTGGGTCGGGTAGTGCAGCGGGTGGCCGACGTTCGTCGTGCCGAGCAGCGTGCCGCCGAGGTGCGTGATGCCGCGCACCGACTGCGGGTTGAGCGGGATCATGCCGCCCTGCGGGTAGCGCGCGGGCGACAGCATGCCCGAGTAGCCGTCGCGGATGCCGCAGCACTCCCAGCCGTGGTTGTGCGCGGCGAGCACGACGGCGCGGATCACGGCGTTGAGGCCGGGCGCGTCGCCGCCGCCGGTGCTGATGCCGATCTTGCGGATCGCGGGGTTCGGGGTGCCGTTCTGGGCGACGGGCTTCTTCGCCGCTCTGGCCTTGCTCATGGCGGATCCTCGGGGCCGGCCGCGGGGGACCGGCGAACCGATGCTATCGGCTGTTCCGGGGCGCCGACAGGAATCGTCGTGAGGGCTACTTCCAGGCAACGAGCAGGTCCTCGGGGGAGAACGACGCATCGAGCCCACGCACGGTCGCGCCGGCGCGCGCGACGGCGACCACCTTGGCGGCGCCGCCGCCGGGCACCCGGGCGCGGTTGTGCAGCAACGCGTCAAGGTCCGGGCGGGCGAAGGGGCTTCGCTCTCGCCACTTGATCGAGCCGACGAACACCACGCGCCGCGCCGTGCCCACGCGGTCGGCGCCGACGAGGTCCACCTCGACATCGTTGGTCCGCGTCCAGTAGCCGCCGACGGCACCCACGTCGGCGAACTCGCGGTGGCCGGCGCACAGGCGCAGCACCGAAGTGCGGACCACGGGCTCGATCGCGCGGCCGCGGAACGTCGTCCAGTCGCGGTCGAACCGTGCGCGTGCCAGGTCAGGCCTGCCGCGCGCGATGTCGGCCGCGGAAGGCTCCAGGAAGCGCAGCCAGAAGCGCAGGTAGGGGTCGGCGACGCGGTAGCGGCTCTCGCGCGACGGTCTGGTGGAGAGCGGCAGGTCCACTTCGACCAGGCGCTTCTGCGTGCGCAGCAGTTCCAGGGACCGCTGCAGCGCTGCCGCCCGGATCCCGGCCAGCGACTGCAAGGCGGTGAAGGAGCGTTCGCCGCTGCCCAGGTTGGACAGCACATGGCGGGCCTGCACCTCGAACGGGAACTCCGCGGCGAGCACGCGCGCGCCGATGACCATGAGGTCCGAGTTCTCGTCGCGCAGCTGCGCATCGAGGAAGCGACCCAGGCTCTGGCTTCGCCGCCACTCGAGCAGCAGGCGCGGGTATCCCCCGGTGACGAGCCAGGCGTCGAATGCGCTGGCCGGATCGTCCAGGCCGAGCATGCTGGCGACGTCGGCGACGTGGAACGGCTCGACCACCATCTCGTGCGGGCGCCCGAAGAGGGGGCGGCCGTGAGTCTGCAGTGCCTCCATCATCGACAGATCCGAACCGACCAGGATCAGCAGCACTGGCAGGTGCTGGAACACCGTGTCCCACAGCTTCTGCAGGGTGCCTTCGAGGCCGGGGTCCCTTTCCAGCAGCCATGGCAGCTCGTCGATCACGACGATCGCGGGACCGGACTTGGGCAGGGCGTTGGCGACCATGCGCAGAGCTGCCTCCCACCCGGGCATCACGGCGCCGGCGAAGGCGTCGCGGCCGGGCAGCGTGGAGCGTTCGGCGGCGTCGGCGACGAACGACTGCAGGTCGGCCGCCACGGTCGCCTGCCGGGAGCCGGTGAAGTAGAACGCCGGGAGCTTCGCCTTGGCGACGAAGCGGGAGACGAGGCGCGACTTGCCGCACTGGCGCCGGCCGCGAACCGCGAGCATGCGCCCCCTGCCGTCGGCGACCACCGCGTCCAGGTGGGCGCGCAGGCGTTCGAGGTAGAGCCTGCGGCCGACGAAGGTGTCTTGCTCCATGCCGTGATACTACCATCGATGATAGTATCACAGAAGGTAGTCTCTCCAGCCTGGCTGGCCCGCGCGCCCGCGTGACCTTGCCTGGTGCTTCCGGCCCCAGGCTTCGGTCCAGAACCGGTCACCCATGCTCCGCGGGCGCCGTGCGGCGCCCGCTGGAGAAGAGGGAGGTCCTGACCGGGTTCGCGCCGCAGGCGCGCGCTCGGCTACCGGGGAAACGTCGCAGCGGCGCCAGGGGTGCGTCTCGTCGGTTGGTGCGACGCCGCGTTGCGGCGTACGGGGGCTCAGAACATCCCCACCACGTTCCCCTTCTCGTCGATGTCCATGCGCGCGCCGCCCGGCACCTTGCCGAGCCCCGGCATGGTCATGATCTCGCCGGCGAGCGGATAGACGAACCCCGCGCCGACCGACACGCGCGCGTCGCGCACGACGAAGCGGTAGTCGCGCGGCCGGCCCTTCAGCGCCGGATCGTGCGACAGCGAGTACTGGGTCTTCGCCATGCAGATCGGCAGCTTGCCGAAGCCGCACCGCTCGAACTTCGCCAGCGCCGCCTCGGCCGGCGGCAGGTAGTCGACGCCCGACGCACCGTAGATCTTCGCCGCGACGGTCTCGATCTTCTGCTTCAGGCTCGCGTCGTTGGGGTAGAGCAGCCGGAACTCGCTCGGCTGCTCGCAGGCCGCCACCAGCGCGTGCGCGAGCTGTTCGCCGCCCTTGCCGCCGTCGGCGAACACCGTCGACACGTGCGCCGCGAACGCGCCGGCGCCGAGTGCCGCCCTGCGCACCATCTCGACCTCGGCGTCGGTGTCGCCGGGGAAACGGTTGACCGCGACGACGACCGGCACGCCGAACACGCGCACGTTCTCGATCTGCTTCTCGAGGTTGCAGAGGCCCGCGGCGAGCGCGTCGAGGTCCTCCTTCTTGAGCCCCTCGGGCAGGTCCTTGCCGGCGACGATCGTGAAGCGGCCGCTGTGCATCTTGAGCGCGCGCACCGTCGCGACGATCAGCGCGGCGTTCGGCCGCAGCCCGGAGACGCGGCACTTGATGTCGAAGAACTTCTCGGCGCCCATGTCGGCGCCGAACCCCGCCTCGGTGACCACGTAGTCCGTGCAGCGCAGCGCCACGTAGTCGGCGACGATCGAGCTGTTGCCGTGCGCGATGTTCGCGAACGGGCCCGTGTGCACGATCGCCGGCGTGCCCTCGAGGGTCTGCATCAGCGTCGGCTTCAGCGCGTCCTTCAGGATCGCGGTCATCGCGCCGGCGGCCTTGACCTGCTCGGCGGTGACCGGCGTGCCGTCCTTCTTGTAGCCGACCACCGTGGCGCCCAGACGTTTGCGCAGGTCGTGCAGATCCTTGGACAGGCCGAGGATCGCCATGATCTCGGACGCCGACGTGATGTCGAAGCCCGAACGCCGCGGCGAACCGTTCTTCTCGCCGAGCGCCAGCTCGATCTCGCGCAGCGCGCGGTCGTTCATGTCCAGCACGCGGCGCCACGTGACCTGCTCGATCTGCTGCTCGTTGCCGTGGAACAGGTGCGCGTCGACGAACGCGGCGAGCAGGTTGTGCGCGGCGGTCACGGCGTGGAAGTCGCCGGTCAGGTGCAGGTTGATCTCCTCGGGCGGCACGACCTGCGAGTAGCCGCCGCCGGCGGCGCCGCCCTTGATGCCGAACACCGGGCCCATCGACGGCTGCCGGATCACGCAGCAGGCGCGTTTGCCGATGCGGTTCAGCGCCTGGCTGATGCCGACCGTGTGCACCGTCTTGCCCTCGCCGAGCGGCGTCGGCGTGATCGCGGTGACGACGACGTACTTGCCGGGCTTGCGCGTCGCCGGCTGCTTCAGCATGTCGAGCTTGATCTTGGCCTTGGTGTGGCCGTAGGGCTCGAGGTCCTCGGGCACGAGGCCCATGGCGCGCGCGACTTCGGACAGGGGGCGGAGCGGGACGGAACGGGCGATCTCGAGGTCGTTGAGGGACATGGGAAGTGCGGCGCAGCACGGCTGCGCCGGTTGGGGTTCCAGGACGCGGGGAAGAGCGGGGTGCGGGAACGGGCCGACCGTCAGGCGCGGGCGCGCGCGGCGCTGCGCAGCGTGTTCTTCATCAGCATCGCGATCGTCATCGGGCCCACGCCGCCGGGCACCGGCGTGATCGCGCCGGCGACGAGCTTCGCCGGCTCGAACTCGACGTCGCCGACGAGGCGCTTGCCGCCGGGTTTGCCCGGGTCGTCGACCGGGTTGGTGCCGACGTCGATCACGGTGGCGCCGGGTCTGATCCAGTCGGCCTTCACGAAGTGCGCCTTGCCGATCGCGGCGACGACGATGTCGGCGCGCCTGACCATCGCGGGCAGGTCCTTGGTCTTGCTGTGGCAGACCGTCACCGTCGCGTTGCGGCCGATGAGCAAGAGCGCCACGGGCATGCCGACGATGTTGGAACGGCCGACGACGACCGCGTCGGCGCCGTCGATCTTCGCCCCCGTGCGGTCGAGCAGTTCGATCACGCCGGCGGGCGTGCACGGCACGAAGTCGGGCTCGCGGCCCTTCATCGCGAGGGCGCCGATGTTCAGCGGGTGGAAGCCGTCGACGTCCTTGCCGATCGGCACCGCCTCGAGGATCACGCGCTCGTCGATGTGCTTGGGCAGCGGCAGTTGCACGAGGATGCCGTGCACCTTCCGGTCGGCCCCCAGACGCTGCACGAGGGCGAGCACTTCGGCCTGCGTCGCGGTCGCGGGCAGTTCGTGGTGGAAGCTCTCGATGCCGACCTCGGCGCAGGCCTTGCGCTTCATCGAGACGTACTTGTGCGAGGCCGTGTTGTCGCCGACGAGCACGGTGGCGAGGCCCGGGATCACTCCGCGCGCGCGCAGATCCTGTGCACCGCGGCGGACTTCTTCGTGGATGGTGGCGGCGATGGCTTTGCCGTTGATCAGTCTGGCGGTCATGGGAGCGTTGGGCGGAGGGGCGGAGAGGCGGAGGGTGGACGAGGGACCATAACGAGCCCGCGGCACCGGACCAGCGCGCGGTTGGGCGTAGCTGGCGGTGCGGTGGCCGAAGGGCGTACCGGGCGTGCCGGGGGCCACAGGTGCCCACGGGCGGCCCGCAGGGACGGCCGCTCGACTAGTCCGACTCGAACTCCGCGCGCGGAACGAGGCTCTGGCGCACGATGGCCAGCAGCGTGCCGGTTTTCAGCTCCTTGTGGTCCGGGACGGGCACCGTGATCGTCGAGTTCCCTGACTCGCGCTGCATCACCAGGTGGCTGCCACGCTGCCGCACGACCACGAAGCCATGCCGTTGGAGGATGGCGCAGACCTCGCGGCCAGAGAGCCGGCGCAGTCTAGGCAACCCGGACCTCCACGCGCGTCACGAAGACCTCGTCGTGCAGCCGTTGTCTCACTTCCTCCGGGGATGCGCTCTCGAAGAACAACTCGATGGCCTCGACCAGGTTGCGGCGTGCCTCCTCCACAGTGACCCCTTGGCTGGCAACGTCCAACTCTGGGCAGAGGGCGACGAACATGTCGTCCTCGCGTTCGATCACGGCCGTGAATTGTCGCGTCTTGTCCATGGCAGCCGGTTGACGGGGCAGGATCCTGCGCCCACGCCGGCAGGTTACCACGACGGTGCCCGTCGCAGGCCGTTGCGTCGCAGGAACCCGCCGCTCGGCACGTGGGGGTGCTGACGGTGAACCTGGCGATGGACGGCCCCGAAGGCGACGAGATGGCGCGGCCGCCGGTGGCGCGGACCGAGCCGGTCGTCACGCGGGGCATGGTCGGCGCGGCCGGGCCGTGAGCCGCCCGCTCGAGTTGACATACCCCCCGACCCCCCGTCTCATCCGGTCATGCCGGGACGCGACAGCTGCCATCCCATGGGCGCCGCGGCGCCGACCCCGACGCTCGGATCCACGGCGGCCGGCCTGCGCTTCCAGCTCGTGCGCGCTCCGGCCGACAGCATGGCGCGCTTCGTCGTGCTGCACGAGGGCCGCTTCTCGCGCATCTTCCTGGCCGAACTGCGCGCCGAAGGCGGCGCGGAGTTGCTGCGGTTCGCGGGGAAGGTGCAGAGCGACCAGTACAAGGCGCAGAGCCCGGGCCACGGGCAGGGGCTCACGAACGCCGACATCGACGAACTGTGGCAGCGCGAGAGCCACGACCTCGCCGCGATCGACTCGCCGCACGTCGCGCGCCTCGTGCCCGCCCCGCCGGGCCTGCGCGCCTCGCGGCCGGTGATCCACTGCGAGAGGCGCGACGCCTACTTCCACCCCGTCTGCGCCGAGACCGGCGAGGCGCTCACGGTCTGCCGCGACGACGCATTCCTCGCCGACCTGGGTCTCGTCGAGTACTCGCAGGACTCCTGGCGCTACCTCTACGGCGGCGGGGCAGAGCGGCGGTCGCGCACCTTCTACCGCACGCCGGGCGCCAACGGCGAACGGCCGCGCGACGGCGTCACCGTGCGCATCGGCGCCGACCTGTTCCGCGACTTCGGCCGGCTCGTGAACGGCGCGGCCGGCGACGCCGCGGTGCAGCGTGCGCAGGGCGTGCTGCCGTGCCTCGACTGCGAGCACCGCGCGACCTGCTTTCCCGCCGACTTCCCCGCCGATGCCCGGAGCGGCCGGATCCCCGCCGAGGACCAGCTGCAGGCGGTCTCGTTCTACGACTTCGTCGCGCTGCCGCTGCAGCTGCTCGACGTCGACTACGACCAGCTCTGCGAACTGCTCGGCGGCGGCGACTTCGCCGACGTGCTCGGCGCCGGCAAGCCGGCGCAGAAGCAGCTGCTGCAGCGGCACGCGGCCGCGTTCGCCGGGCCGGCGCAGTGGCTGTTCCAGGGCGACGCCCTGCGCTTCCCGCTCGAGGTGCTGCGGCAGAAGCTCGGGGCGTTCCAGGAGGTCGTCGCGGGCCTGCGCGCCGTGCACGCGGCGACCGGCCGGCCGCACTTCGGCCTCGCGCCGCAGAACGTGATGGCGCGGCTGCTGCCCGCGGGCAGGAGCGCGCCCTCGCGCTGGAACTGCGAGGTGCAGCTGCTGGACCTCGGCGGCGCCGTGCGGTTCCGGCCGCCGGTGCGGGCGGGGCAGCCGCCCGACCTGCTCGGGCCCGGGCCCGAGGCGCGCGAGGACCTGCGCATGCGCCCGTACCACGCGGCGGACCTGCAGGACAGCGACGGCCAGGGCAGCACGCTGAGCGTCAGGTTCCGGCCCGCCGAGCCGGCCGGCGAGCGGATGCGGCTCGTCGTCGAGGCGCAGGGCGGCAGCAACCTGAAGCGCTTCCGCGCCGGCGACTGGGTCTGCCTCGTGCCGAGCGCGGGCCTGCTCGGCGCCGAGTCGGCGCTGTGGGCGCGCCTCGAGCAGATCCAGGCGAAGGGCTTCGTCGCCAGCGCCGAGGTCGGCCGGGACGATCCGTGCGTGCGCTGGGCCGGCAAGTCGCTCGAGGCCGCGTGCACCTTCTTCCGCAACTTCGGGCCGCCGGTCGACCTCTACGGCCTCGGCATGCTGCTGTTCCGCACGCTGCTCGCGAACGACCAGCAGCCGATGGACGAGGTCGAGGACGTGGTCGGCAGGTGCCTGCGCAAGCTGCGCGACGAACTGTCGGGCGGGCCGGTCGACGGCCGCGCCGTGCTCGCGCGCGTGCAGCAGTTCGTGGCCGGCAAGGAGGTGCGCGCGCGCTTCGCGGCGGCGAACGTGCTGCAGCGCCGGGACGACCGCGCCGTCTACCAGCGCGCGTGCACGGGCGACCGCGAGCCGGTCGACGCGGGTTCGTGGCAGGCCCTGCTCGACGTCGCCTTCCGGCTGACGACGCAGATCGCGGGCTACAGCTACGCCGACAGCCACGCCGAGAGTTCGCCGTTCCTGTTGAAGCAGGTGCACCAGGACGTCGAAGCCGTGCGCGCGCGGCTCTACGTCGACCTGTTCGCGGCCGGCGCGCGCGACGCCGCCGTCGCGGCCGCCTGCGCCGAGGTGCAGGAGCAGCTGCGCGGCGAACTGCTGCGCGGGCCCGACGAGGGCGCGCCGACCGGCGGCGGCGCCGCGCTGCGTGCGCAGGGCGGGTTCCGCCTGGCGGTGCAGAAGGACGGCGATCCGGCGCCGCAGCAGTACGACTTCACGCGCGAGCAGGTCACGATCGGCCGCCGCGAGGTCGAGAACCTCGTGCGGCTCAACGACCCGATGGTTTCGTCGGCGCACGCGGTGATCGAGAAGCAGGCCGAGGGCTACGCGATCGTCGACCGCAACAGCACGAACGGCACCGAGGTCGACGGCATCCGCCTGCCCGGCGAGGTCGCGCAGCCGCTGCACGACGGCTCGGTGATCCGGATCCGGCCGTTCACGCTCGTGTTCCACCACGGCTCCGACCGCCTCGAGGTCACGTCGGTCGTGTCGATCGTGTCGGCCGACCGGCTCGCGGACCAGGTGTTCGCCGAGTACGCCGCGCGGCTGCAGGCCGACCCGGTCGCGCAGAAGGACGCGCTGCGGCAGGTGCTGCTGGCCGCCAAGGGCGCGCTGGGCACCGCCGGGCTGCTGGCCAAGGTCGACGAGATCGCGCAGCGCGTGCGCGGGGCCGCGCCGGCGGCGGGCGGCAAGGAGCCGGTCGGCGCGAAGTTCTTCGCCAGCGCGCACAAGGCGCTGGCACAGCTGGCCTCCGCGTGCGTCGGCGCCGGCGACTTCACGCGGCCCGACGAGATCGAGCGGTTCGCGGCGAAGCTCGGCCAGTTCGTCGAGGCGACCTCGAAGTGGATCGAGGGCGCGCTGCTGCTGCGCCGCGAACTCGGCCAGCAGCTCGAACTCGGCGCGACCAGCGCCGGCGCCACCGGCCTGAGTTCGGTGCGCACGGCGGCCGACCTGCGCCAGCTGCTGCTGGCCTGGGCCGCCGGATCCGCCTCGCCGGAGCAGTCCGGCGCCATGCTCGGCAAGTTCTTCCGCGACGTGCAGGCGATGATGGAGGGGCTGCTCGCGGGCGCGCAGACGATCCGCCGCGCCATCCGCGACCGCCTGGACCCCGAGCGGCTCGTCGAGAAGATCGGCCGCGGCCTGAAGACGAACCTGGCGGCGGGTTCGCACCTGTGGAAGCTCTACGTCGAGACCTTCCACGAGGTGGTCGAGGGCAAACAATTCGAGCTCGAGCTCGACCGCCTGCTGCAGAAGAGCCTGCAGGACCGCCGCGACGCCGACAAGAAACAGCCCTGAGGATCCGATGGACACGACGCACGATCGACTCCCGCTCCACAATGGCTCGCCGGCCCGCCGCAGGCTCTGGGCCCTGGCCCTGCCTGCCCTGCTCGGCGGTTGCATCTTCATCAGCGGCTGCGCGACCACCAAGGAGGTCGGACTGCTGGCGACGCCGGGCGAGCCGATGAACCCGAGCCGCAACAACGTCAGCGCCCCGGTCGACGTCTACGCGTTCTTCCTGAAGAAGTGCGAGGCGTTCGAGGGCAAGGAGCGGCGGCTCGACGACTTCCTGACCGAGGACGTGCGCAGGGAGAATCGCAACTGGCCCGCGTTCCTCGCGGCCGACGTCGTCGACGTCAAGAAGATCAAGGTGCTGCCGCAGAAGGACGGTGTGGCCGAGCCGACCGTCGCGCAGGTCACCGTGCCGCTCGACGTCGCCTGCGTCGGGCTGGTCGGCGACTTCCAGGGCCACCGCGACGACGACCCGAACGAGGTCTGGCGCCTGTGCCTGCCCGCGCCCGGCGGCAGCGTCGCGTTCCGCGTCGACGGCAAGCGTCTGGCCGTGCCGCCGCCGCCCGAGAAGCCCAAGGAGGCCGCGCGTGCGAAGTCCCCGGACGGCTGACCCGGTGCAATCCGCGCGGAGGGCGACGCCGTGACCAACGAGAAGATCCTGTGGGAGGAGGGCATGTTCCTCGGCCCGCAGCACTTCCAGGCCTTCGAACGCCACCTGCTGCAGCAGCTGCACGGCCGCGCCGGCGCGCTGTCGCCGCACGGCCACGGGCTGCTCGCGCTCGAGATCGACGAGGAGGCGATCGCGCAGGGCGAGTTCGTGCTGCTGCAGGCCGCCGGCGTGTTCCGCGACGGGCTCGTGTTCCGCGCGCCGTCGCTGGACCCGCTGCCGGCCCGGCGCCGGTTCGCCGACGCGTTGCGGCCCGGGCACGAGGTGCTCGGCGTGCACCTCGCGGTGCGCGAAGGCCGCGCCGGCGGCATGTTGTCGCGCGCTGACGACGCCAGCGCGATCGGCCGCTACCGCCGCCGCAAGCTCGAGATCACCGACGACTTCGCCGGCACCGCGACGCGCGACGTGGCGGTCGGCGACCTCGACCTGCGCGTGCTGTGGCACGGCGAAGCGCTCGACGGCTTCCAGGCGCTCGAGGTCGCGCGCATCAGACGCAGCGGCTCGGCGTTCCAGCTCGACAAGGCCTTCGTGCCGACCTGCCTGTGCCTCGGTGCCGCGAAGACCTTGCGCGACCAGCTCAAACGCACGGCCGAGTTCCTGGCCAGCAAGAGCGAGGAGTTGGCGCAGAAGCGTGGCCAGCGCATCGGCGGCAGCGTGCAGTTCACTTCGGCCGACGCGGCGGGCTTCTGGCTGCGGCACACCGTCAACAGCCACCTGCCGCTCGTCGCGCACCACTGCCGCACGCCGGGCACGCACCCCGAGCAGGCCTACGCCACGCTGGCGGCGCTGGCCGGGGCGCTGTGCACCTACGCGCCCGACAGGTCGGCGGCCGGCGTGCCGCCGTACGACCACCAGGACTTGACGGCGACGTTCCAGGCGCTCGACAAGCACCTGCGCGAGCTGCCGCAGACGATCGCGCCGGAGAGCTGCGTCGGCATCCCGCTGAAGCGCAAGCCGCCGGACGAGTGGCTCGGCCTGATCGAGGACGACGCGCTGCTGGCCGCCGACTTCTACCTCGTGCTGTCGGGCCCGTCGTCGCCGGACAAGTTCACCCGCGAGGCGCCGTTCAAGGTGCGCGTGACCTCGCCGGCGTCGATGGAGGCGATCCGCATGGCGAACCTTCGCGGCGTCGTGCTGACGCACGTGCCGGTGCCGCCGAGCGACATCCCGCAGCGGCCGGGTTGCCACTACTTCGCGCTGTCGCGCGAGGGCAGGCACTGGGACGCGGTGCGCGACGCGCGCACGCTGTGCATCTCGGTGCCGACCGAGTTCGAGGACGTGCAGGTCGAGTGCCTGTGCGTGAAGAAGGTGAGCCCATGACCCGGACCGCCGACCGCATCACCACCTTGTGCGACCTCTGCGCGGGCCTCTTCGCGTTCGTCGTCGAGCTGCAGGCCGGCCCGGTCGAGTCGAAGGCCGCCGAACCGCCGCGTTACGACGCGACGACGGCGCGCGCGCGCGAACTGCTGGCGCAGCTCGACGCCGCCGGCCGCGAGCACGGCTTCGCCAAGGAGACCGTCGACCAGGCCAAGTACGCGATCGTCGCGCTGCTCGACGAGGTCGTGCTGGCGAGCCGTTGGGCCATGCGCGAGGAGTGGCTGCGGCGGCCGCTCGCCGCCGAGCTGTTCGCCGAGTTCAACGCCGGCGAGGAGTTCTTCAAACGGCTCGAGAACCTCGGCCGCGGCGGCCGGCTCGGCGCCGACACGGTCGCCGTGCTGGAGGTCCACGCGACCTGCCTGAGCCTCGGCTTCAAGGGCATGCACATCGACGCGTCGGGCGCCGAACGCCTGCGCGAGATCCTGTGGTCGGTGAGCCGCCGCATCAACGAGGGCCGCGAGACGACGCCGCTCGCGCCGCACTGGGAGCAGAAGGAGTCGGTCGCGCGCAGCGTCGGCCGGCTGCCGACCTGGCTGATCGTCGCCGCCGGGCTCGCCGTGATCGGCCTGCTGCACGGCATCTCCGAGCTGTTGACCTGGTGGAACGCGCTCGACGTCGGCCAGACCCTGAGGGACGCCACCCGATAGCCCCATGCCGAAGCTCCTCGTTGGCCTGCTGTCGCAGCGCATCGTCGGCCTGCTCGTCGTCGCGCTGCTCGTGCTGGCGATCTACTTCGTCGGCTACCTGTCCGGCGTCGACTGGACCTGGCTGCACGTCGCCGCGGGCGCCGTGGTCGCGGGGTTCGCCGCCGCCGTCGCGCTGCAGCAGCGCGCCGCCGCGAGGGCCGCGTCGACGCTCGAGCAGGCGCTCCGGGCGCAGGGCGACTCGCAGCTCGGCGGCACGCGCCCCGACCAGCGCGCCGACCTCGAGCAGCTGAAGAGCCAGTTCGACGAATCGCTCGAACTGCTGCGCAAGTCGAAGATGGGCCGCGCGGCGCTGCACTCGATCCCGTGGTTCGTGCTGATCGGCCCGCCGGGTTCGGGCAAGAGCACGCTGCTGCGGCAGTCCGGGCTCAGTTTCCCGTACATGACCAAAGGGCGCAGCGCGATCCGCGGGCTCGGCGGCACCAAGAACTGCGACTGGTGGTTCGCCGACCGCGGCATCCTGCTCGACACCGCCGGCCGCTACACGACCGAAGCCGAGGACCGCGAGGAGTGGATGGCGTTCCTGAAGCTGCTGAAACGGGGCCGGAAGCATCGCCCCGTCAACGGCGCGATCGTCGCGATCGGGCTGCCGGAGCTGATCGAGGCGAGCGAGGCCGAGATGCAGGCGCACGCCGAGAGCGTGCGCGACCGCGTCGACGAGCTCACTCGCGAGTTGCAGACGGTGTTCCCGATCTACGTCGTGTTCACCAAGTGCGACCGCCTGCGCGGTTTCGTCGAGACGTTCGACACGCTGAACAAGGAGCAGCGCCGGCAGGTCTGGGGCTTCACGTTCCCGTTCCAGCGCGGCGCGGACTTCGCGCTGGCCGAGCAGTTCGGCCGCGAGTTCGACGAGCTGTACCGGTCGCTGTGCGTGCGCCGCGTCGACCTGCTCGCGAGCGACCACTTCAAGAAGCGCAAGGCGCAGCTCTACGCGTTCCCGCTGCAGTTCCTGCGCGTGAAGGAACGGCTGCAGGCTTTCCTGACGCAGCTGCAGCAGGACAACCCCTACCAGGAGGTGTCGCCGATCCGCGGCGTCTACTTCACCAGCGGCACGCAGGAAGGCACGACGATCGACAAGATCCTGAAGGTGCTGCGGCCCGCCGACCTCGAGCAGGACGTGCCGGAGGAATCGCGGCGCTGCTACTTCGTCGACGACCTGTTCACGAAGGTCGTGTTCGAGGACGCCGGCCTCGCGGCGCCGAGCGTGCGCGCGGCGCGGCAGGCGAAGTGGTTGCGCCTCGGCACGGCGGCGGCGCTCGGTCTCGCCGCGGTCGCGACGATCGTCTGGGACTGGGGCACGCGCAGCGGGTTCGCCGCGGATGCCGACCGCATCCGGGCGGCGATCGCGGCGCCCGGGGAGAGCGGCCCGGAGGAGCTGCGCGCGGCGCTCGACGCCCAACTGCGGCTGCTCGAGAGCGGCAGCCACCACCTCGAGCGCGGGGGCGTGATCGACCACCTCGAACAGCACTACCGGCGCTCGCTGCAGGCGTTCGCCAACGGGCGGCTCGGCGCCCACGTGGCCAAAGCCGCGGCGGCCGCCGTCGCGAAGTTGCCGGCGGAGGGCGAGCCGGCGCCGGCCGACGGTCCGCAGAAGCAGCAGCGCTTCGAGCTGGCCGCCGCGGCCGAGCGCGAACTGGCGGACGTCGCGGCGGGTGTGGAGGCGTTCCGCCGGCGGCGTCCCGAGCAGAAGGACAGCGCGGCAGCGATCTGGCGGAAGGCGGTCGGCGACGGCGAGAGCCAGACGAAGCACTTCGAACGGCTGTTCGCGGCCGCCGACCTCGAGCTGACGATCCCGGAGGCGCGCGTCGCGCTCGACGATGCGCGCAAGCGGCTGCTGGCGCTGCTCGGCAAGGAGCAGCAGAGCGACCTGCGCGAGGCCAAGGAACTGACGACGGCGCAGTTGTTCCCGAAGGCGTGGGCGGGCACCAAGGACCGCAGGACGCGGTTCGGCGACTGCAACGTGGCCGTCGCGCGCAACTGGAGCAGCAAGGCCCTGCAACTCGAAGCCACGGGCACGCTGCTCGGCAGCGCTTCGGCGAAGTCCACGGCGCCGACCCTCGAGCAGCTGTTCGCCGACCTCGACGCCGACGTGCAGAAGGCGCAGCTGATGACGGGCGCGGCGTCGCGGCAGCCGCTCGCGGACCTGCTCGGGGGCGGCTGGGTCGACCACGTGGCGCAGCAACGCGAGGAGTTCCTGCGCGTGCTCGCCACCGACTTCGAGGCCGGCTGGAGCCAGCTGCTGGGCGGACTCGCGGCGCTCGCGAAGGCGCGCGAGGAGATCCCGGCGGCCGCCGACGGCGAGGGCACGAAGCGCCTCGGGATCGTGCCCGAACTCGTCGCCGCGCACCGCATCGCTGGCGAGGTGCTCGGCAAGCGCGGGCCGCTCGCCGCCGAGCGCAGCAAGGAGCTGGCCGCGATGGTCGAGTCGCTGCAGGGCATGCAGCTCGTCAACGAACCACCCTGGGACAAGGGCCCCGGCCGCCCGCGCGCCGAGGCGACGCTCGCGCAGGTGGTGGACCGCGCGCGCGCGGCGGCGAAGTGGCTCGCCGACGAGCGCGCGCGCGTCGAGGGCCTGAACTGGAGCGCCGGGCCGCAGCGCGATCCGTTCTTCGAACTCGAACTGTCGCTGGTCGAGGCGATGGTCGCGCGCGAGCGCGCGGCGTGCCGCGCGGAGATCCAGCAGCACGCGGACAAGGTCGTGTTCCCCGACTGGGAGAAGCTGCAGAACGGCTTCCCGTTCGCGCGCGACGCCGCGGACGAGGCGGACGCGGCGGAACTGGCGCGCGCGCTCGAGTCGATGCTCACGCTTGCCGCGACGATCGGGAAACTCGAGCCGAAGGACGCGTTCGCGCCGGATCCCGAGTTCGTCGCCGACGCCGCCTCGGCCGGTGACCTGTGCGACATCCTCTACGCCGGCCAGGTCGTGCAGCCGGCGCCGAACCTCGAGTGCACGCTCGAGATCCAGAGGCAAGGCGGCGCGATCGGCAGCGTGCGCCTCGACGGCGAGAACCGCGCGCTCGGGGTCGGCCGTCCGGTCGACTGGTCGATGCGCGCGACCGAGAGCCTCGCGCTGACGGTCGAACTCGTCGACGGCCAGGGCGTGTCGTTGTCGATCAAGGACCTCATCGACGAGCGGCGCCAGCGGGTGCCGGAGAACCTGCTGAACGGCCAGCGGCTCGTGCCGGGGCTGTGGAGCCTGCTGCGGCTGTTCGCGATCGGCAACGTGCGGCAGGAGAACGACCGCGAGTGGCTCAGCGAGATCGGGCTGATCGGCAGGCCCGACAAGGTGCTGTTGATCGTGCAGTGCCGCCGGCCCGAGGTCGCGCGGGTGTTCAACCCGGCCTGGCCCGGCGACAGCTACACGCTGTCGCGCAGGCTCTGGAAGGACCGCTGACCATGCGCCTCTGCGGGACCGGGTTCTTCGGCAAGCTGCCCACCGCGGGCGACTTCCAGAAGTGGCTGCCGGCGGAAGGCCCCGACGGCCGCACGCTCGAGTGGTTCCACGACGGCTGGTCGCGCCTGGCGCTGGCCGGCCAGCGTCCCGATCCGCAGGCCCCGGTGCGCTTCGTCTGGCAGCGGCCCGCCACCGCGCTCGCGGTGTTCGGCGCGCTGGTGCCGAGCCGCGACCGCGCGGGCCGGCGGTTCCCGCTGCTCGTGTTCGGCACGGCGCGCGAGGTCGAGTCGACCGCGCAGGTGCTCGCCGCGGCGCCGGGCTTCTTCGCCCGCGCGACGGCGGTCGCCGAGGCCGGCCGCGCGGGCCTCGACGTGCCGGCACTGCGCGAGCACGTCGGCTCGCTGCGCACGGGGCTCGACGCGGACGGCGAGGCGCAGCAGGCGGCCTGGCTCGCCACCACCACCGCCGCGGCCTGGGCCGACGGCACGCCGGGCGGGCTGCCGGCGCGCCTGCGCGCGATCGACTACGCGTTCTCGGGCGGCCGCCGCCCGAACTTCGTGCTGCGCGGCCGGTGGCAAGGCGATCTGCGCCATCTCGCGGCGGGCGCCGCGCTGCTGCAGCGGCTCGGCCAGCAGGTGCCCGGCATGCTGTTCTGGCAGGAGGCCGACGGCGGCATCGCCTGGCGGCTGTCGTTCGACTACGCGGTGCCGAGCCACTTCGAGGCGTTGCTGTGGCATGATTGCGCGTCCGGGGCAGCCTTCGACACCGACCCCGGCGCGGTGCCGATCCCGGCGTCGTTCGCCGCGCGCACGCCGATGCCGGCAGCCGGCGCCGACCTCGGGAGCTTCCTCACGAGCCGCTAGCTGCCGCGGGGCCCCGCGATGACCAAGCCCAAGAAGAACACGTCCGGACCGCAACCAGCGCCCGTCGCGGAGCAGCCCCCGGCCGGCGGCGAGACGCAGTTCCTCGTCCGCGAGGCCGTCAGCGGCGAAGCCGCGCGGGCCTGGACCGCGCTGTCGGCGAAGATCGTCTACTACCTGCGCACGCGCTTCGGCAACTGCTCGTTCCCGCCGGGCACCGAGTTCCACGACTTCGTCAGCGACCTGATGGCGAAGGTGATGACCTCGATCCACAACTACGAGGACCGCGGGCACGACTCGTTCTGGCGCTGGGTGCAGACGATCGGCGGCAACGTGTGGCGCGACATGTGGCGCCGCTTCGACCGCGACCGGCGGCTGGGCCTGGTCGGCCGCGGCGAGACCGCGGCCGGCGACGGCGACGCGAACCCGGGCTCGATCGTCGCCAACGCGCCGGCCGGCGGCGAGACCCCGACCGGCATCGTGCGCTTCCGCGAACTCGAGAGGGCCGAGCAGGAGTGCGCCCAGCAGCTGCCGAAGCAGATGCGCGCCGTCTACGAGATGCGGCGCCAGCGCGAACTGTCGTTCGCCGAGATCTCGGCGGAGCTCGGCGGCATCAAGGAGGTCACGCTGCGCAGCCACTACATGCGCGCGCGCGACCTCGTGCGCGAGTGCCTCGCGACGAAGGTCGACGAACTCGGCAAGCGCGTGCCGGGCTGGACGCGCCAGTGGGTGTGAGCCGGCGCGCCGGCGCGGTCACATGTTGCGCCGGTACTGGCCGCCGACCTCGTAGAGCGCCGCCGACATCTGGCCGAGCGAGCAGACCTTCGCCGCCTCCACCAGGGCCGCGAACACGTTGCCGCCGGTCAGCGCCGCCTGCTGCAGCGCCTTGCGCGCCGCGTCCGCGCGCTCGCCGGCCGCCGCGTGGCAGAGGCGCAGGCCGTCGATCTGCGCCTGCTTCTCGGCGTCGGTGCTGCGCATGACCTCGTGCACGACCTGGATCGGCGAGCCGTCCTTGCCGAGGAACGTGTTGACGCCGACGATCGGCAGCTCGCCGGTCGACTTCAACGTCTCGTAGTGCAGCGACTCGTCCTGGATCCGGCCGCGCTGGTACATCGTCTCCATCGCGCCGAGCACGCCGCCGCGCTCCGACAGGCGCAGGAACTCCGCGTAGACCGCCTGCTCGACGAGGTCGGTCAGCTCCTCGATCACGAACGAACCCTGCAGCGGGTTCTCGTTCTTGGCCAGGCCGAGTTCGCGGTTGACGATCAGCTGGATCGCCAGCGCGCGGCGCACCGACTGCTCGGTCGGCGTCGTGATCGCCTCGTCGTACGAGTTCGTGTGCAGCGAGTTGCAGTTGTCGTAGACCGCGTAGAGCGCCTGCAGCGTCGTGCGGATGTCGTTGAAGTCGATCTCCTGCGCGTGCAGCGAGCGGCCCGAGGTCTGGATGTGGTACTTCAGCAGCTGGCTGCGCTCGTTGCCGCCGTACTTGTGCTTGATCGCCTTCGACCAGATGCGCCGCGCGACGCGGCCGATCACCGCGTACTCGGGGTCGATGCCGTTGCTGAAGAAGAAGCTCAGGTTCGGCGCGAAGTCGTCGATCGCCATGCCGCGCGACAGGTAGTACTCGACGTAGGTGAACCCGTTTGCCAGCGTGAAGGCGAGCTGCGTGATCGGGTTCGCGCCGGCCTCGGCGATGTGGTAGCCGGAGATCGACACCGAGTAGAAGTTGCGCACCCTGTTCCGCGTGAAGAACTCCTGCACGTCGCCCATCGTGCGCAGCGCGAACTCGGTGCTGAAGATGCAGGTGTTCTGCGCCTGGTCCTCCTTGAGGATGTCGGCCTGCACGGTGCCGCGCACCGTCGCGAGCGTCTCGGCGCGGATCTGGTCGTAGACCTCCGGCGGCACGACCTGGTCGCCGCTGACGCCGAGCAGCAGCGTGCCGAGGCCGCCGTGGCCGTCGGGCAGCTCTGCGCGGTAGCGCGGCCGGGCGAGTCCCCGCTGGGCGTAGATGCGGTCGATCGCCGCGTCGGCCTCGGCGACCGCGCCGTGCCGCGCGAGCCACTGCTCGCACTGCTGGTCGATCGCCGCGTTCAGGAAGAACGCGAGCATCATCGGCGCCGGCCCGTTGATCGTCATCGACACGGAGGTCAACGGATCGCACAGGTCGAAGCCCGAGTAGAGGCGCTTGCAGTCGTCGAGCGTGCAGATCGACACGCCGGCGTTGCCGATCTTGCCGTGGATGTCCGGCCGCAGTGCGGGGTCCTCGCCGTAGAGCGTCACGCTGTCGAACGCCGTCGACAGGCGCCGGGACGGCTGGCCGTGCGCGAGGTAGTGGAAGCGGCGGTTCGTGCGCTCGGGGCCGCCCTCGCCCGCGAACTGCCGCGTCGGGTCCTCGCCGGTGCGCTTGAACGGGTAGACGCCGGCCGCGAACGGGAACCGGCCCGGCACGTTCTCGGTCAGGAGCCAGTGCAGCCGCTGGCCGAGCGAGCGGAACCGCGGCGTCGCGACCTTCGGCACCACGAGGCCCGACAGCGACCGCGTGTGGTTCGCGACCCGGACCTCCTTGTCGCGCACGCGGAACACGGAGTGCTCCGCGCCGAGGCTGCCGACGAGTTCGTCCCAGCCGGCGAGCAGTTCGCGGCACTCGGGCGCCAGCGCCTGTTCGGCCGCGGCGGCGGCGGCCTCGAGCTCCGCGCGCGCCCCGGCCGCCGGCGGCAGCGCCGCGGCGGCCTCGCGCAGCACGTAGGCGCGCTCGGCGAGGTCGCTCTGCGCCACCGCCCAGTGGTCGTAGCGCTGGTTGTTCTCGACGATCTCGGCGAGGTAGCGCACGCGTTCGCCGGGGATCACGTGTTCGGTCGACGGCTCGCCGGCGGGCAGCTGCAGCGTGCCGCGGAACCGGCCCGGGCGCTGCTGCTCGAGCGCGTCGGCGACCGCGCGGTAGAGCACGTTCGTGCCCGGGTCGGCGAAGGTCGCGGCCATCGTGCCGTGGACCGGCATCCGCTCGGCCGGCACGTGCCAGGCCTTCTTGTTGCGCTGGTACTGCTTCCGGACGTCGCGCAGCGCGTCGCGGGCGCCGCGGCGATCGAACTTGTTGATCGCGACGAGGTCCGCGTAGTCGAGCATGTCGATCTTCTCGAGCTGGCTCTGCGCGCCGAACTCGGGCGTCATCACGTAGAGCGACACGTCGGCGAACTCGACGATCTCGGTGTCGCTCTGGCCGATGCCGCTGCTCTCGAGCAGGATCAGGCCGAAGTCCGCCGCCTTCAGCACCGCCAGCGCGTCGCGGACCGACTCGGACAGGGCCAGGTTCGCGCGGCGCGTCGCCATCGAGCGCACGAACACGCGGCTGTCGCTGGCCGCGTTCATGCGGATGCGGTCGCCGAGCAAGGCGCCGCCGGTCTTGCGCCGCGTCGGATCGACGCACAGCACGGCGATGCGCAGGTCCGGGAGGTCGAGCAGGAACCGCCGCAGCAGTTCGTCGATCAGCGAACTCTTGCCCGCGCCGCCG
>VGXW01000004.1 GCA_016873195.1 Planctomycetota bacterium | reverse complement strand
GGGGAGCGAGAAGAACGCCACCGCGGCCCCCTGGCTCGCGACCCGCTCGGTCAGGTTCAGCGCGAAGGTCGTCTTGCCCATCGACGGCCGCGCCGCGACGATCACGAGTTCCCCGGGCTGCAGGCCGCCCGTGAGGTCGTCGAGGTCGTAGAAGTCGGTGCCGAGCCCGGTCAGTCGACCGTCGCGCTCGCGCAGCCGGTCGATGCGCTCGAAGGTCGACTGCAGCACGGTCGCGATGCTGACCGCCTCGCCGGACTTGTCGAGCCGCGAGATCTCGAAGATCTGCCGCTCCGCCTCGTCGAGCAGGTCCTTCGCGTCGAGTTCGTTGTCGTAGGCGCGCCGCGCCACGTCGAGGCACGTCTCGAGCAGCCGCCGCGTGACGGACTTCTCGCGCACGATCTCGGCGTGGTAGACGATGCCCGCCGCGGTGACGACGCTCTCGACGAGGTCGAGCAGCTGCTCGTGCCCGCCGGCGTCCTGCAGCCTGCCCGCGCGCGACAACTGCTCGGCGACGACGATCGGATCGGTCGCGTGGCGTCCGTTGAAGGCCTCGAGGATCGCGCCGTAGATCATCTGGTGGCGCGGCAGGTAGAAGTCGTCGGGCTTCAGGAAGGCGACGTCGGCGAGCGCATCGCAGTGCAGCAGCAACGCCCCCAGCACGGAACGTTCGGCCTCGAGGTTCTGCGGCACGCCGCGCCCGTCGAAGGTCTTCGTGATATCGCCCATGGAACCGCCGGGGTGCTTCCATAGCAGCGCGCGGCAGCGCGGCGCAAGGTGCCCGTCGACGGAAACTGCCGCCGCTGCGCGAGCCCGCCGCCCCGCCCGGCGCGGCGGCACGATGCTCTGTGGAAGGACGTGTGGGAAGTTGTCGCGCGGGGACCGCGCGCCCAGGGCCGGCTACGGTTCGACCAGACGGCCTCGGCTCGCGTCCGCCTCGAGTTCGACGATGCCGCGTTCGCCGAGTTCGGCGAGCAACAGGCAAGCGAGCGCGTAGTCGATCCGGAGCTTGCGCTGCAGCAGCGTGGCGCTCGCGCGGCGCCAGGTCGTCACGACGTCGATGGCCTCGCGCACCAGCCCCTCGTCGAGCGCGCGACCGAACAGGTTCTGTTGGCGGGCCGACTCGCGAACCTCGCGAGGACCCTCGGCGGCCGGCGGCTCGGGGCGAGGGATCGGCACGATCGGTTCGCCGGGTTCCACCGGCTCGCTGGGTTCCACCGGCTCGCTGGCTGCCGCGGACCCGGCCACCGGTGCCCCGGCAGCTTCGCCGGCACCGCCGGTTCCCGAGACTGCCTCGGGCGCGGACCATGGTCCGCTGGCGGGGGCTGCCGCAGGCAAGGCATCGGCGTCGGCTGCGGCCGCGCCGCCGAACAGCGCTGCGTGGGCCGGCGATGCGGTGCTGCCGGTCCCCTCCGGTTCGGGCGATTCGCCCGCTTCCGGCTCCGCGCCCGCACCGGGCGCGGCGGCCGCGCGGGTCTCTGCCGGGTCCTGCCCGCGCGCGGCAGGCGCTGCCGGGGCCTCGCCCGCAGCGGCCCAGACCTCGGACACCGCCGCCTCCGCGTTCTCGATCTCCTGCGCGTCGGGCACCGCGGGCACCCACGGGTCCTCGGCGCTCGGCGCCGAACGGCCGGCCCCCTCCTGCCGTCGCTCGTAGTAGGAACGCCGGCGCGGCCGGAAGACCGCCGGCTCCACCGGTTCGAACTCGCCGATCGCCGGCTGGACGTCGACGTCCTCGCCGGTCGCCTCCGGCTCGATCGGCGCCGCGGCCGCGGCGGGCGGCCCGACGGCCGGCGCCGTCGCGGGCAGCGACGGCGCGCGGACCTCCGCGAGCCCTTTCAGGTGGTCGGCCACCTCGGCCTCGACGCCCGTCTCCGGCGCCCGGCCGCGCAGACGCTCGAAACCCTCGCCGAAGAAGAAGTCCGTGGCGAGCAGCAGGGAACCGAACGTGACGATGCAGACGATCGCGAGGCTCGGGTAGAAGCCGAACGCCGCGACCAGACGCTCGGCGAACCACGCGCCGACTTCCCCCTTGTGGAACGCCGGCGTGACGCCGCCGTCGCCGAGGTTCATGAGCACGCCGAGCAGCACGGCCATCGCGAACAGGCGCAGCAGGCGGCCGACCGGGCGCTCGACGGCGCCGGCGACGAACCAGATCGAGCTCCACGTCAGCAGCAGCAGGAAGAACACGAACGACGGAGCGAAGCCGAACGTCCGGTAGAGGCCGGCGACCGCGATCTGCAGGGCCGACGCGACGGACAGTTGGTCGTGGTAGAGGTGGTAGTAGAGCAGCGCGGACAGGCAGAAGACCGACACGCCGATCGGCAGCAGCGCCCACAGCCAGTCGGCCACGGTGCGCGGCGGTCGGTCCGTTCCATCGGGAATGCCCAGCGAGTTCACGGTCATGCGCCCCTCCGCGGGCGTTGCTGCTGCCCGTCCGGTCCTGCCGGACGAACCACGGTTCTACTTCTACTGGTGCACGGATCGCCCGACAAGCGACGGGACCAAGGTGCCGCGGGGACCGGCGCGGCCGATCGCGAGCCGCCGGCGTGCTCGCACGCGGTCACGATTCGCGCCCCGGGGCCGGCTCGCCTTCGCCGGGCAGCGCGTCCTGCGCGCCGACCGCCCCACGCCCGGAATCAGGTTCCGGTGCGGGCTCGTCGTCCTGGACCGGCGCGTCCGGTTCCACCTCGCCGTCCACTGCCGGTGCCGCGCCCGCCCCGGCGCCCTCGTCCCCGGGCTCGTCCCCGGGCTCGCCCCCGGGCTCGTCCCCGGTCTGCGCAGCGCCGTCCTCGAGCTGTTCCATCGCCTCCGCCATCTGCGCCTCGCGGGCCTTCCACTCGTCGAGCGTCAGCAGCACGTCGCGCGACCTCGAGCCGGCGAACGGCCCGACCAGGCCGTCGGCCTCCATCAGCTCGAGCAGCCGCGTGGCGCGCGTGTAGCCGACCGCGAGCGCCCGCTGCAGCAGGGTCGCCGAGCCGCGCTGCTGGCCGAGCACGACCTCGACGGCCTCGCGGTAGAGATCGTCGCGGTCGGCGATCGACGGCCGCGAACTCGACTGCTTCTGCACGAGTTCGGGGTCGAAGTCCGGCTGCTGGCCGTGCTGCTCCAGATAGCGCACGACCGCCGCCACCTCGTCGTCGGCGACGAACGTGCCCTGCGCGCGCAGCAGGGCACCGCCGCTCGGCGGCATGTAGAGCATGTCGCCGAAGCCGAGCAGCTTCTCGGCGCCGTTGGCGTCGAGGATCACGCGCGAGTCGATCTTGCGGCTGACCTTGAAGGAGATCTGGCACGGCAGGTTCGCCTTGATGATGCCGGTGATGACCTCGCTGCTCGGCCGCTGCGTGGCGACGATCACGTGCTGGCCGACCGCGCGCGACTTCTGCGCGAGGCGCTGGATCAGCTCCTCGACCTCGTTCTGCGCGACGTTCATCAGGTCGGCGAACTCGTCGATCACGATCACGATGTAGGGCAGCTGCACGCGGTCCGGGTCGACCTCGCGCTGCATGCGCTTCTCGAGCTCCTGCTGGCCGAGCCGGTTGTAGTTGCGGACGTGGTTGACGCCCGCGGCCGACAGCAGCGCGTAGCGGTTCTCCATCTCGTCGACGGCCCACTGCAGCACCGCCGGCGCCTTCTTCATGTTCGTGACGACGTCGCAGCACAGGTGCGGCACGCGCTTGTAGGCCTGCAGCTCGACCATCTTCGGGTCGACCAGGATCAGCTTCACCTGCTGCGGCGTGCGCGACATCAGGATCGACGACAGGATCGTGTTGATGCACACCGACTTGCCGGAGCCCGTGGTGCCCGCGATCAACAGGTGCGGCATGCGCGCGAGGTCCTCGACGATCGGGTTGCCGGCGACGTCCTTGCCGAGGAACAGCGGGATCGCGAGGTCCTCGGCGCGGCCGAACTGCTCGAGCAGGTCGCGCATGTAGACCTTCTGCCGCTGCGGGTTCGGCACCTCGACGCCGATCGTGTCCTTGCCGGGGATCGGCGCCACGACGCGCACCGACACGGCCTTCAGCACCGCGGCGAGATCGGACTCGAAGCCGACGACCTTGTGCACGCGCACCGAGTCGGCGACGCGCAGTTCGTACTGGGTCACCGCGGGGCCGACCGAGGCGGCCACGACCTTCGCCTCGATGTCGAAGTTCGCGAGCTTCTGCACGATCGCCTGGCCGCCGCGCGCCAGCACGTCGGCCGTGGCGCCGAGGTCCGTGTGCACGGCCTCCTGGAACAGCTCGATCGGCGGGTACGGGTAGGCCTCGTCGAACGGCAGCGTGTTCTGCCCGGGCCTGCGCTGTCTCGCCTTCGGCTTCGGCCTCGGCCTGGGCCGCAGCACGAGGGGCGGGGCGGGCGGCGGTTCGGCCGGCGCACCGGCTGCCGCGACTTCCGCGCCGACGGCCTGCTCGGCCGCAGCGGCGCTCGCCGGGACGCCGGGCGACGCCGCCTCGACGCGAGGCGCCTGGATCGCCGGGGCCAGGGCCACCGCGGGCTCCGGTGCGGGTTCCGGTGCCGGTGCCGCCGCGGGTTCCGGCGCGTCCGCACCGGGGGCCGCACTCTCGACGCGGCGGCGGTTCGCGCGCCGCGCGGCCCGGCTCGAGCCCTCCGGCGGGGCCTCTTCCGTTCCGGAGTCGCGCAGTCCGTCCGTCGGCCCCTGCGCGCGGTCCGCATCGCCGGTCTGCGCCGAGCCGCGCGGGGCCTCGACCGCGCAGTCGCTCGCGCCCGCGAGCGCCACCGCCGCTGCCGGCTGCGGCAGGCCGCGCACGCGGCGCCAGCCGCGCTCGAGCAGGCCGAACGCGCGGGCCAGCAACTCCGAGAACAGCCACTCCGTCGCCAGCAGCACCGCGACGATCGAGCCGAAACCGACCAGCAACAGCCGCCCCGACGCGCCGAACGCCGCGTCGAGGCGCGGCGACACGACGGCCCCGAACCGGCCGCCGGCCCCGTAGGGCGTGAGTTCGCCGAAACCGGCGAGGCCGTCCGCGCCGGCGAACAGGATCGCGAGCATCGCCGCGAACACCGTGGCCCCGAGCACCTTGACGACCGCGCGCTCGAGGGGCCGGCCGACCAACAGCGCGATCGAGCCGCCGAACAGCAGCACGAACGGGGCCCAGCCCGCGTAGCCGAGCGCGCGCACGAAGCCGCAGGCGAGGTAGTAGCCGACGGCGCCGCCCAGGTTCTGCAGGCCGCCGCTCGGGATCGTGCCGTCGAACGCCGCGAGCCGGAACGTGCCGAGGCACAGCAGCGCATAGAGCGCGAACCCGCACAGCAGCAGCGCGACGACCTCGCGCGTGCGCTCCGACATGCCGGGGGCCGGCACGTCCTCGAGCGCCACGAACCGCGTCGCCCGCCTCTTCGGGGCGCCTTCACCTGCCTTCGCCTCGCTGGATCTGCTCACGGTGCCTGCTTCTCCCGATGGAGTCCCACCGCGGCGGCGACGATGCGCGCCGCCGCCGCGTCCTTGTCCCGCCGGCCGAGCGCCTCCTCGCGGCCGTCGGCGTAACACAGCACCGCGTCGCTGCTGGCGCTGCCGACCGCCTCGTGCAGGTTGACCACGACGAGGTCGAGTTGTTTGCGCCGCAGTTTCTCCCGGCCGCGCGCGATCGCCGCGGGCAAGCCGGCGGCGGTCGCCTCGAGCGCGAACCCGACGACGACCCGGCGGCCGCGCACCGCGGCGAGCGACGCGACGATGTCAGGATTCGGTACCAGCTCGAGCAGCACGCGATCGCCCGTGCGCGGCGGCTTGCCCACGGCGCGGACCGCCGGCCGCCAGTCGGCGACGGCGGCCGCCGCGATCGCCACGTCGGCCGAGCCGAAACACTCGCTGGCCGCCGCCATCATCTCGAGCGCCGACACCACGGGGCGTACGGCGACACCGGAAGGCGGCGCGATCTCGACGGGCCCGAGCACGAGCGTCACGCGGTGGCCTGCGGCGGCGGCGGCCGCGGCGAGGGCACACCCCATGCGTCCCGAGCTGCCGTTGCTCAGGAACCGCACGTCGTCGAGATGCTCGCGGGTCGGGCCCGCGGTGATCATGATGGAGACCATGCCCCCGCCGGAACTGCGGCGCACGAACCAGGAACCGCCACGCGTCCTATCGTAGTAACAGTCGCGTTGCGGGGGAGAAAAAACATCCGGCAGCCTCTACTACCTCCTTCCCCAGTCCATCCGGCTCCGGCCGGTCACGCATTCCGACGCGCTTGCCCGCCCCCCACCGCTCCACGTTGCTGTTCGCCAGCTGCGCGCTGCTCGGCTGCTGGTCCCCCGTGGCCTCCAAGGAATCCGCCGACGAACAGGTCTACGGGATCCTCGGCCGCACGACCGCCGCGGTGGTCGGCGAAGCCCGCACCTTCCCGCTCGAGCGCCCGGTCGACACGCTGCGCAGCCGGCTGCTGCAGCAGCGGCCGCAGCCGGCCGCCGCCGTGCGCCTGTCGCTGGCCGACGCGCTCGACGTCGCCGCCGAGAACAGCCGCGACTTCCAGCGCCAGAAGGAACAGCTCTACCTGGCGGCGCTGAGCCTGACGCGCAGCCGGCACGACTTCGCGCTGCGGTTCGGCGGCGGCGGCAGCGCCAAGGCGAGCGGCGAGAGCGACGAGACGGCGAACGTGCAGCTCGGCGACGATCTGTCGGGCTCGGTGAACACGGTCGCCGGCACGCGCATCGTCGCGAGCTTCGTCAACACGTTCCTGCGCTCGGTCGTGCACGGCGGCAGCTTCGACGGCAGCTCGATCCTGAACCTGACGCTGACGCAGCCGCTGCTGCGCGGGGCCGGCCGGCGCATCGTGCGCGAGCCGCTGACGCAGGCCGAGCGCGACGTCGTCTACGCGGTCCGCGGCTTCGAGCGTTTCCGCGCCGAGTTCGCGATCGGCATCGTCGCCGACTACTGGAACGTCGTCGCGCAGATCGCCGACCTCGCCAACGTCGAGGCCAACTACGTGAGCCTCGAGAGTTCGCGCGAACAGATCGAGGAGCTCTACGTCGCCGGCCGCAAGACCGTCACCGACCTCGGCCGCGCCAAGCAGAGCGAGTACTCCGCGAGCGCCCAGCGCGTCGCGGCGACGAACCGCCTGCAGGCGTCGCTCGACCGCTTCAAGCTCAAGCTCGGCCTGCCGGTCAGCGCGACCATCGAGCTCGACCCCGAGGAACTCGACCGGCTCACGGCGCAGGGCGTCGCGCCGCTCGAACTCGACGAGGCGCAGGCGATCGCGCTCGCGCTCGACCGCCGCTACGACCACCGCACGATCGTCGACGAGGTCGAGGACGCCGGGCGCCGCATCCTCGTCGCGGAGGACGCGCTGCGCATGTCGCTCGACTTCACGGCGGCGCTCGCCGTGCCGGCCGAGTCGGGCAAGGGCCTCAACCTCGACTGGTCGAGAGTCAACTGGTCGGCCGGCTTCGAGCTCGACCTCGCGCTCGACAAGCTGGTCGAACGCAACGCCTACCGCAGCGCGCTGATCAGCTTCGACGTCGCCCTGCGCGCGCGCGAGCAGAGCGAGGACCAGCTCGCCGCGGACGTGCGCACCTCGCTGCGCGACATCCAGAGCGCGATCGACAGCTACCGCATCCAGTCCGTCGCCGTCGAACTCGCCGCGCAGCGCGTCGAGGCGACGACCGACCTCTACGCCGCCGGCCGCGTGCAGGCGCTCGAGAAGCTCGACGCGCAGGACGCCCTGCTGCAGGCCCAGCTCGACCTGACCGCCGCGATCGTCGACTTCGCCGTCGCGCGGCTGCAGCTGCTGCACGACCTCGAGGCGATCGTGCTCGAGCCCACGGGCCTGCGCTTCGACCGGTCGCTGCCGCTGCCGCGGCCCCGCACCACCGAGTGAATCCCATGACTGCCGCCCCATCCCGCCTGCCGCTCCTGGCCGCCGTCGCCGCGCTCGCGGCCTGCGCCGGCTCCTCGTCGCCGGACACCGCCCAGGACCCGACCCTGTTCCGCGTCAAGCGCGACGACCTGCCGATCACCGTGCGCGAGAACGCCGAGCTGCAGGCGCTGCGCGAGACGATCGTGCGCTCCGAGGTCGAGGGCCAGGCGACGATCATCTACATCATCCCCGAGGGCTCGCAGGTCAAGCAGGGCGACAAACTCGTCGAGATCGACGTCAGCGAACTCGTCGAGAAGCGCGCCAACCAGGCGATCTCGGTCGCCAAGGCCGACGCGGCGCTGAAGCAGGCGACCAAGGAGAAGGAGATCCTGCAGAAGGAACTCACGACGAAGCACAAGACCGCCGAGTCGAACCTCGAGATCGCCAGGATGGAGGTCGAGAAGCTGCTCGGCCGGCCCAAGGGCAGCCAGAGCGGGGCCGGCTCCAACAGCGACATGCTGCTGCGCCTGCAGGCGCTGGTGCAGCCGGCGGCCGAGCCGGCGCCCGCCGCCGCGCCGAACGGCGACCACGGCTCAGCGCCGCCGCGCAGCTCCCAGGTGGCGCAGGTCGACCCGCGCAGCTTCGCGCGGCTCGTCGACAAGGTGCGCGCGGTGCTCGAGCAGGAGGCCGCCGTCGACCGCGACATGGGCGAGATGGCGAACCGGATCCTGCAGCAGGCCGACCAGATCCGCCTGTCGATGGCGGACCTCAAGGTCAAGGAGGACACGTTCGGGCACAGCGAGCGGCTCGCGGCGAAGAACTTCATCACGCGCAACGAGCTCGAGAAGGACAAGCTGGCCTTCGAGTCGCAGATGTCGAAGGTCCGGCTCGCGTGGAACGACCTCGACCTGCTGATCAACTACACGCTCGGCAAGGAACTGCTGAAGCTCAGCCGCGACCGCGACAACGCGGCGCTCGAGCTCGAGCGCGTGGTCGCCAGCAACGAGGCGTCGGTCACCAAGGCCGACAGCGACCTCGCCAGCCGCGAGGCCGAGTTCACGCTGGCCAAGGAGCGGCTCGAGAACCTCGACCGCCAGATCAAGAGCGCGGTGATCACGGCGCCGACGCCGGGCACCGTCGTCTACGCGCGCATCGACCGCAACCGCGGCGGCGGCGAGGCCGTGCGCGAGGGCGTGCAGGTCCGCGAGCGGCAGGAGCTGATCATCCTGCCCGACACGACCAAGATGCGCTGCCTCGTCAAGGTGCAGGAGGCGCAGGTCGACAAGGTCGCGCGCGGCCAGCCCGCGTTCGTCGTCGTCGAGGCGTTCCAGGGCGAGACGTTCACGGGCCGCGTCACCAGCGTGGCGCCGGTCGCCGACAGCAACAGCGGCTGGATGACCAGCGACCGCAAGGTCTACACGACGATCGTCGAGCTCGACAGCGACAACCCCGACGGCCGGCTGCGCTCGCGCATGGCGGCGAACGTCACGATCATGGTCGACACGATCCAGGGCACGCTGCCGGTGCCGCTGCAGGCGGTGTTCCGCGACCGTTCGGTCAACTACGTCTGGAAGCAGACGGCGGGCGGCCCCGTGCCGGTGCCCGTGCAGGTCGGCCGCCAGAACACCGAGCGCGTCGAGGTCCTGCAGGGGACCGCCGAGGGCGACCTGCTGCACCTGACGATGCCGGCCGGCGTGCAGGCGCCGAAGCTCGAGCAGCCGGTCGCGCCGACGCCCGCCCCGCTCAGGGAGGGCGAGAGGCCCGCGGCCGCGGCCGGCAACGGACCGGGCGCGCCGGGCGCCGAGGACGGCCAGCGCCGCCGCGGACCCGGCCAGGGCGGCATGGCGGCCATGAACAAGAAACTCGCCGAGATGACGCCCGAGGAGCTCGAGGACTACAAGGGCCGGCTCGACCGCACACAGATGCTGATCGACGGCGTGCGCGACCGCGGCAGCGAGCAGGTCGCCAAGGAGATGGAGGAGGCCTACGGGAGCCTGAAGAAGGCGCTGGAGGCCAACGACCTCGAGACCGCGCAGACGCACCAGGACAAGCTGCGCGCGCTGCTGCGCAGCGCCATGCCCAACCGCGGCCAGGGCGGCGAGGGCGGCGACCGGCCGCGCCGTGGCGACGGCGGTGGCGGCCCCGGCGGCGGCGGGCGGCCGGGACGCGGCAACTGAGCGGGACAGGAACCATGCAGCAGCCAACCGACCGCCCGGTCATCGCCGAGTTCGTCGACGTGCACCGTCACTACGTGATGGGCGAGAACGTCGTGCGCGCGCTCGACGGCGTCTCGATGCAGGTCAGGAAGGGCGACTACCTGTCGATCATGGGCCGCTCGGGGTCGGGCAAGAGCACGATGCTGAACATCCTCGGCTGCCTCGACCGCCCGACCGCGGGCCGCTACCACGTCGGCGGCCGCGACGTCAGCCAGCTCGACGACAACGCGCTGTCCGACGTGCGCGGCCGCGAGATCGGCTTCATCTTCCAGTCGTTCAACCTGATCCCGCAGCTGACGGTGCTCGAGAACCTCGAGGTGCCGCTGTTCTACCAGGGCCGCGTCGGCCGGGAGTCGCGCGAGAAGGCCGAGCACCTGGCCGAACGCGTCGGCCTCGGCGGGCGCCTCGAGCACCGGCCCAACGAGCTGTCCGGCGGCCAGCAGCAGCGCGTAGCGATCGCGCGCGCGCTGATGAACGACCCGCTGTTCCTGCTCGCCGACGAGGCGACCGGCAACCTCGACACGAGCACCGAGAAGGAGATCCTCGACCTGTTCGACACGCTGCGGCCGGACGGCGTCACGATCGTCGTCGTCACGCACAACCCGAACGTCGCGGCGCGGTCCGACCACACACTGTGGCTCAAGGACGGCCAGGTCGAGAGCTGGATCGACAACCGCGCCGCCGGAGGTGCGCAGTGATCGCCGACATGCTGCGCGTGGTGCGCCTGGGGCTCAAGAGCCTGATGGTGCACAAGCTGCGCAGTTCGCTGACGACCGCGGGCATCCTGTTCGGCGTCGCGTCGGTGATCGCGATGCTCGCCGTCGGCGAGGGTGCCGGCGAGGAGACGTTGAAGCGCTTCCGCGACATGGGCGTCACCAACGTGCTGATCCGCAGCGTGAAGCCCGAGGAGACGCAGCAGACCTCGTCGTCGAGCATGACGAGCATCCTCGGCTACGGCCTGTTCTACCCCGAGGCCGACCGCATCCAGAACCTGCTGCCGCAGTCGACCGTCGTGCGCGTGCGCGAGTTCCAGCGCGGCGTCATGCGCGGCGAGAACTGGCGCAGCACGGTGATCGTCGGCACCGAGGTGGCGTTCCTGCCGGTCACCAACATGAAGGTGCAGGAGGGGCGCTGGCTGACCGAGCTCGACATGCAGAAGCAGGCGAACGTCTGCGTGCTGGGCGCCAGTCTCGGCAAGATCCTGTTCCCGCTCGAGAACCCGGTCGGCCAGACGGTGATGGTCGGCATCGAGGACCGTTTCACCGTGGTCGGCGTGCTCGAGTACCAGGGCCGCGCCGCGGGCCCCAACGGCACCACGCTCGACGAGTGCGCGTTCGTGCCGATGTCGAGCTCGCGCCGGCGCTTCGGCGACACGATCCGCAACCCGTCGACGAACCGCTGGGAGGCCGTCGAGCTGCACGAGATCAAGGTCAAGCTGCCGAGCCCCGAGGAGGTCGAGCCGGGCGCCAACGTGCTGCGCACCATGCTGCAGCCCGTGCACGGGCCCAAGGGCGACATCGAGATCACGGTGCCGCTCGAACTGCTGCGCGAGCAGGAGCGGCAGCGGCAGATGTTCAACCTCGTGCTCGCGATCATCGCCAGCATCTCGCTGCTGGTCGGCGGCATCGGCATCATGAACGTGATGCTCGCGACGGTCACCGAACGCACGCGCGAGATCGGCATCCGGCGCGCGCTCGGCGCGAAGAAGCGGCACATCGTCCAGCAGTTCCTCGTCGAGGCCGGCGTGCTGTCGGCGCTCGGCGGCCTGGTCGGCGTGGGGCTCGGCATGCTCGTGCCGCAGGCGATCACGCACTTCTTCAAGCAGAACACCATCGTCGAGCCCTACCACGTGCTGCTGGCGTTCTGCATCTCGGCGGCGGTCGGCGTCGTGTTCGGCATCTACCCGGCGTGGCGCGCCGCGAACATGGACCCGGTCGAGGCCCTGCGGCACGAGTAGCCGGCGCCGGCGCGCCGCATCCCGGCCCGGGGCCGGGCTCAGCCCGCCATCGCCGCGAACGCCTCCTCGGCGACCGCCACGAACTCGGGCGGGAAGCCGCCGCCGCGCAGCGCCGCGAGCCGCTCCGCCGCGTCCGCCCCGCTGCCGCGTTCGATCGCGACCGCGAGGCGGACCAGGGCCGGCGCGGCTCCCGCGCCCGCGCCGACCTCGGCGAGGGTCTCGCCGGTGGCCTCGGACCAGGTGCGCGCCACGATCGCGCTGCGCAGCCAGAAGTCGTCGCCGCCGCGTTCGAGCAGGAAGGCGAGGCCGGCCGGACCGGGCCGGGCCGGATCGAGCACCGCGCCGACGTCGTGCAGCAGCGCCGCGGCGCCGAGGTCGGCCAGGCGGTCCTCGTCGCAGCCGGCGGCGCGCGCCAGCACCACGGCCAGCACCGCGACGCGCAGGCAGCGCAGCAGCGCGCGCTCGTCCTGCTGCAGCAGCATCAGCGGCTCGAGGCCGCCGGGCACCGCGAGCAGCCGGTCGACGACCCCCTGCACGACGACCTTGGCCAGCGTCGCCGGCACGATCCAGTCCGCCGGGATCGCCGCGATCAGGTGGTGCTGCAGGAACACCGAGCGCAGCCGCGAGTCGGCGCCGGCGACGTCCAGGAGGTGCGCGCGCCGCGCCGGCCCGGCCCCGGCCGTGCTGCGGCTCGCGTGCACGCCGACGGCACCGCACCGGTCGAGCCCGGCGACGGGGTCGCCGGGGCCGGTCCAGCAGCGCGCCCACGCGGCCAGCGAGCGGGCATCGGCCGCCGCGTCGAACAGCAGTTCCCCGACCGCCGATCCGGCGAACAACGCCGCGAGCCCCTGGGCCGCGCCGAACACCTCGAGGTCGAGCTGCAGCTCGCGCCCGTTCATGCGCAGGCCGCCGTCCTGTTCGTGCAGCAGCAGGTGGCTGTCGGCGCCGCGCGCGGCGGCGACGGCGGCCGCGGCCGCGGCGGCCGCCGCGTCGAGGTGCATCCGCCCGGGATCGCGCGCGGCGCCGATCAGCGCCCACAGCGCCTGCGTGCAGTCCCGGTACCTCGCGTCGGCGCCCATGCGCTGCCGGCCGCGTCCGGTCAGGCGCGCTGGCCGACGTGCTTCGCGACCAGTTCGATCAGTTCGTCGGGCTCGAACGGCTTGCGGAAGTAGTCGACCGCCCCCATCTCCGAGCTCTTCTGATGCCCGCGCGCGTGCTCGCGCGCCGTGAAGATCACGACCGGGATGCCGGCGGTCGCCGGGTCGCGCTTGAGCCGCGTCAGCGTCTCCCAGCCGTCGATGCCCGGCATCATGATGTCGAGCAGGATCAGGTCCGGCGACCGCGACCGGGCCTTGGCGATCCCGTCTTCGCCGTTCGTCGCGGAATCGACGCGGAAGCCGGCGGCCTCCAGCACCATCTGCGTGGAGACGATGATGAGTTTCTCGTCTTCGATGATCAGGACGGTTCGTTCCATGGGTGGCGCTCTCCGGCGCTAGGCACGCGCTGCAGCGGTCGACGGTGCACCGACCCGCGGATGCACGGGCAGTGCGAAGGAGAAATCGGCTCCGCGGCCCAGCTGGCTCAAGACCTCGATGCGGCTGCCGTGGGCCTCGACGATGCCGCGGGCGACGAACAGGCCGAGTCCGGCGCCACCGTGGTGGCGGGTCAGCGGATCCTCGACCTGGAAGAACTTCTCGAAGATGCGGCGGTGGTAGCGCGGGTCGATGCCGATGCCGTCGTCGCACACGCCGAACACGAGGCCGCCGTCGGGGGTGGCCGCGACGCGCACCTGCACGTGGCCGCCGTCCGCCGTGAACTTGACCGCGTTCTCGATCAGCGCCTGGCACGCGCGCCGCAGGTCGATCCGGTCGGCGTACAGGCAGTGGTCGCCCGGCTCGGCCACCAGCGTCAGCTCGATGCGCCGGTCGCGGGCCGGCTGTTCGAACGGCAGCAGCAGACCCGCCAGGAAGTCGTCGAGCAGCACCACCTCGAGGTCGCGGCCGTAGTCCGCCGATTCGAGGTTGCCGAGGTTGACCAGCTTGTCGATCTGGTGCTCGAGCCGCAGCGACTGCTCGCGGATCGACTCGCAGACGCGCTGCTGGCGGTCGCCGAGCGGCCCGAGGCTGCCCTTCGCCATCATGGTCGCGAACGTCTTGATGCCGGTCAGCGGCGTGCGCAGCTCGTGGGCGACGATCGACAGGTACTGGTTCTTCAGCTGGTCGGTCTTGAACTCGGCCGTCACGTCCTTCAACACCGACAGCGTGCCGGCGGGCTGGCCGCGGTAGTCGACGACGCGGCTCGTGATGCACTTGATGTAGAGCAGGTCCTGCTCGCTGTGGTGGATCTCGACGGTCTGCACGACCTCCTTCTGCGTCTCGAGCCGCCCGTGGTCGGCGACCAGCGCGCCGAGCAGTTCGGCCCGGCCCTGCAGGGCGCCGAGCGGCTTGCCGATCGCGACGAAGGACTTCGTGTCGAGCAGGTCCTCGGCCACCGGGTTCAGGAGCGTGACGTTGCCGCCGCGGTCCACGAACACGATGCCGTCCATGATGTTCGTGATGATGGTCATCATTCGGGACAGATCGAGGAAGAAGGTCTCCTGGGCCCGGTGGAAGGCCTCCGCCTGTTGCAGCGACCGGCGGCGGAGGTCGTCGGCCTGGAACTTGAGCCGGCGCAGCTCCTCGCGCTCGCGCACGGCGTGCTGCCGCCGCGCGAGCACCTGCGCGAACGCCGCCTCGATGCGCTCCGCCGGCGCGCCGGCGCCCAGCACGGTGGCGCAGCCGCACTGCAGCGCGCGCTCGAGGTGGGCCGGCGCCGGCACCGCGGCGGCGACCGCGAGCACGAGCGGTGCCCCGCAGCGGCCGGCCAGCAGCTGCACCTTGGACCACTCGGCGGCCGGCAGCGACTCGGCGACCCAGACCGACTCCGGCTCCTGCCGTTCGACGGCGGCCCGCATCGCGGCGGCCGAGGGCACCGCAGTCGCCGTGCGCCCGGTCGACGCCAGCGCGGCCATCAGGGGCTGCGCGGACGCCGCGTCGGGGTCGACGATCAGGGCGTGCAGGAGTGTGGGCATCGTCTCGTCGCCTCGGTCGGAGGTCGCGACGGACCCCGGAGCGGGCGCACGTCCGCGCAGCTCCTCGAGTCGCGCCCCGCCCGCCGGACTACTTGCCGTTCTTGATCGCCTGCAGCGCGTCGTCTTCCTTGTCGAAGATCGACAGGTGCTTGCTGATCCGCATGATCTCGAAGATCTTGATGATGAAGGGCTTGATGTTGCTCAGGTAGAGCTTCGCGTTGCGGCACGACGTGACGTTGTTGGCCACGATGATCAGCCCCACGCCGCAGGAGTCGATGATCTTGACGTTGTCGAGGTTCAGCACGAAGTGCTGGTAGCCCTCCTCGATCTTGCCGTTGATCGTCTCCTTCAACGACTCCTTCAGCGAGTCGGTCACGTAGAAGTTCAGGCTCCGGTCGTTGAACGAGACGATGACCGTCTTGTCTTCCTTGAGCGCGGTGACCGACAGGCCCTGGCTCTTCTTTCCGACGATTTCCATGGCGTACCTCGGTGAGACGCGCGCCCGTTCCGCTGACACGCGCGCCGGCTCCATCGGCCGCGGGGCCGCTGCGGGTTGAGCGGTCGCGCAGAATTCCCCGCCGCGGGGACCGGCGCGGCGGCTACCCCTCGGTCGCCGCCTCGGCGGCGCCCGCGCCGGCCGGCCCGCGCTCGGCCGCGGCGTGGCCGTAGCGGTGGGCCACGTTGGTCCGGCCGATGTCGGCCAGCAGCCGCGGGCTCTTCCGGAGACCGAGCTGGTTGGCCTTGTTCGCGACGCCCGTCACGGTCCTGCCCAGCCGGCGCGCCACCGTCAGGTTGTCGAGGTCGGGGTACAGCCCCTGCAGCATCGCGACCTCCGCCGGCGTCCAGCGCGGCATCGTGACGCGCACCTCGGGAGCCGCCCCGCCGGGCCGCTGGTAGCCGGCCGCGAAGCGTTTGTCCTTGGCGAGGCACAGTTGTGCGGCGACCGCCGCGATCTCCGCGCGGGAACGCAACAGCGCGATCTCGAGATCCTCGTCCCGGCGCGTGCCGTAGAGTTCCTTCAGCTGCTGTCGCTCGTCGCGCGTCCACGGGCCGGCCCGCAACTGGCCGCACAACTCCGCGGCGCGGCGCGCCACCTCGACCGACGACCTGCCGAGCATGGGGCCGAGCAGCCTCGGTTCGACGACGCCCCACGAGTCGCGCAGCCGGGCGTCGTCGCTCGTGGTCCAGGCGCCGCGCCGCGCGGGGACCTTCAGCAGGTCCATCGCCTTGCGGAACACGCTGTCGGGCGAGCGCCGCAGCAGCAGCGCCGTGTCGTGCACGCCGCGCCGCGGCAGCAGGTGGCGCAGGCGCTCGAGCTCCTGTACGGACCAGTTGCCGCGCCGCAGCCGTCGCCCGTTCACGGCCGCGCCTCCTCGTGCGATCCACCGACGAACCGGTCCCACCGCACGCGGATCTTCTCCTGCACGAGCCGGCGCACCGCCGCCGCCGACTGCATCGCCACCGCGCGCGCCGCGAGATCGCGGCACTCGTCGACGCTGAAGCTGCGCAGCATCAGCTTGACGCGCGGCAGGAACACGGGAGCCATCGACAGCTCGCGGAAGCCCAGGCCGACGAGCAGCGGGGTGAACCAATGGTCCCCGGCGATCTCGCCGCAGATCGACGCGCTCCTGCCCGCCGCCGCGGCGGCTCCGGCGATCTGCTGCAGCACGCGCAGCACGCCGGGGTGGAACGGGTCGTACATCTTCGCGACGCGCTGGTTGTCGCGATCGACCGCGAGCAGGTACTGCACGAGGTCGTTGGTGCCGACCGACACGAAGTCGACGATCGGCAGGATGTCGTCGAGCACGGCCACGACGACCGGGACCTCCACCATCACGCCGAGCCCGATCTTCGGGTCGTACGGCACGCCCGCGGCCGCGAGGTCGTCGACGAGCTGCTGCAGCACCTCGCGGCAGCGGACCACCTCGCTGCGGCTCGTGATCATCGGCAGCATGATGCGGGCCCGCCCGCCGGCGGCCGCGCGCAGCATCGCGCGCATCTGCGTGTACAGGATGTCCGGCCAGTCGAGGCACAACCGGATGCCGCGCCAGCCGAGCACCGGATTGCGTTCCTCGGGCATGCTGAAGTAGCCGAGCGGCTTGTCGCCGCCGACGTCGAGCGTGCGGAAGGTCACCACCTTGCCCTGCGCGCTGTCGATGGCGCGCCGGTACATCGCGACCTGCTCGTCCTCGGTCGGGAACTGCCGCCGCTCCATGAACGCGAACTCGGTGCGGAACAGGCCGATGCCCGCGATCGAGGCCATGTCGAGCGCCTGCAGGTCCTGCACGCCCTCGACGTTCGCCTGCAGGCTCACCTGCGTGCCGTCGGTCGTGACCGGGGGCTGCAGCCGCAGCTCGGCCAGCCGGCTCTCGAGGCCACGCCGCTCGCGCAGCAGGCGGTCGTAGTGGTTCAGGTCCTCCCAGGTCGGCTCGAGGATCACCACGCCGGCGTCGCCGTCGAGGATCGCGGTGGTGCCGGTGGTCGACTCCAGCATCACGTCCTCGATGCCGACCACCGCCGGGATGCCCATCGACCGCGCCAGGATCGCGCCGTGCGAGTACTTGCCGCCGTGCGCCGTGACGATGCCGCGGATGTGCTTGCGGTCGAGCAGGCCGGCGTCGCTCGGCAGGAACTCGTCGGCGGCGAACAGGTAGTCCTGGCCGTTCGCGATGTACTTCGTGCGCGCCTTGGCGAGCAGCGCGCCGACCAGCTGCCGGCCGACGTCGCGCACGTCGGCGGCCCGCTCGCGCATCGCCGTGCTCTCCATCGCCGCGAACACGCTCTCGTAGCGGGCGATCACGCGCTGCAGGGCCACTTCGAGGTTGACGCCCTGCGCGCCGATCTCGTTCTCGACGTCGCGCCGGAAGGTCGGATCGTGCAGGATCGCCAGCTGCGCGTCGTAGATGCGCACGTCGTGGCGAGCGATCTGGTCGGTCAGCTCCTTCTGCAGCGCGAGCAGGCCCGCCGCCACCTCCGCCACGGCCTGCGAGAGGCGCTGCTTCTCCGCCGCCACCGACCCGGGCCCGACCTTGTAGGTCGGAATGTGGTCCAGAGTCGTGTGGAAGTGGACGACCGGCGCGATGGCGACACCGGGCGCCGCAGCGATGCCTTTGAGTTTCTTGGCCATCCGGTAGCACGGGGTTTTCGGGGACGGTGGCGTACTTTGCAACATGCCTGCTTCACCTGGCGGCGCGCGTTGGCCGATCGACGCCCCGGAGCAACCGCGCGAAGATGAAGAACGAGGCAACGACCGAGCAGCCCGAGCAGGGACTGCCGAGCTTCCTGGACGACGGCACGACCGGAGCGGCCGCGCCGGCCGACGGGCTCGAAGTGCCTGCCGGCAAGCCTGCCGAGGCGCCCGCGGATCCTGGCGCGGAACCGGGTGCAGACACTCCCGCCGCCGATGCCGCGGCGCCACCGCGCGCGGGGCGGCGGCCGGCCCAGCGCCACCGGCCGGCGCCACAGCGCAGGCGGCGCGGCGCGGCGACGGCGGCCGCGGGGTTCGCCGTGCTGCTCGGCGGCCTTGCGCTCGGCGCGGCGCCGCACGGTGCCGCCAGCGCCTGGGCCGAGCGTGTGGGTGCTACTCCCGGCAATCTGGTCGTGCTCGGCGCGGTGCTGGCCGGCGTCGGCGCGACACGGCGGCGGCAGGCATGCCTCGAGGATCTCGTCGACGCGCACGCAGAACGGGCCGGCGCGGGCGCCGATGCACTTCGCGAGCACCTGAGCTCGCTGGCCACGGCGCAGCCTCCCGGCAGGGCCGAAGCGCCTCAGGGCGAGGAACTGCAGCACCTGCTGATCGCCGTGCAGCGTCAGGACGACAAGCTCAACAACCTGACGAAGGCGATCAAGATGTACGGCAAGCCCCTGATGGAGATCTCGGAGCAGGGCGCCGAGCTCGGCGCCGCCGTCGCGGCGCTGGCCGGGCGCACCGGCGCAGCCGGTGCGCTGGAGCCGCTGCAGCAACAGGTCGCGCGCGTCGAGGTCGCGGTGCAGGCGATCGCCCAGCGGCTCGAGGACAGCGAGGTCCGGCGCTGCCTGCTGCGGCTCGAGGACGCGGCGCAGCAGGCGCGCGACGACGTGCAGACGCTGCTGCGCGGCGACTCGATCGCGCGCGCCGCCGAGCAGCTGCAGCGGCACGTCGACCAGACCACCGCGCGGCTCGCCGAAGGCCTGTCGCGGCTGCGCGAAGGCAACCTCGGCGGCATCGAATCCGCCGTGCGCGACATCCAGCGCGAGGTGTCGGGCGTGGCCACGGCCGTGGCCCAGATCCAGGCTTCGGTGCAGAAGGGCGTGGCGCGACCAGCGACGGCGGCGGCACCCGCGTCCGACGCGCCGACAGCCGCAGCGCCGCCGCCGGCACCGGGCGCCCAGGCCGCGCAGCCGAGCAGACCCGCCGACGGCAAGGCCGGCGCCGCCTACGCGACGGGCACCCTCAGCACGAGCGGCAAGAACGTGCTCGGCGCGATCGCGCGCCTGAAGCAGATGAAGAGCTGACCGGAGCCGCCGGGACGTGCGGCCGCTACCTTGCGCGCATGACCGACGTCGATCCTGCGCGCTGTCCCCGCTGCGGCAGGCCTGACGGCGGCGCGATGGCCCGCGGCAGCGCCGCGGCCGGCCGCGCCGGCATCTGCCCCGACTGCGCGCGGGCGACCGCGCCGGCGGGGAACCCCGCGCCGCCGTCGCCCGGCGTCGAACCCGCGGCGGACCCGGGCGGCCGGCCGGCCCTGCGGCTCCGGCACGGGACCGACGAAGTGCTGGTGTCGACGTGCGGGGCCCAGGTGCTGTCGTGGCGCCACCGCGATGCCGACGTGCTGTGGACGGCCACGCGCGCCGAGCACCGCCCCGGCCGGCCCGTGCGCGGCGGCATCCCGGTCGTGTTCCCGTGGTTCGGCGACCACCCGAGCGACCCCGACCTGCCCGCGCACGGCTTCGCGCGCAATCAGCCATGGCAGCTCGCCGCGGCCGGCCCGGGACCCGCGGTCGTGCTCGAGATGTCGGACGACGCGGCGACGAGAGCGTCGTGGCCGCACCCCTTCCGGCTGCGCTGCGCGGTCGCGCTGGGGGACACGCTGCGGATCGCGCTGGCAGTGGAGAACCGGGGTCCGAGCGCGTTCGCCTGCGAGCAGGCGCTGCACACCTACTTCGCCGTCGGCGACGTCCGCACGGCCTCGGTGCACGGGCTCGAGGGCCTCGTGCCGAGCGAACACGCGCGCGAACCCGACGCCGGCGTGGACGTGCGGCAGCCGATCCGCTGTCGCGCCGAGACCGACCGCATCTACCAGGGGGTCGGCGACCGCATCGAACTGCGCGCGCCGGCGCTGTCGCGCACGGTCGTGCTGCGCGCCGGGAACGCCCGGTCGGCGATCGTGTGGAATCCCTGGGCGGACCGGTGCGCGCGGATGCCGCAGCTGGCGCCCGACGACTGGCAGCGGTTCCTGTGCATCGAGACGGCGAACGTCCGCGAGCACCGCGTCGAACTGGCGCCGGGACAGCGGCACGAACTCGCGCTGGAGCTCGAGGCGCGCTGAAGCCCGCGGCTCACTCCAGCTCGAGCAGCAGCGCGCCGGCAGACACGGGTTCGCCCACCTTGCACAGGACCCGCACGACCACGCCGGCCGCCTCGGCCGCGAGCGGGTTCTGCATCTTCATCGCCTCGAGCACGACCAGGGTCTGGCCCTCGGCCACCGCGTCGCCCGGGGCCGCCTTCACGCCGACGACGATGCCCGGCATCGCCGCGCGCAGTTCGCGCCGGCCGCCCTGCTTGTGCCCGGCGACGGCGTGCGCCGCGTGCTCGCGTTCGTCCTCGACGTGCACCACGAAGCGCTCGCCGAGCAGCTGCAGGGTCACCTGTTCGCCCTGCACCTCGGCGACGACGTCGTAGCTCTGGCCGTCGACGAGCAGGGAGAACGTCTGGCCGTCGCCGACCAGGGCGAGGTCGAGCGCGTGCCGGACGTCGCCGCGGCGCGCGACGAGCCCCTCGGCGTGCCGCTCGATCGTGAACTCGCGCTGCTCGCCGCCGAACCGGGTCGTGTACTTCACGGCACGAACCTCCGCTGCCGCTCGATGCGGCCCAGTTGCGCCCAGCGCGGCGGACCCTCGCCGGTCCCGTGGGCCGCCGCCGCCGCGCGGGCGCCCGCCTGCTCGGCGACGAGGAACCGCGCCGCCGCCGCAGCCAACATCGCGAGTTCGCGCCGCGACGCCGGCGGCTTGCGATCGATGCGCTCGAGGATGCCGGTGTCGTAGTCGCCGCCGCGGAACTCGTCGCTCTGCAGCGCGCGCAGCGCCACCGGGCACGAGGTCGCCACGCCGACGATGCGCAGTTCGCGCAACGCGCGCACGCAGCGGGCGATCGCCTGCTCGCGGTCGGCGCCGTGCACGACGAGCTTGCCGAGCATGCTGTCGTACCAGGGCGTGACCTCGAGGCCACGGTAGAGGGCGCTGTCGAGCCGCACGCCGGGCCCGCCCGGCAGGCTGATGCGCGAGATCCGGCCGAGCGACGGGAACCACGTCTCGGGGTCCTCGGCGTTGACGCGCACCTCGATCGCGTGGCCACGCGGCTCGGGCACCGGCGACAGCTTCTCGCCGGCCCCGACGCGGATCTGCTCGCGCACGAGGTCGACGCCGAACCGCATCTCGGTCACGGGGTGCTCGACCTGCAGGCGGGTGTTCATCTCGAGGAAGTAGAAGCGCCCCCCCGAGAACAGGAACTCGACCGTGCCGGCGCCGACGTAGCCGACCGCGCGCGCGAGGTCGCAGGCGGCCGCGCCCATCTGCGCGCGCAGTTCGGGCGTCAGCGCCGCGCACGGCGACTCCTCGACGAGCTTCTGGTGGCGCCGCTGCACCGAGCACTCGCGTTCGCCGTAGAAGACGACGCCGCCGTGTTTGTCGGCCATCACCTGGATCTCGACGTGGCGCGGCCGCGTCACGAACTTCTCCAGGTAGACCCGGTCGTCGCCGAACGCGCCCTTCGCCTCGGCGCGGGCCAGGTGGAACGCCTCGAGCAGCCCCTTCTCGTCGCGCACGATGCGGATGCCCTTGCCGCCGCCGCCGGCCGCGGCCTTCAGCATCACGGGGTAGCCGACCTGGCGCGCGGCCGCGGCGAGGCGCGGTTCGTCGACGTCCTCCTGCAGGCCGGGCACCAGCGGCACGCCGGCTGCCTGCGCGATGCGGCGGGCCTCGACCTTGTCGCCCATGGCGGCGATCGCCGCGGGCGGCGGGCCGAGGAACTCGATGCCGGCGGCGAGGCACGCCGCGGCGGCGTCCTCGTTCTCGCTGAGGAAGCCGTAGCCCGGGTGCAGCGCGTCGCAACCGCTGCGTTTCGCCGCGTCGACGACCTTGCCGATGTCGAGGTAGCTCTCGCTCGGCCGGTTGCCGCCCAGGTGGACCGCCCGCGACGCCCGCCGGACGTGCAGCGCCGTGCGGTCGGCGTCGGAGTAGACGGCCACGGTCTCGATGCCCATCTCCTGGGCGGTCCGGATCACGCGCAGGGCGATCTCGCCCCGGTTGGCCACGAGGATGCGTCGGAAGGGCGGCATGGCGGGTGCGGAGGGTAGCGGCGCAACCGACCGGGCACCACTTCCGGCTCCCGGCCACGCCGTCGGCCATGGCCCCGGGTCCGCCCCCATGGCGTGAAGAATCTGTACAGGAACGCCCCTTGCGGGAACTCTTCTCCGTCTGCTTCGTCCACAGTAGACTGCCCTCTCGTGGCTCTGGTGGGCCGTCGAACCACTCGGGGCAGACCCAGCAAGGGAGAACCATCGCCGTGAACCCGTTCCCGTTCCGCCTGTTGGCCGCCGCGTGCGCGCTGCTGGCCGTCACCCCCGCCTTCGCCCAGAAGAAGGTCGAACTGGACAAGGAGCAGAAGATCAAGGACTGGGGCTACCAGATCCGCACCATCAAGGGCTGGAACTCGATGGCGATCGACGCCGACGAGCGGCTCACGGTCGGGCGCTGGAAGCTCAACCTGGACGAGTTCAGGCAGCGCGGCGACTACGAGTCCTACCAGTCGGGTTCCTTCTGCGAGATGCGCGTGATCCGCATCCAGCCCAAGGTCGAGACGCCGGCCGGCGCGGGCTCCGGGGGCGGCGAGGCGACCAGCCGCTCCGGATGGGACAAGCGCATGAACCCCAAGAGCGTCGAGGACTGGATCCTCGGCAACTACGACGGGGCCGACAAGCGCTGGACGCGCGAGCCGCTGAAGAAGAGCAAGGTGCCCGGCGAACTGATCGAGTTCGGCGCGGGCGCCAACGCGATCGCAGTCGGCTACTTCCGCAACCTCGGCGTCGAATGGGCCGTGGTCTACGAGGCGTTCGAGGAGAACTACCGCAAGACCTGGCGCGACATCTACATCGCCAGCATCTGCACGTTCCTGGTCACCGAGAACGTCGACCCCGACGTCGCCGCGGCGGCGAAGAAGGACCCCAACCAACTCAAGGGCGAGGAGAAGCGCGCGGCGCTGAAGGCGAGCATCGCCGGCACCCCGGGCTGGTACTCGATCGACACGAAGTACTACGTGATCCTCAGCAACAGCAAGCAGCGCTCGTTCGTCGAGGGTCTCGCCAAGGAACTCGAGACCGTGCGCGAGAAGGTCTACACGAAGATGTTCCCGGCGAGGAACAAGGAGATCCCGCTGTCGCCGGTGCGCGTGCTCGACACGCAGTCCGAGTACCACCAGTACGGCGGCCCCGGCGGCTCGGCTGGCTACTTCAGCCCGCAATCGGGCGAACTCGTGCTGTTCACGAAGTTCGAGGAGGTCACGAAGATGAACTCGCTGAGCTACTGCCGCTCCGTGATGTTCCACGAGGGCTTCCACCAGTACATCCACTTCGCGGTCGGCGACGTGTCGCCGCACTCGTGGTTCAACGAGGGCCACGGCGACTACTTCGCGGGCATTGCGATCGCGGGCTCCAGCATCAAGTTCAACACGTTCGACTGGCGCGTCGACTACCTGAAGGATCACCTGCGCGGCGAGCGCGACCTGATCCCGTGCCGCACGCTCGTGCGCCTGCCGCAGAGCGAGTACTACACCAACGCCGGACTCAAGTACTCGCAGGGCTGGGCGCTGATCTACTACCTGCGCAACGTCAGCAAGAAGAAGGAGCACAAGCAGGCGCTCGACACCTACTTCACCTACCTCGCCGACAACGTGCAGGCGTTCCGCGCGAAGAAGGGCGAGAAGGAAGGCGACCCGGGCAAGCCCGAGCCGGTCCCCGGCATCCCGGGCATCCGGATCATCGACTTCGAGGACCGCGCCAAGGTCGAGCAGATCCTGTCCGAGGCCGTCGACAAGGCGTTCGCGACCGTCAACTTCGAGGAACTCGACCGCGATCTGCGCGCCTGGGTCGAGAAGTTCTGATCGCTGCACGCCGCAACGCGGCGACACGTCCAGGGCGAATCGGGCAACGGGCGCCGCTGCGGCGTGGACCTCGCTGCACGCCGCAACGCGGCGACACGTCCAGGGCGAATCGGGCAACGGGCGCCGCTGCGGCGTGGACCTCGCTGCACGCCGCAACGCGGCGACACGTCCAGGGCGAATCGGGCAACGGGCGCCGTCCCCGCTCGATCACAGCGGGATGTTGCCGTGTTTCTTCGGCGGGTTGCCGTCGCGCTTGCCGCGCAACAACTCGAGCGCCTGGATCAGCATCGGCCGCGTGCGGTGCGGTTCGATCACGTCGTCGACGTAACCGCGCGCCGCGGCCTGGTAGGGGTTCGCGAACTTCGCGCGGTAGTCGGCGACCAGCCGCTTCTCCTCGGCCTTCCGGTCCGCCGCCGCGGCGATCTCGCGGCGGAACACGATCCGCGCCGCGCCCTCCGCGCCCATCACCGCGATCTCGGCGGTCGGCCACGCGAGGTTCAGGTCGGCGCGCACGTGCTTGCTGTTCATCACGTCGTAGGCGCCGCCGTAGGCCTTGCGCGTGATCACCGTGATCTTCGGCACGGTCGCCTCGCAGTAGGCGTAGAGCAGCTTCGCGCCGTGCACGATGATGCCGCCCCACTCCTGGTCCGTGCCGGGCAGGAAGCCGGGCACGTCCTCGAACGTCACCAGCGGGATGTTGAACGCGTCGCAGAAGCGGATGAAGCGTGCGCCCTTCTTGCTCGCGGCGATGTCGAGCACGCCCGCGAGGTGGTTCGGCTGGTTGCCGACGATGCCGACGGCGCGGCCGCCGAGCCGCGCGAAGCCGACGACGATGTTCCGCGCGTGGCGCGCGTGCACTTCGAGGAAGCGGCCGCCGTCGACGATCTTCTTGACCACCTGCCGCATGTCGTAGGGCTGGTCGGGCGACTCCGGCACCAGGGTGTCGAGCGCCTCGTCCATGCGGTTCGGGTCGTCCTCGGTCGGCCGGAACGGCGGATCCTCGCCGTTGTTCAGCGGCAGATAGGCCAGCAGTTCGCGCACCTGCAGCAGGCACGTCGCGTCGTCCGGCGCCGTGAAGTGCGCGACGCCCGAGACCTCGCCGTGCACGCGCGCGCCGCCGAGATCCTCGCTGGTGGTGTCCTCGTGCGTGACGGCCTTCACCACGTCGGGGCCCGTGATGTGCATGAAGCTCGTGCCCTCGACCATCAGGATGAAGTCGGTGATCGCGGGGCTGTAGACGGCGCCGCCCGCGCACGGGCCCATCACCGCGCTGATCTGCGGCACCACGCCGCTGGCGAGCGTGTTGCGCAGGAAGATGTCGGCGTAGCCGCCGAGCGAGACGGCGCCGCCCGCGCACGGGCCCATCACCGCGCTGATCTGCGGCACCACGCCGCTGGCGAGCGTGTTGCGCAGGAAGATGTCGGCGTAGCCGCCGAGCGAGACGACGCCCTCCTGGATGCGCGCGCCGCCGGAGTCGTTCAGGCCGATCACCGGCACGCCCATCTTGACGGCGAGGTCCATGACCTTGCAGATCTTCGCCGCGTGCGTCTCGGACAGGCTGCCGCCGAACACCGTGAAGTCCTGCGCGAACAGGTAGACCGGGCGGCCGTCGATGCGCGCGCTGCCGGTCACGACGCCGTCGCCGAGGATCAGGTTCTTCTCGGCGTCCATGCCGAACTCGCGGCAGCGGTGCGTCACGAACCGGTCGATCTCGACGAAGGTGCCCGCGTCGACCAGCAGGTCGATGCGCTCGCGCGCGGTCAGTTTGCCCTTCTCGTGCTGCGCCTCGATGCGGTCCTTGCCGCCGCCGAGCAGCGACTTCTCGCGCAGTTCCAGCAACTTCTTCGTGGCCTCATTCATGGTGGGGATCCTCGACGAGTTCGGTCAGCACGCCGTCCAGGTAGCGCGGGTGCACGAACCCGACCCGGCAGCCGTGGGCGCCGGGACGCGGCGCCCGGTCCAGCGCCGGCGCGCCGGCGGCCGCCAGTTCGCCGAGCGCGCGCGCGCAGTCGTCGACCGCGAAAGCGAGGTGGTGCACGCCGGGTCCGCGCTTGTCCAGGAACTTCGCGATCGGCGAGTCCGGCGACGTGGGCTCGAGCAGTTCGATCCGCGTCTCGCCCGCCAGCAGCACGGCGACCCTGACCTTCTCGGTGGGCACCTCGTCGATCGAGTGCAGCAGGAGGCCGAGGCCGTCGGTCCAGCGCGGCAACGCCTCCTGGAGGGACCGGACGGCGATGCCGACGTGGTGCAGGCCCTGCGGGCGCGAGGTGGGTTCCATGGTCGTTGCCAGGCGAGGCGGCGCCAGCGGCGGCGGATGCTAGCGGGCCGGAGGTTGCGCGGCAGCACCTTGCCCGCGATCCTCGCGTGGCCATGCCCGAACTGCCCGAAGTCGAGACCGTGCGGGCCGCCGCCGAACCGCTGCTCGTGGGCCGGCGCGTGCGGGCCGTCGATCTGCGGCGGCCCGACCTGCGCTGGCCGATCCCGGCCCGGGCCGTGCGCGGCCTCGTGGACCGCCGCTGCACGGCGGTCGGACGCCGCTCGAAGTACCTGCTGCTCTGCTTCGACGGCAAGGACGCGCCGGCGGCGATCGTGCACCTCGGCATGACGGGGCGCCTGCTCGTCGAGCCGATCGCGCCGCGCGCGCCCCGGCCGGGTTGCCGCCCGCACGAACACTGGCGCATGGACTTCGGCGACCGGCTGGTGCGCTTCGTCGATCCGCGCCGCTTCGGCGCGCTCGACGTGGCGGCGGCGGCCGACCTGCCGTCGCACCGGCTGCTGGCCGGGCTCGGTCCGGAGCCGCTCGAGCCGGGGTTCGACGGCGCCTTCCTGCACCGCGGCACGCGCGGGCGCAAGGTCGCGATCAAGCAGTTGCTGATGGACGCGCGCGTGCTCGCCGGCGTCGGCAACATCTACGCGAGCGAAGCGTGCTGGCGGGCCGCCGTGCGCCCGCGCCGCGCCGCGGGCAGCCTCACGCGCGCGCAGTGCGACGCGCTCGCCGCAGCCGTGCAGAGCGTGCTGCGCGCGGCGATCGCCGCCGGCGGCACGTCGGTCCGCGACTACGTCGGCGTCGCCGAGCAGGCGGGTTCGTTCGCGCGCGAACTCTGCGTCTACGAACGGCGGGGCCAGCCCTGCCCGCGCTGCGGCGCGCGCGTGCGCCGCACCGTGGACGGCGGGCGCAGCACCTACTGGTGCTCGGGTTGCCAGCGATGACGGGTCCGCCCGGCCGGAACGGCGCGCGCGCCGCGGCGGCGGCTCGGCTGGCCCCGGGCCCGATGGGAACTCCGGCCGTTGCCGCTCGCGCACGCCCCAGCCCCCGGGACCAGCCCCCGCGGCGCCGAATCGCGGAGGGACCCCGGGCCTTGCACGTTCCGTGCCGGCCCGGTTCTATGCTCGGCCGGCAGTTCTCCCCCACCTCGACCCGCGCCCACCGCGCACCACCCATCCCATGGACGTCCGCCTCGCCCTGGCTTCCCTGCTGTTCCTGCACGTCGCCGCCCCCGCCCAGGAGGTGAAGCCCGACGCGGCCGCGCAGAAGCCGCCGGCCGCCGCACCGCAGCAGCCGCCCGCGCCCGCGGCGCAGGATCCCGACAAGCCGGCCCCCAAGCCGGTCGACGTGGTCGGCGACCTGCAGCGCGAGAAGGAGCGGCTGCAGCAGGAGATCGACTACGCGAAGCTGCGCGCGAAGGACGCGAAGTCGATGCTCGCGCAGAAGCTCGGCCGCCGCGGGCAGACGTTCCGGTCGATCGACGCGGGCACCAGCTTCGTGGCGCCCGCGGCGCCGCCGCCGCGGCGCGAGGCGCGCCTGATGACACCCGAGGAACTGAAGAACCAGCCGGCGGACGTGATGCTGCTCGTCAACGGCCGCCCGATCCGCCAGGGGCTCTACGACGACCTGTTCGCCTACCTCGGCACCGTGCCGAACTCGGGCGACGACGCGCTGCGCGCGCAGATCGTGTTGCTCGACCTGGTCCGCACCGAGTCGATGGTCGCCGCGTTCCCCGGCGACCAGGCGGCGGCGCAGGCCGCCTCGGTGCTGGGCCAGCTCCAGGGCGGCCAGCCGATCGCCGAACTCGCCAGGAGCTTCGGCACGGTGCAGGGCGGCAAGGAGGACGGCAGCATCGAGATCACGCGCAGTTCCTACCTCGGCCTGTCGCTCGAGAAACTCGCCTTCGCGGCCAAGGTCGGGGAACCCACCGCGCCGGTGACCACGCCGATGGGCCTCGCGATCCTGGTCGTCGACGGAATCGAGAAGGGCGCTACGGCCGACCTCGACAAGGTCAAGGCGCACGCCGTGCTGGTGAAGTGGCAAGCCGACCCCGCCGCGGTGCAGAAGGCCCAGCTCGCCGCATCGCAGGGCCAGGTCGAGATCGTCGTGCGCGACCAGCGGGTGATGGACCTGCTGCCGATGCTGTTCAAGCCGGCCCCGGCGGCCCCGATCCACACGCAGGTCCAGGCCGTCGACTCCGAGATCTCGGCGGTGTTCGACACGCTGAAGCAGATCGACGCCGCGATCGCCAGGCTCTCGAGCGAGACCTCCGAAGACGCCAAGGCCCAGGTCGAACAGCTGAAGAAGCAGCGCGCCGAGCTGCAGAAGGCCCTCGACGACATGCGCAAGCAGGAGGGCCACGACGCCCCCGTGCCGTTCGACGGCCAACCCGTGAAGCCGGCCGCGCCGAACGCGCCGACCAGACCAGTCGAGAAGAAGGGCGAGAAGCAGTAGCCGCGAGCCGGCCCGGCGCGGGTTCCCACAGCGACAGCACCGAGGGAGGGGCATGGCAGCGATACGCAGGAGCGGCGGCGTCGCCGGCTTCTACTGGCAGGGCAAGCTGCCGGATCCGGGCGGCGCGCCGTTCGCCGAGGCCCTGGCAGAGCGGCGCTTCCGCACGATCGAACACGCCGCGACCGAGGAGGTCTCGGTCGGCTGGGTGACGCCGAAGGACCCGACCGGCGACAGCTTCGCCGCCGAGGATCTCGACGGCGGGGCCGGCACCTGGCTGCGCATGCGCGTCGACAAGAAGACGCTGCCGAAGAAGTGGCTCGCGATCCACCGCGACGCGGCCGAGAAGGCGCGCGGCAGGAAGCTGTCGGCGCGCGAGCGGCGCGAGCTCAAGGACGATCTGACCGAGAAGCTGCTGCCGCGCGTGCTGCCCACGGTGAACCTCGTCGACGCGCTCTTGTTCCACGACCGGAAGACCGTGTTGCTGTTCGCCTCGGGCCGCGCGGTGCGCGAAGCGTTCGGCAAGCTGTTCCTCGAGACGTTCGCGGTGCCGCTCGAACGCGAGAGCCCGTTCACGTGCGCGCAGCGCGCGCGGCTCGGCGCCGAGGCCAACGCCGCGCTCGAGCGGCTCGAGCCGATGCGGTGGCCGCAGGGCGGCGCGCGCGAGTTCGCGCCGCCGGCCAGGCGCCGCGCCGGCGCGCCCGTGCGCGCGACCGAGGAGGACGCGTGACGAACCGCGCGGACGGCGGCGACGGCCACGGGTTCCTCGGCGAGGAGTTCCTGACCTGGCTCTGGTTCCGCTGGGAGACCGGCGGCGGCGAGTTCACGCTGTCGGGCGGGAGGGTCGTCGGGCTCGCGCTCGACGACTTCCTGTGCTTCTCGGCGCCCAGCGACGACGAGACGGAGCAGACGCTGCGCCGCGGCCTGCCGACCCGCACGGCCGAGGCGCGGTTGTCGCTGCGCCAGGGCCGCCGCCTGAAGAAGGCGCGCCTGCTGCTCGCCGAGGGACCGCGGCAGTGGAGCGCCACCTTCGACGCCGCGACGATGGCGATGACCGGCGTCAAGCTGCCCGACGACGCCGAGGAGGTCGAGTCGGAGCAGGACCGCACCGCCGACCGCGCCGCGAACTGGCTCGCGCTGCACGAGATCGTGCAGGCGCTCTTCGCGCAGTTCCTGCGCGAGCGGCTGCGGCCCGACTACGCGAAGACGGCCGGCGAGCAGCAGGCCCGGTGGATGGCGGGTTGAGCGCGCGACCGCCGGGTCTTCACCGCGGCCGCACCTCGACCGGCACGACCTTCGCGCCGAGCCGCGCGCAGAGTTCGGCCAACCACGCCGTCGTGCGCTCCGTGTGCCGGGGCTCCGGCGCCTCGCACCCCCACACGACCGCGAGCGCGGAGCGCGTCGCCGGCGAAGTCTTCGTGCGCTGCGCGTCCTTGACCGCGTTCGCGCACGGTCCGCCCGCGTCGCAGAGGCTCACGAGACCGCCGACGTCGATCTCCTGTCCGCTCCGGTTGAACACGTAGCGGCAACCCTCGGGCGGCACGTCGATGCAGAGCGGCGGCAGGCAGCGCTCGAGGTCGACCACGCTGACCGGCAGCCCCGAATGCAGCGACGCCACGTTGCCCGCGTCGACGACGGCGTTGATCGGACCGAGCCGGCCCTCGGCGAGGGCGGCGACCAGGTACTCCGACGACGGCTTGCCGCGGCCGGTCGGCCGGTAGCCGTGCCGCCGCAGCAGGTCGCGCACCGCCGTGCGCAGCGCCTCGGAGCCGCGCACGGGCGCCTCGGCGTCACCGCGCAGCAACTCCGTGAGCCACGCGGGGCTCGGCAGCCGGTCGAGCGGTTCGGGCAGTTCGACGGCCAGCGCGCCGAGCGCGAGGCCGGGGTAGGCCACGGTGGTCAGGTTCATCGGGAACGGGCGGGCAGGTGGTCCATCGCGAGCCGATGCAGGTCCGCGGCCAGTTCGGGCACGCCGCGGAAGCGCCGCGCGCGGTCGCCGCCGATCGGCACGACCTCGGGCTCGGCGTCGAGGCGGCGTTGTGGATCCGCCTCGTCGCGCAGCAGCGCCCAGGCGCCGGCGTGGTCGAACGACCACAGCGTGCCGTGGCCGCGCGTCGACAACAGCCGCCACTGCAGGTCCCACCGCGACGAGCGCAGCGGCTCGCCGTCGGCCGCGAAGGCGCGCACTTCGAGCGCGAGCAGCGCGTCGACGTCGAGCAGCCGGCCGAGACCGGGCAGATCCTCGAGCGACGGCGGCGGCACCACCTCGGCGGCGTCGGCGAGCAACCGCTCGGTCACCGCGGCCGCCTGCACGCGGTAGCCGCGGGTCCGCGCCGCACGGTCGAGACCGTCGAGCAGTTCCTGCGCGCGCGGTCCGGCAGCGGTCGCGGCCGGCCAGACGGCGATCGACTGCGGCGCCGGGCCGAGCAGCGGTGCGGGCACCACGGCCGCGACGCGGCACGCCGCGCAGAGCCCCGAGGCCAGCAGGAGTACGAGCCACGGTCGCCGCATGTGGCCCATCATCGCGCGCGCCACGGCCGGCGCAACTCAGCGCCCGCCCGCGGCGCCGGGCCGTCGCTCGGTCCGATCGCGCGGTGCCGGCCGCCGCGGCAGCATCGCGTCGCGCTGCGCGATCGGCCAGACGAACGTCGCCATCACGACCGACGCCTGCTGCAGATCGTCGGCGATCGCGTGGTCCCACACGTCCATGTTGCCGTGGTGGGTCCGCGTGCCGTAGGCAACGGGATCCTGGATGAACTGGAAACCGGGCACGCCGACGGCGAAGGGCGCTGCACGGGAACTCCGGGGCCGGGCTGGACGAGGAGGACGGAACGGGAACGGGCGCAAGGTCCACGCGAACGCGGCCTGCGTTGCGCGTACGAGCCGCGGCGCGGCTTGACAGGCCAGCCAGCGGCGCCGAGAGTCCTGCGACCGCCGTGCCGAATCGCCCCGCCCACCGCACCACCCGCGCCGCTGTCTGGCTCGTGCTGTGCCTCACCGTGCTGGGCCTGCCGCGCTTCCTCGTGCAGTGCCGCCACGGCTGCGGCCCCGCGCGGCTCGAGTTCGTGCACGCGCCGGAGGATTGCTGCGCGCTGCACCACGGCGCCGCCGCGGTGGCGACGACGCCGCCCGCCGCTCCCGTGCCGGGCCAACCCGGCCAACCGGCGAACGGCGGCCGCGAGCACGGCTGCGCGCACACGACGTTCCCGATCGAACTGGCGCCGGCACCGCGCTACGGATTGCCGCGAGCGCTGACCGAACCGCCGCCTGCCACGGCGTGGACCCTGCCGTCGGCACCGCCCGCCGAGCCGCGCGAACCGCACGCGCGGCCGCCGGCGACCGGCCCGCCGCGCCCAGAGCGGCACTCCGAGCTCATCGTCTGCACGGTCCTGCGGCGCTAGCGCGGGCACGGTCCGTCGTGCCGCGCCGGGACTCCGCGCGCGGTCTCACGCCCCCGTCGTCCCCGCTCGCCGACCCGCATGCCGACGTTCCGCCCGCTTCGCACCGCCTTCACGCTCGGGTTCCTGCTCGCCGCCGGTTGCGAGACCTACGCGCCCGCCCCCGTCGACCTGGCAGCGCACGCCGCCGCGTTCGCCGCGCGCCTGCCCGACCCAGCGGCACTGCGCGAGCTGCTGGCAGACCGCGCCGCCGCGCCGGCCGGGGCTCCGTTCGACCTCGCCGACGGCCTCTCGCTCGCCGAAGGGCAGCTCGTCGCGCTCTGGTTCCACCCCGACTGCCGGCTCGCACGGCAGCGTGCGGTGGTCGCCGCGGCCGCCGCCGAACACGCGGGTCGCCCCGCCGACCCCGAACTCGACGGCGACATCGCGCGCATCCTCGAGCAGGTCGAACACCCCTGGCTCGCCGCGGGGTCGCTCGGCCTGCAGCTGCCGCTCGACGGCCGGCTCGCGCTGCAGCGCGCCGCCGCCGCGGGCGAGCACGAGGAAGCGCTCGCCGAGGCGCAGCTCGCCGAACTCGCCGTGCTCGACCGCCTCGACGCCGCGTGGCTGCGCTGGAGCGCCGACCGGCAGCGCACCGAACTGCTGCGCGATCTCTGCGCAGCCCTCGACGAACTCGCGGGCATGGCCGAACGGCTCGCCGCCGCCAACGAGCTCACGCAGATGCAGGCGCGCGCGTTCCGGCTCGAACGCCTCGCGCGCGGCCACGAACTCGCCGCCGCCGAGGCCGGCCTCGCGGCGGGCGAGCTCGAGCTCAGGGCCCTGCTCGGCCTGCACCCCGCGGCCCCGGTCGAGCTGCAGCCGGCCCTCGCCGTGCCGGCCCGGTCGGCCACGGACCTGCCGCGCGCGCAGCGGCTCGCCGACAGCCCGCGCCTGCTGCGCCTGCGCTGCGCCCACGCGACCGCCGAACGGCGCCTCGAGCTCGCGATCCGCCGCCAATGGCCCGAACTCGTGCTGCGGCCCGGCTTCGCCGAGGAGGACGCACAGCCGCGGCTCACGTTCGGGTTCACGCTGCCGCTGCCGCTGTGGAACCGCAACGCGGCCGAGCGCGCGCGCGCCCGCGCCGAACGCGACCTCGCCGCCGAGGCCCTGCGCTGCGGCCACGAGCAGCTCGTGCAGGATCTCGCGCGCGCCGAACTGCTCGAGCGCACCACGCAGGCACGGCGCTCTGCGGTGGTCGGCGAACTGCTGCCGCTCGCCGCGCAGCAGCTCGAGGACGGCCGCCGCCTCGCGGCCCTCGGTGACCTCGACACGCTGCTGATCCTCGACGCGCTCGTGCGCACCCACGACGCGCGCCTGCAGGCGCTCGACGCCGGCCTCGCCGCCGCCGCGGCACACGCCGCCACCGAAGCGCTGTTCTGGCCCGACGGGCTCCTGCCGCCGGCGGCCCGCCCCGCACCGACCCGTTCCGGAGACCCGCGATGAGACCCCGCCCGCTGTTCCCGCTCGCCCTCTGCCTCGCTGCCTGCGCGCCGGAGCCACCGTCCGCGCCCGCCGCGGGAGCCGCGGCGCCCGCGGCCGCGACCGACCGCATCGACGTGCCGGCACCCGTGCGCGAGAACCTCGGCGTCGTCTTCGTGCCGGTCGAACGCCGCCGCGTCGCCGTGACGCTGCGGCTGCCGGGCCACTTCGAGCTGCTGCCGGCGGCGCGCGTCGAGCACCGCACGCCGATCGCCGGCCGCGTGCACGTGGCCGTGCAGCCGCTGCAGCCCGTGGTGCCCGGCGACCTGCTCTACACGCTCGACTCGCCGGAGTGGCGCCGCATGCAGCGCGAACTCGGCGAGCTGCGCACGGAGCTGCAGATCACCGCGGCGCGCATCGCGACGATGCAGCCGCTGCTCGAAGCGCACCACGCGCACGAACAGAGCCTGCGCGAGGCGGCGGTCGTGGTGCAGGAACGCCTGCAGAACCTCGAGGCGACCCGGCAGAGCGTCGGCGGCCAGGCGACCGAGCTCGCGGCGACGCGCGTGCAGCTCGCGCAGTTGCGCGCGCAGGCCGCGGAGGCCGCCGAGCACCACGCCGAGACGGCGGCGAAGCGCGCCGAGCTGGAGGCGACGCGCGACGCCGGCGAACAGCGGTTCCGGCTCATGCTCGCGGCCGCCGCCACGCACGCCGGCACGACGCCCGAGGAGCTCGCAGCGGACGTTCCAGGCACCGCGCAGCCGCTGCCGCGCTGGCAGCAGCTCGACCAGCTGGCCGTGCGCGCGACCGCCGCCGGGCTCGCCGTCGAGCTGCCCGTCGCCAGCGGCGCCTGGGTCGAGACCGGCGGCCTCGTGACCACCGTGGTCGACCTCGAGAGGGTGCGCTTCCGCGCCAAGTGCCCGCAGGGCGACCTCGCGCGCGTGCGCGCCGGCCAGCCAGCGCGCGTGGTCACGAGCCCCGGCGACGGCCGGACGCCCGTCGAGGGCAGGCTGCTGCTCGGCGCCGAGGCCGATCCGACGCAGCGCACGCTCGACCTGTTCCTCGCCGTCGAGCAGGCACCGGACTGGGCCCGCCCCGGCTTCGCCGCGTTCCTCGAGTTCGAGACCGCGGGCGGAGCCGCCGCCGAGCTGGCGATCCCGCGCGGCGCCGTGATGCGCGACGGGCTGCGCGCCGTGTTCTTCCGCCGCGACCCGGCGAACCCCGATCGGGTGATCCGCGTCGAGGCCGACCTCGGCGTCGACGACGGCCGCTGGGTCGAGGTCAAGAGCGGGCTCGTCGACGGCGACACCGTGGTGCTGGCCGGCGCCTACGAGCTGATGCTCGCGAGTTCGGGCACCACGCAGCGCGCCGGCCACTTCCACGCCGACGGCACCTTCCACGACAAGCCGCACTAGCGAACGCACGATGTCCCGCCACCTGATCGCCATCGCGCTCGCGCGCCCCGGGTTCGTGCTGCTCGCCGCGCTGCTGCTGCTCGCCGCCGCCGCCTTCCAGATCCCGCGCATGCCGCTCGACGTGTTCCCCGAGCTCAACGCGCCGACGGTCGTCGTGATGACCGAGGCGCCCGGCCTCGCCGCCGACGAGGTCGAGCAGAACGTCACGTTCCCGATCGAATCCTCGGTCAACGGCCTGTCGGGCCTGCGCCGCGTGCGCAGCGCCAGTTCGATCGGCCTGTCGATCGTCTGGGTCGAGTTCGGCTGGGGCCAGGACATCCACCGGGCACGGCTGCTCGTCGGCGACCGGCTCGCGAGCGTGCGCGAGCAGCTGCCGCCGAACGCGCACGCCGAACTGACGCCGATCACGTCGCTGACCGGCGAGATCATGCTGCTGTCGCTGTCGTCGCCCGACGGCGCGCTGTCGCCGATGGACGTGCGCAGCTACGCGGAGTTCGACCTGCGCAACCAGCTGCTCGCGGTGCCCGGCGTCGCGCAGGTGGTCGCGATCGGCGGCGAACTGCCCGAGTACCAGGTCGACGTGCACCAGGAGCAACTGCTGCTGCACGACCTGTCGCTCGAGGACGTGATCGACGCGGCGCAGCAGGCGCACAGCACCGCGGGTGCCGGCTACCTCGCCGACGTGAACGGCCTCGAGCTGCCGATCCGCCAGACGGGCCGCGTGCGCTCGGTCGCCGACGTCGCCGGCACCGTGGTGCGCTACCGCGACGGCAACCCCGTCACGATCGGCCAGGTCGCCGAGGTGCGGCTCGGCCCGGCGCAAAAGCGCGGCACCGCGACCGAACGCGGCCGCCCGACCGTGGTGCTGTCGGTGCAGAAGGCGCCGGGCACGAACACGCTGCTGCTGACCGAGGCGATCGACCAGAAGCTGGACCAGGCCGAGCTGGCGATGCCCGAGGGCCTGCTGCTGAACCGCCACGTGATGCGGCAGTCGGACTTCATCGGCCTGTCGCTCGACAACCTCGTGCGCGTGCTGCGCGACGCGGCGGTGTTCGTCGTGATCGTGCTCGTGCTGTTCCTGCTCGACGTGCGCACGACGGCGATCACGCTGACCGCTCTGCCGCTGAGCCTCGCCGGGGCGCTCTTGGTGCTGTGGGCCGCCGGCCTGTCGATCGACGTGATGACGCTCGGCGGACTCGCGGGGGCGATCGGCGGCCTCGTCGACGACGCGATCATCGACGTCGAGAACGTGTTCCGCCGGCTGCGCGAGAACGCCGCCCTGCCGCCCGGGCAGCGCCAGGGAACCGTGCAGGTCGTGTTCGCCGCGAGCAACCAGATCCGGAGCCCGATGGTGTTCGCGACGGTGATCATCGTGATGGTGTTCGTGCCGCTCCTGTTCCTGCAGGGGCTCGAGGGGCGGTTCTTCCGGCCGCTCGGCATCGCCTACATCACGTCGACGCTGGCCTCGCTGCTGGTGGCGCTCACGGTGACCCCGGCCCTGTGCTCGCTGCTGCTGCGCAGGGTCGGCGCGCGCGGCGAAGTGCGGGAGGGGTTCCTCGTGCGCTGGCTGCAACGCGGCTACGCGCCGGCCCTGCGGTGGGCCCTGCGCCACGGCCGGACCCTGCTCGCCGGCACCGCGCTCGCGACCGCGGGCAGCCTCGGCCTCGCCGCCACCTACGGCACCAGCTTCCTGCCCGAGTTCCACGAGGGCACGTTCACGGTGATGCTGATGGCGCCGCCCGGCACCTCGCTCGCCGAGAGCGACCGCATGGCGACCGGCGTCGAGCGCCGGCTCGCGGAGCTGCCGGGCGTGCGTTCGGTCGTGCGCCGCACGGGCCGCGCCGAACGCGACGAACACGCCGAACCGGTCAGCAGCTCGGAGATCGACGTCGCGATCCTGCCCGACCACGACCCGCACGAGGTGCGCGCGGCGATCGACACGGTGCTCGCGAGCATGCCCGGCATCACGACCAACGTCGGCCAGCCGATCGAGCACCGCGTCTCCCACGTGCTGTCCGGCACGCCCGCGGCGCTGGCGGTCGACGTGCGCGGCGACGACCTCGCCGTGCTGCGCGACCTGGCGAAGCGCATCGAGACGGAACTGCTGCGGATCCCGGGCACGCGCGACGTCGCGGCGAACCGCGAGGTCACGATCGCGTCGCTGCCGGTGCGCTACCGGCCCGCCGAACTCGCGGCCGCGGGGCTGTCGCCGGCGGCCGCGGCAGCGCAGGTGCAGCACGCGCTGATGGGCGCGACCGTCGCCGAGGTCGCCGAGGGCATCCGCCGCACCGCGCTCGTCGTGCGGCTGCACCCCGACGAACGGCGCACCGTCGACGACGTGCGGCGCCTGCTGCTGCGCGGCGCGGGCGGTGCCCTGGTGCGGCTGCGGGACGTCGCCGACATCGGCCTCGAGCGCACCAGCAACCTGATCGCGCGCGAGAATTCGCGCCGCAAGGCGACCGTCTCGTGCAACGTCGCCGAGGGCTACAACCTGGGCCAGCTGGTCGCCGCGGTGCGCGAGCGGGTCGAACCGCTCGTGCACGCGACCGGCTGCACGGTCACGTTCGGCGGCCAGTTCGAGGCGCAGCAGTCGGCGAGCCGCACGATCCTGTGGATGGGTGCCCTGGTCGTGGTGTTGATGCTGATGCTGCTCTACCAGGCGCTCGGCTCGTTCCTCGCCGCCGGGCTCGTGATGGTCAACCTGCCGCTGGCACTGATCGGCGGCATCGTCGCGATCTTCCTGGTCGAGTCGCCGCACCTGCTCGGCAACGCGCTGGCGCTGTTCGGGCTCGGCGGCGGCCGCTACCAGACGCCGGTGATCTCGATTGCGAGCATGGTCGGGTTCGTGACGCTGTTCGGCATCGCCGCGCGCAACGGCATCCTGCTCGTGCGCCACTACCTGGACCTGATGCGCGAGGGCCGCTCGTGCGAGGAGGCCGTGCGCGCGGGTTCGCGCGAACGGCTCGTGCCGATCCTGATGACCGCGCTGTGCGCGGCGCTCGGCCTCGTGCCGCTGGTCTGGGCCGCCGGCAGGCCCGGCAGCGAGATCCTGGCGCCGCTGTCGGTCGTCGTGCTCGGCGGCCTCTTGTCGTCGACCTTCCTGAACCTGCTGGTCGTCCCGGCCGGCTTCCATCTGCTGTTCCGCCGCCGGCGCCTGCCCGCGCCGGTGGCACCGACCCCCGAGGAGTAGACCGATGCGCTGTTCCCCGCTCCTGATCCCCGCCCTGCTGCTCGCTGCCTGCGGCGGCGGCGACCATCCCCAAGGCAGCCACGTGCACGCCGACGGCACCGTGCACCAGGACGAGCCGGCCCCGGCCCCGGCGGCGCCCGCCGCCGACCACGGCGCCCAGCACGCGCTCGGCGCGCTCGCAATCGGGCCGCTCACGGTGCAGGTCGTGCGCCACGGCGACGCGGTGCCCGGCAAGGAAGCCGACTACGAAGTGGAGTTCCCCGCGGGCACGCAGCGCCCTGCCGCGCTGCGGGTCTGGGTCGGCATCGAGTCGGGCGTCGGCTCGATGAAGGCCCGCCTCGCGAACGAGGGCGACCGCAGCATGCACGGGCCGGTGCCGGTGCCCGATCCGCTGCCCGCGGGTGCGCGCCTGTGGTTCGAGAGCGAGACCAAGGACGGCGTGCACCGCGCCTCGCTGGCCTTCTGAGTTCCCGGACGCCGCACCGCGGCGACGCGTCCGGAGCGCGCCGCGCACACGCCGCCGCGGCGGCGTTCCCTGGCGGGCGGCGCGGCCGCGCTCAGGTCCCCCACAGCTTGCGCACCGCGCCCTGCACCGCCTCGATGGCGCCCGGCAGATCCCACTCGCCGCGCGCGCGGTCGCCGGTCCAGTTGCTGATCGCGCGCACGTGCAGCAGCGGCACCTCGACCTGCCGGCACACCCACGCGACCGCCGCCCCCTCCATCGTCTCGACGTCGGCGCCGCTGCGCCGCTGCATGCGTTTCGACGCCGCCTCGGTGCCGCTGCAGGTGCTGACCGTGACGCCGCGCACGATCGGCGCGCCGAGGCGTTCGGCGGCGGCCCGGCTCATGCGCGGGTTCGCGGGGAACGGCCCCGTGTCGCCGAGTTGCAGCGCCTCGAGGTCCTGGAAGCCCGCCGGCGTCTCGACGCCCTCGTCGCCGAACCGGTCGCTGCCGACCACGCAGAGGCCGCCGCGCCGCACGGGCGCCTGGCCCTGGCGGTGGCGGTCGGGATAGGCGCCGGCCACGCCGAACAGCAGCACCGCGCGCGTCGCCGGCATCTGCCGGAGCCAGCCCGACAGCGACACCGCCGCCGCGACCTTGCCGACGCCGAGCGGCAGCGCGCGCAGGCCGGGCGCGTGGAGGCCGCCGCCCTCGCTGAGCGCCGCGAACACGATCAGGAACTCGTCGATCGGCACGGAGCCGTAGCTGGGTCGCGCGGCGCTCACCGGCGGCAGTCTAACGAAGTGCCCCGCAGAGGTCCGCGACCAACCTGCGGCGACAGCGACGACTGCGCCGACAACGCGGTAGCATGCCCCGCCTTGCCCGAGCCCGTCGACACGCCGCTGCACTGTCCCCACTTCGGCCGCTGCGGCGGCTGCAGCCGGCTCGACGTGCCGATCGGCGAGCAACTGCTGCAGAAGCAGCAGCGCGCGCGCGCGCTGCTGGCGCCGTTCCTCGGCGCGGTCGACGTCGCGATCGCGCCGCCGCCGCGCACCCCGCGCCACGACCGCACGACGATCCTGTATCCCGTGCAGCTTCACGCGCGGCAGGCGACGCTCGGCATCTACCGCGCCGGCAGCCACGTCGTCGAGCCGATCCGCGACTGCCGCATCCAGCACCGCGCGCTGACCGAACTCGGCGTGCGCGCCGGCGAGCTGCTGCGCGCGCTGCGCCTGCCCGTCTACGACGAGACGACCCACCGCGGCCTCGTGCGCGCCTTCCGCGCCCGCGTGATGCCGGGCAGCAACGAACTGCTCGCTGGCTTCGTGGTCACCCGCGCCGACTTCTCCGAACGCCCGGCCATGGCCGAAGCGCTGTGGCAGGCAGCGAGCGGGCTCTGCGACGACCAGGGCCGGGCGCTGTGCCTCGTCGGCGCCGTGCTCAACGTGAACCCGGACCCGGGCAACGCGCTGCTGGGCCCGCCCCCGCTGCCGCTGCGCGGCCAGACCTTCCAGACCGACGCGGTCGCCGGCCTGTCGCTGCGCGTGTCGTTCACGAGCTTCTGCCAGCACAACCGCCACGCCGAGGCGATCCTGTTCCGGCCGGCGCTCGCGATGCTCGGCGACGTGCGGGGCCTGTGCATCGTCGACGGCTACGGCGGCATCGGCGCGTTCGGCCTGCGGCTGCTGCGCGCCGGCGCCGCCCGCGTGACCCTGGTCGAGAGTTCGCCGGACGCGTGCGCGGACGCGCGCTGCAACCTGCAGGCGAACGGCTTTCTCGGCGGCGAGGTGCGCGAGCAGACGTTCGGCAGTGCACCGCTGCCCGCGTGCGACCTGCTGGTCGCCGATCCGCCGCGCGCGGGACTGCAGGAACCGGGCACCGCGGCCGTGCTCGCCGCCGCCCCGCCCCGCGTGCTGCTCGTGTCGTGCTCGCTCGAGTCGCTCGCGCGCGACCTCGGAGCGCTGGCCGCGGCCTACCGGATCGCCGCCGTGCGCCTGTGCGACCTGTTCCCGCACACCGAGCACGTCGAGATGGTGACGCTGCTCGAGCGGCGGTGAGCTACCGCGTCGACGGCCGGCGGCCGTCTCGCCGCTCCGCTGGCTTGTCGGGCAGCAGCCACCCGTGCTCCATCGGTTCTGCGTACGCACTGCCCAGGATCGCGGTCGGGATCTCGAACCCGGTCACGGCGCACCTCCGGCAGGAGCCGGCGACGCCAGGGGGATACCGAACGCCGTGCAGATCGCGTCGAGAACATCCCTCACGTCCTGGTGGATCTCGCTGGGCATCATCTGCGCCGCGAGCTCGTGGAACCGCTTCTTCGGGAAGGCGGGCAGGCCGCCGGCCTCCAGGATCGGCGGCAGCAGCTCCGTGCTCGCCTTCGTTCCCTTGAGCACCGCCTGCGCCGGAACCGTGGTCGACATCGGATCGGCGACGAACTGGGACGTGAGCAGTTCGGCCATCTTGTCACGCATCCGCTGAACATGACCCAGCCCGGCCGCCAGATCGGCGTGGCGCAGCACGAAGCGTTCGAGGGATTCGGGCTGCACCAGGTAGCTCTCGATCTCGTAGCGAGGCCACCGGCGCTTCGGTGGAGTGCCGTAGGTCTTGTCGCGCGGCCCCTCCTCCTTCGAGTCGCCGTCGACGAGTTGGAAGCCCGGGTAGCCGGGCCGCGCCAGCCGCAGAGCGTCGAAGTGATCCTGGGCGGAGATGCCGGGGCGCTTCGATCCCGGACTCGCGACGACCTTGCGCCAGTACGCCGCCGGGCCGAGCACGTTCGCCGCCGGATGCCCGAGCACACGCGCGAACTCGCGCAGGATCGCGAGATCCGTGTAGTCCTCGAGGTAGAGGACGCCGGGCACCAGACGCGCCTTCGCGAGGTCCTCGTGGTCGATGACCCGGAGCGCGTCCTTCAGCGTCGCCTTGCCCGCGTCGTCGACCAATCGCTGCGGCTTCTCCATCAGCACGCAGATCTCGTCGTAGTCCACCGAATCCAGGATCACCTCCGAGTGCGTCGCAGCGACGAGCAGCGAACCCGAACGCGTGGCGGCGTCGCGCAGGACCTCCACGATGCGCTCCTGCAGGAACACGTGCAGGTGGGCATCCGGCTCGTCGAGCAGCAGGATCGAACCGCGCTGCCGTTCGAGGAACGCCAGCAACATGACCACCTGCTGGAAGCCGCTGCCTGCGCTCGCGAGATCGAACCGCGCGTTCCCGCCGATCTGCCGGTAGTCCGCGACGATGTCGGCACCCGCCGCATCCGGGTCGAGCAACTCGATTCCGAACAGGTCGACGACCGTGGCCTTGAGGCTACGCCACGCCTCGGGATCACCAGCCACGTCCGCCACGAGGTTCCGCAGCACTTCACCTGGACGGTTGCGGCCGAGCATCTGTTCGATCTTGGGCTTCGTGAGCACCGGCTCTTCGAGCAACATGCCGGTCATCGCGGGAACGAACAACGTCGAGCACGTGAGCGACTCGATCGACGGCGCATTCGAGGCGTGCGTCGGACGCACGAACATCTGGAACGGGCTCTGGGGATCCGCCTCGAACTCCATGCCGACGCTCTTGGTGCCGCAGCTCACTTCGATCTCGATCGGCTTGCCCGCTTGCCGGTCCCGCCACAGCAGGTCGAACGACCGGACGCTGACCGGCACGAACTGCTCGAGCGTGATCGGGATCCTCTGCCAGCCGTTCCGCTCGTTCAGGTCGTGATTGGTCTGGCGCCAGCGCCGCAGCGCGAAGCCCCATGCGGCGATGGCTTGCAGGACCGTGGTCTTGCCGCAGTTGTTCGGCCCGACGAGGACGATGTGACGGCGTTCGAGGTCGAACTCGATCTGCTCGAAGCGCTTCCAGTTCCGGATCGTGACCTTGTCGATCACCTGGCCTCCTTCACGTCGTCGACGACGAGCAGCTCGTTGCCGCAGTCGATGACCTCGATCGCGACCTGGCCGTGCTCGCCGTCGCGGAACAACGTCCTCGTGGTGCCGGCGAGGTGGCTCCGGACGGTGTCGTCGTACTGCCCCTTCGAGGCACGCTGCAGGTCGTCCCACGCGGCGGAGCGCGGGAGGAAGACCTGCGTCGCCTTGGACCAGAGGCCGTTGCAGTCGGCGTCGAGCATCCGGCAGGGCACGTCGTAGGCGGCACGGTGGTCGGCCGTGCCTTCGCCCGGGTCGAACACGTCGAGACCGGGTTGTTCGAAACGGTACCAGTCCTTGGTCTCCTGGTCGCGGCCGACCTTACTGACGTCCTCGGACCTGGCCTGGGCCACCGGCAGCTTCTTCTTCGGGAACTGCGCCTGCGTGCCGACCTCGGGCCGCAGCAGCGACGACGCCTCGGGTCGACGGCAGGCAGCGGGCTGCGGCCCGCCCGCCGGAGCGCTCTTCTTCGGTCGTGCCAAGGGAGTCCTTCCGTGCGAGTTTGCAGGCGGCGGTGCCGCCCGGACTGCCGACTGTAGCCCACAACAAGGAGGTTGCGAGCCTCGGGTGTCGCAGCCACGCGCCCCGATCAGCCGCCGCCGACGGCTCGAACCTGGCCCTGGAACTGGCTGTCGTTGCGGAACGGCACGCCTCGCACCTCCTCGACGACCAACTGGCAGATGGGCATCGACGGGTGCAGTTCGATCGGGTAGTCCCCCAGGTTGATGATCTCCAAGGTGATCGTCCCCTGGCAGGGACACTCGGGAGTTTCGGCGGTTCGGAACCGCGGGCGCGGCAGCGTCGCCGGGTGCGCTGCACCATCGGCATCGGCGCAGGACTGCTCCGCCTCGGCAGGGCCCGCGCGCACGCTCTCGATGGTGAGCAGTACGGCCCACACGTGCTTGCAGATCGAGTGGTCCGCGAAGTACTGGCACTCGCAGGAGCAAACCACTGCGTGCGGCGAGTCGAGCTGCGTGACGACCACCGTGTAGTCCATGGTGCCGCGCACGACCGCCATGGCACGATGCGCCCCGAGCTCCCGGAGCATCACCCGCCTGCTGTGGCAGAGGGCGGCCCCGCGCGCGCTGATCTCCGGCGGAACCTCGTCCGAGCAATGTCTGGTCAGCCAATCCGCCATGGGTGGGCAGCCACGCTACCCGCCGCGCCGCGCGCGGCAACCGCGGACCCGCGCCACCAGCGCCGTTCCGGCCGGGCGAACGCGGCGCGAGTGCCGCGGGCAACCCCGGCGGCGGTTGCGCCCGCCCGGCGCGCCGCTACGTGCCGCCGAACCGCTTCTTCATGCGCTCGCGGAACGTCGCCATGATCGCGCGCGCGAGGTCGCCCGAGTTCGCGAGCCACTCGGCGTTGCGGAACGCGCGCGGGCTCGTCTGCTCGCGGATCTGCGCCAGGTACGGCTCGACCCGCGCGAACAGGAACAAGCCCTCGCCGTTGCTCTCGAGCAGGAACTCCGAGTGCACGACGCCGTGCCTGGCCATGCCGTAGACCATCTCCCAGTAGGACGAGGTCTGCCGGTAGGCCGCGTTCAGCGGGTGCTCGGGGGCCAGCACGCGCGTCGCCTCCTCGGCGTTGCGCGGCCAGTAGTCCTTGTTGATCGCGTCGCGCGAGGCGCGCATGACGGCCTCGCGGCGCAGGTCGTAGATCCTCAGGATCAGCTCGGCGTCGTGGTGGTCGGGTGCGGACTTCATTGCACAAGCGTCGCGCCCGGGCGCCGCGAAGGGAAGGGCGGGCCCGGCGGCCGCGCGGCACCGCGGACGCGTCAGACCTCGAAGACCAGCTGCGCGAACCCGTCGGGATGGGGTTCGGCACCGGTGCAGATGCCGAGCACGACGCGCAGCCGGCCGGGCGCACGCGGGTCCGGCTCGACCTCGACGTAGGCTTCGCGCAGCGGCCGCCCTGCGCGCGCCGCGGCGGGCGCACCGTCGTCGCCGACGTAGCGATCGAGCCACTGCGAGAACCGCTGCTGCCACTCGGCCGCGCTGCCCCCGGCGCCCGCAGCGCGCATCGCCGCGAGGTGATGGCCGAGGCGCGACAGCGCGATCTGCTGCGCGAGCTGCGCCGACAGGAACGCACTCGCCGTGGCCGCCTCGTCGGTGAACTGCTTCGGCCGGTGCACGGTGCTCGCGCGCAAGCCTGCCGCCGCGGCGCCGGGCGGCAGCAGCGCCAGCAGGCCGTGGCGCTGCAGTTGGCTCCCCCGCTCCGCATCGAGTTCCACCTCGAGGTCCCCGTCCGTCCCGCCGCCGCCCGCCGCCCGCAGGTCGCCGTCGCCGAGCCAGCCGGTGCGAGCGACCGCGCGCGCGATCGAGGCCGCGACCGACCACGCCCCGTTGCCCCACGGCCGGTCGGCCGCCCCGAGCACCACCTCGGCGTGCGCGAACGCCCCGTCCGCTGCGTCGCCGGGCCGGTGCGGCGGCCGCGCGCACCAGCGCGGCAGCACGAGCGCGGTCCAGCGCGACCGGTCCTCGCCGCGGAACGTCGTCCAGCGCGCGTTCTCGGGCCGCTCCTTGTCGAACACCGCGTCGAACCGCCGCATCGCGCCGAGTTCGGGGAAACCCGGCACGCCGCACAGCTCCGGCGCGGCCCCGGCGACGAGCGGCGCCCCCGCCGCCACGGCGAGGTCCGCGAGGCCGCGCAGCAGTTCGACGTCCTCGGCGCCGCGGCCGAAGGCGAAGTCCAGGACGAACAGCGACGTGGCGCCGTGGCGGTCGGGGCGCACGAGCTGCCACAGGGCCCGCTGCGTCGCGGCGGGCCCGGACCGCACGTCGGCGAGCAGTTCGCCGCGCCGCACCGGCAGCACGCGGACCAGCACGCGCCCGCTGCCGCCGGCCGCGAGCGCGAGCTGCCGCAGCCCGCGCCACGACGCCTCGAGCGCCTGGAAGGCCGGGTCGTGCAGCACCGCGTCGAGCTGCCGCGAAATGGCCCGATCGACCTCGGCGCGCGCGTCCCCCGGCGCAGCACCGCGTTGCCGGTCGGTCGCTGCCAGCACGTCGCCGAGCAGGTCCGCGGCCGGCGCGCGGTTCACGTCCGGCAGGAACTCGCCGCGGCGCGCGAGCAGCGCGCCGAGTGCCGGCACCCTGCGCGCGACCGCCTCCGGACCGAAGTCCTCGAGCGAACCGAAGCCGAGTTCGACCCGGAACCCACCGTCCGTTCCGCCGAGCAGGTCCTCGACCTCGAGCACGAGGGCGGGTCGGACCTGCGCGAGTGCACCGCCGCACGTCGGTCCCGCGATCGCGAGCACTCCGCGCTCTCCCAGCGGCTGCAGCGCGGCGGCTCCGGCGAGGTCCGCGAGCACGGTGACCACGAACGGCAGCCGCACCACCTCGCGGCCCGATCCGGTCTGCCGTTCGAACTGCAGGTCGACCTGCGGGAAGGACGAAGGCGATTCGGCCATGCGCTCGGCGAGACGCGCCGTTGG
>VGXW01000003.1 GCA_016873195.1 Planctomycetota bacterium | reverse complement strand
CCCCGCGGTGGCCTCGACCGCCTCGCCGAGTGGGACGCCGTGCGCTGGCAGTAGCGGCCGCGTTCCGGCCGGCCCGGCGTGCGCCTCCGCGGCACGGACTGGCACGCCCGGGAGGACTTGAACCTCCAACCCCCAGATCCGTAGTCTGGTGCTCTATCCAATTGAGCTACGGGCGCGCGGTTTTGGGCGCGGCACGCTAGCGGGGGCCCGAGACCCACGCAAGCGGTTTCCTGCGGCGCCCGCGCTGGATCGACTCGCGCTCCGTCAGTACCGTCACGCCACCGCCGCGTTCCCGCGTTCCCGCTTCACCCGACCATGCCCACGATCGACCTCTCCGCGTATGGAATCCGCGTCCCGAACGTCCTGCGCAATCCGGCGCCGGCCCTGCTCTACGACCTGGCACTGAAGCGCAACGAAGGCGAGATCGTCGACAGCGGCGCGCTCGCGTCGCGGTCGGGCGCCAAGACCGGCCGCTCGCCGAAGGACAAGCGCGTCGTCGACGCCGAGCCTTCCAACAAGGACGTCTGGTGGGGCGACGTCAACGTCAAGCTGTCCGACCGGCAGTTCCTCGTGAACCGCCAGCGCGCGATCGACTTCCTGAACACGCGCGACCAGCTCTACTGCGTCGACGGCTTCGCCGGCTGGGATCCGAAGTACCGGATCAAGGTCCGCATCGTCTGCCTGAACGCCTACCACGCGCTGTTCATGCACAACATGCTGATCCGGCCGACCAGGGCGGACCTCGCGCACTTCGGCACGCCCGACTACGTGATCTTCAACGCCGGGCTGTTCCCCGCCAACGTGCAGTCCCTCGAGATGACCAGCCCGACCTCGGTCAGCCTGTCGTTCGAGCGCGGCGAGTTCGTGATCCTCGGCACGCAGTACGCGGGCGAAATGAAGAAGGGCGTGTTCACGATCATGAACTACCTGATGCCGCGCAAGGGCGTGCTGTCGATGCACTGCTCGGCGAACGAGGGCAAGAACGGCGACGTGTCGCTGTTCTTCGGCCTGTCGGGCACGGGCAAGACGACGCTGTCGGCCGACCCGCGGCGCGCGCTGATCGGCGACGACGAGCACTGCTGGAGCGACGACGGCATCTTCAACATCGAGGGCGGCTGCTACGCGAAGTGCATCAACCTGAGCCGCGAGAACGAGCCCGAGATCTACGACGCGATCCGCTTCGGCTCGGTGCTCGAGAACGTCGTCTACGACCAGCACTCGCGCGTCGTCGACTTCGCCAACCAGTCGATCACCGAGAACACGCGCTGCAGCTACCCGGTCGAGTACATCCCGAACGCCAAGATCCCCTGCGTCGGCAAGCACCCGAAGAACGTGATCTTCCTGACCTGCGACGCCTACGGCGTGCTGCCGCCGGTCAGCAAGCTGACCCCGGAGCAGGCGATGTACCACTTCATCTCCGGCTACACGGCCAAGGTCGCCGGCACCGAGATGGGCGTCAAGGACCCCGAGGCGACGTTCTCGGCCTGCTTCGGCGCGGCGTTCATGGTCTGGCACCCGACCAAGTACGCGGAACTGCTCGCCGACAAGATCGCCCGGCACGGCTCGCACGCCTGGCTCGTCAACACCGGCTGGACCGGCGGCGGCTTCGGCATCGGCAAGCGCATGAGCATCAAGCACACGCGCGCGATCCTCGACGCGATCCACGAGGGCTCGCTGGTGCGCGCGCAGTGCAGCGTCGACCCGGTGTTCGGGCTGCACGTGCCGCACACCTGCCACCACGTGCCCGGCGAGATCCTCGACCCGAAGAACACCTGGGCCGACAAGGCCGCCTACGACCAGAAGGCGAAGCACCTCGCGGCGCTGTTCGTCAAGAACTTCGGCAAGTACGCCGACCGCGCGAGCGAGAAGATCCGCAGCGCCGGGCCGCGGGTCTGAGCTACCGGACGCCGCAACGCGGCGACCTGCACCGGACGGAATCACGCGCGCGGGCGCCGCTGCGGCGGTTTCGATCGCGCCGCGCCGCGTAGCATGCGCGCATGCGACCTCTCGCGTGCGCGCTCCCCCTGCTCCTGCTCGCCCCGCTGCCGGCCCAGGCGCCGGCCGACCTGCGCCAGCGCGCCGAGTGGTTCGCGGCCGACCTCGCCGACCTCGGCCGGCGCTACGACCAGCCGATGTCGGGCGAACGGCGCGCGCGGCTCGGCGACCGCCTGCGGCAGGAGCAGCGCGACCTGCAGGCGCTCGACTTCACGGCGCTCGACCGCGAACGGCGCGTCGACTGGCTGCTGCTCGACAACCATGTGCGGTCGGCCATGCGGCGGCTCGACGCGGAGGCGGCCCGCGATGCCGCACTGCACGGGCTGCTGCCGTTCGCGGACACGATCGTGTCCCTCGGCGAAGCGCGGCGCCGCCTCGAGCCCGTCGACCCGGAGGGCGCGGCGGCGGCCTGCGCCGGCATCGCCGGGCGCGCCGCCGAGGTGCGCGCGGGTCTGCAGCAGGGGAAGTTCGATGCCCTGCCGCCGGCACTGCCGGCCCGCGCCGCCCAGCGCGTCCGCGACCTGCGCGGGGCGCTGCGCGGCTGGTTCGAGTTCCGCGACGGCTACGACCCGCTGTTCTCGTGGTGGGTCGCGGCGCCCTGGGCGGCGGCCGACCAGGCGCTCGGCGAGTTGCAGGAAGCCCTGCGCCGCAAGGCCTCGGCCGGCGGCGGCGACGGCAGCCTCGTCGGCGACCCGATCGGCGAGGCGGCGCTGCGGCAGGAACTCGCCGCGGAGTGGATCCCCTACTCCCCCGCCGAGCTCGTCGCCGTCGCCGAACGCGAGTTCGCGTGGTGCGACGCGGAGCTGGCGGCGGCCGCGCGCGAGCAGGGCTGCGGCGACGACTGGCGCCGGGCCCTCGAACTCGTGAAGCAGCGCCACCGGGCGCCGGGCGAGCAGCCGCAACTCGTCGCCGACCTCGCGCGCGAGGCGATCGACTTCCTGGAGCAGCGCGACCTGCTGACGATCCCGCCGCTGGCCAAGGAGTGCTGGCGCATGGCGATGCTGGGCCCCGAGGCGCAGAAGGTGAACCCGTTCTTCCTCGGCGGCGAGACGATCCGGCTGTCGTTCCCGACCGCGGCGATGGGCCATGACGAGAAGCTGCAGTCGCTGCGCAGCAACAACGAGCACTTCTGTCGCGCCACGGTCCACCACGAGCTGATCCCGGGCCACTGGCTGCAGGAGTTCGCCGAACCGCGGCACCGGCCCTGGCGCCGGCTGTTCGCGACGCCGTTCTGGACCGAGGGCTGGGCGCTCTACTGGGAGATGCGGCTCTACGACCTGGGCCTGGCCCACGGCCCCGAGGACCGCATCGGCATGCTCTACTGGCGCAAGCACCGCTGCGCGCGCATCGTCTTCTCGCTGAACTTCCACCTCGGCGCCTGGTCCGGCCCACGCTGCGTCGATTACCTGGTCGAGCGCGTCGGCCACGAGCGCGCGGCGGCCGAGGGCGAGGTGCGCCGCTCCCTCGGCGGCGGCTACGGCCCCCTCTACCAGGCGGCCTACATGCTCGGCGGCCTGCAGCTGCGCGCCCTGCACCGGGAACTCGTCCGGCCGGGTTCCCCGTGGACCGAAAAGCGCTTCCACGACGCGGTGCTGCACCAGAACTCGATCCCGATCGCCGCCGTGCGGGCCGCGCTGGCCGACGCTCCCCCGGGCAAGGACCTCTCCGGCTGGCGCTTCGCCGACGGCTGACTCGCAACGAACCTGCACCAGCCCATACCGGGGCTTGCGTGTCGGGCCGGTTGCGGCCGATACTCCGCGCTCGATGGGCCAGCCGATTCCCGGTGGCCACCAAGGAACCACGCACACATGAGAACGCCAGCGCGCATGCTGCTCGCTGCCCTGACCCTGGCCCTTCCGGCCCTGGCCCAGACCCAGGCGCCAGCAGCCCCCGCCAAGGACGGCACCGAGAAGCTCTTCAAGATCGAAACGACCGGACTGGGAGGTTGAGGGGCGGCCTCCGAGGCCGCCAGGGTCCGTGCGATCCTGATCAAACAGAAAGGCATCAAGAACCTGATCTTCGACACCACCGGCATCGGCTACTGCGACGTCGGCAAGCACCCCCCGGAGGTCGAGGCGCTCAACAAGGCGCTGGCCGACGAGCGGATCAAGAAGGTGCGGGTCAAGAGCATCAACGAGGTCGAACTGCCGAAGGCCGAGGTGGTCTACGAGGCACAAGTCGCCGGACTTGGTTGAATGAGCACGGCCATCGAGACGCGTGACGTCTTGAGCAAGCTCGAAGGAGTCATCCGGGTCCACCCGAACGGCCTCAACGGCAAGGCCCTCCTCTTCGTGAAGGACAAGAAGGCCTTCACCGACGAGATGGTCAAGAACGCGCTGGCCGGCACCGAGAAGCTGCGCCTGCGCAAGATGGAAGTCGCGAAGCACTGAGCCCCCCCGTACGCCGCAACGCGGCGACACGTCCGGGGCGAAGCGCGCACTCGGCGCCGCTGCGGCGTTGCCTTGGCAGCGCTGGCCTGCCTGCAGTGGCCTGCTCCTCGGGGCCGTGCCGCCGCGGAGACGGGCGGTCCCGCCGGTTCCCGCGTGGTGTGCCGGCGGGCGCGCCCCTGTTCGGGGCTCCTGTTCTCGCCACGGTGGCGCACTGGGCTCTGCCGTCGCTGCCAGCGGAGTCTTGACCCGTCCGCGCAGGCCGCTAAGGTCTCTGCCCCCACCGGGCCGAAAGCCCGGTCGCGATCCTCGATAGCTCAGTCGGTAGAGCAGGTGACTGTTAATCACCGGGTCGTAGGTTCAAGTCCTACTCGAGGAGCCACCTCCGCTCGCAGCAGTGGAACCCCGCCTCGCGGTGTGCAACCGCGGGGCGGTGTCGTGTACGCAGGGCGGCCGTGAAGGCCGATGCGGCGCGGGGTTGCGGCGGCGAAACGGTGCCTGGAGTTCGCGTCGGCGGGTGCTGTGCGGCCTCCACGGTGATTCGGGATCGAAGAACCGCCACCGGCCCGGGTGCTCTCCGCGGACGGGCGGAGAGGAGCGCTTGTTCGACAGAACCCGGCTGCGTGGAGCGAAGCCCTGCTGCGCCAGCGCAACCGACCCTGCTGGCGGCAGCCCGACGTCGTGGCCGTTCAGGCCTGCGGATCGAGCCACGCGGGCCACCACGGGAACAGCTCGCCGCGCCGGGTGCGCACGCCCGGCGCCGCGATCTCGCGCGCCACGGCCGCCGGGGCGGTCCGGTGCCGGCGACGAAGCTCGGCCTCGCGCTCGGCCGTCACCTCGACGATCGGCTCGACGGCGTCCCGCGGGGCCGATCGCACCTGCAGTTCCTCGGCATGCGGCGCCAGTTCGTTCACGACGCCGAACACCCCGGCGTCGAAACCGAGCAGCGCCTTGCCGGCGCCGAGGTCGTTGACGACGTTCGCCGGCAGCGCGAAGTCGGTGTCGGCGAAGAACGTGGCCTCGAACGCGCCGGCGTCGATCGCCCGGACCAGGTAGCGCCCATCGCCGAACACGAGCCCGCCGTCGTGCACCTCGTGCATGCTCTCGATGAACCCGACCAGGAACGAGAACAGCAGCGCGTTGTGGTAGGCGCCGAGTTCGTAGTGCCCGACGGCGGCGTTGAGGTCGCGCAGCCGGCGGAGTTCGCGAACCACGCCGATCTCGCCGCCGAAGATCCTGGCCAGCTTGCGATCGCCGAACTTCTGCCCTTCGTGCTCCAGCAGGTCGATCTCGAGGTCGAGACCGGCGGCCACGGCCTCCTGGAAGATCGCGTTGGTGCGGCAGCCGATGGTCACGGCGACACCGCCGGCGGTTCGCCGGGCTCGTCGCCGCCGAGATCGACCCGCGCGTGCGGCGACACCTTCGTCCGCATGCCGTGGGCCTCCAGGTAGTGCCGGACGAGGTGCGCCGGGAACAGGTGCAGGGCCTCCGCCGGCGACGCGATCTGCGCGCAGACCACCGGGCACTTCGACCGCGGCTTCATGCCGAGGATCCGATACCACGTGTCGAAGTGCTGGAAGTCCCGGCCGAGGTCGTCGGGTTGCAGGCCGAACCGGATCGCCTCCCGCAGGAACGCCTCGGCCTCGCGGCCCATCGCGACGCCGCCGGCGCCGCGGACCGCGGCCTCGATCGCGAACACGGCGTTGTGCCTGGTGTAGCTCGCCTTGCCGACCGAGATCGAAAGCCCGGACTCGGCGGCGAGGTGGTCGAGCAGCGGCCGCAGGCGGGCCAGCAGCTTCGTGACCTCGGCTTCGTCCATGCGTCGGGCAGCGTCGTGCACCGGGGTCTTCTACGGAACGACGGGCTCCGAGTCGAACGTCGAGCCGGCGGCATCGCCGGCTGCGAGGCCGTCGCGTGACCACCCTTCTCCACATTCAGGCGACAACTACCTTGACACCCACCAGTGGAGGCGCCACCGCATGAACCCTTGCGGGCGCGTCCCCGACGCACAGAATCACGGGATGGGCGCCTCCCCACGCCTCGCAGCTGCCGTGCCAACGCTCGTCGGTTGTCTGGACCGTGCCCTCGCGAAGCTCGACCCGCGACAGCGCCTGGTCGCCGACCTGCGCACGTTCGCCCGCTCGCCGGCCACGCTCGAGGAAGTGGGCCGGCGACTGGGGGTGTCGCGCTCGCGTGTCGGTCAGCTCGAGGCGCGGGTGCTGCGGCGCTTGCATTCGCTCGATCCCGACCGCATCGATGCCCCGCTGCTGCGCCTGCGCATCGGGCGTACCACGCCGCTGCGCGTCGCGGATCTCCCGGGCCTCGACCCCTGGTTCGTGGGCATCGACGAGCACGTCGGCTGGATCCAGGGGGCCCTGCGGACGCTCCGGTGCCGGCACCGGCTGGTCGACGGCGCGGAAGGCCCCTACGTCACCGACCTCCGCGGCGCGGACTGCGCCGCCCTCGTCGAACGGTGTCGGCAAGAACTCGAACGTCGGGATCCGGGCGGTCGTGATCCCGGGCTCGAGCGCAGGCTGCTCGGCGAGATCCTGCGCGACTTCATGGTGCCGGATCTCCAGTCCGTGGTGGTCGCTCGACTCGATCGCGGCGCCGGGCCGGCACGGCGGGCGCCGACCGTGGCCGAGCGCATCGAGGAGGTGCTGCGCGCTGCCGGACGACCGATGTCATTCGCCGAGCTGCTGCGCGAACTGTCGCCGCTGCAGCCGCCTGCCCTGAGCGCGGCGCTCGCCAAGGCGCGGGTCGTCCGCGCGGCGCAGGGCGTCTACCTGGCTCGCGAAGCCGTCGCCGACAGGCTGCATCTGCTGCCGGCCGTGCGCGCCGACATCGTCGCGCTCTGCGAGTGCGAGCCCGACCTGCAGTGGCGAACCGCCGACCTCCTGGCGGCGGCGGCCGAAGCCGGTGCCGAATGGGCTCCCGGACTGTCCGTGGCAGCGTTCGAGTCGCTGCTGCACGAAGTCCCCGAGCTCGCCGATCTCGGACGGTCCGTCTGGGGCCTTGCCGCCGTGCACAAGGAGCGGCGGCGAATTCTCGACCTCGTGGTCGCGGAATTGCGTGCGCACGGCGCCCCCATGCCGCTTGCCGAGTTGCTGCAACGGGCGCGCGAGTACCGGCGACTGGGAGCGAACTGGCAGCCGCGCTATCCCGTGGCCCAGCTCGCCGACGGCCGGGTGGGCCTTGCCGACCGCGATCTGGGGCTCACGAGTTCCGCCTGGTCGCGGTTCTGCGCCGAACTCGACCGGTGCCTGCAGAGCGGCGAAGTGGTCGGTCCGGATCGCCTCGTCGAGCTGCTCGTCAGGGCGGGAGGACCGCCCCTCGCCAGCCGGGTGATCAAGAGCCTGCTGCTGGCCCGGCAGACGCTCTCCCGTCGCCTCCGCGAGCGAATGCGCAACACGGAGTGAGCTCGTGAAGGCCGCCCCCCCGACTCCCGCCAGGCGTTCGCCTGCTCGGCAGCGAGCGCACGACGGAGTCCGGCCCGGACGCCGTGGCCGGCAGCCGTCACCCTGGGCAGCCGAGCGGCGTCACCGCCCCGCGTCGCGCAGCCGTTCGATCAGCCTGGTCTTCCGAGCATGGTCGGCGCGCAGCACGTCGAGTCGGCGGCGGAACCCCGTCTCGTTCGTGCGTCCCGCGAGGTCGCGCCGGCCGGTCGGAACCGCCACAGCTTCGTCGTGGCCCTTCGGCGGTCTGCTGGCGACGCAGTGCCGGGACACGCGGGGCCGGCGCGGCCGTCACTTGCTGCCGTCCATCCACGCGGCCTTGGCCTTCTTCAGGTTCTCGTTCTGCGGGTCCAGCGCGATCGCCTTGTCCATCAGCGCGAACGCTTCCTTGCGCAGGTTGCTCACGTTGAGCAGCGCCGCGTGCAGGTACATCGCGTTCGCGAAGAAGGCCGGATCGGGTGCCGCCTTGTGCTTCTTCTCGACCTCGTCGAGCGCCTTCTTGCTGACCTCGAGCGCCTGCTTCAGGATGCCCTTGTCGATCTTCTCGAGCTCCTTCCAGGCCTCGAGGGCCTTGCTCGCGTAATCCTGGCCCCAGACCCGCACCTGGTCCGGCGGGATGTTCTTCCAGGCCTTCTCCGCGGCATCGCACGCGACCTTGAGGTTGTCGCGCTTCCACTCCGCCGCGAAGACGCGGTCCCAACCGAGGAACAGCACGCGCTTGTTCTTCTGCTTGTTCAGGAACTCGCGCAGCGGCTTCAGGTCGTAGTTCTTCGGGTCGGCTTCGGGCTTGAAGATCTGGTCGCTGAGCTTCAGCAGCATCGCCTCGGCGGCCTGCTCGCTCGTCGCCTTCGGATCCTTGGCGACGATCGCGTCGATCACCGCGAGCGAGCCCTTCTTGTCGCCGGTCGCGCGCAGCTTGTGCACGAGTTCGAGTTGCAGCGCGAGGTCGCCGGGCTTCTCGGCCGCCGCCTGCCGCAGCGCCGCGAGCGTCTTGGTGCCAGCACGGATGCGCGTGACCTCGGCGAGGAAGTCCACGACCGGCACGTAGCCGGGCACGGCGTCGACGACGGTGCCCTCGGGCGTCAGGAACAGCACGGTCGGCAGCTTCTCGATGCCGTACTTGTCGAGCACGGCCTTCTGCGCCGGATCCTCGAGCTTCGCGCCCATGCAGACGAAGTCGCCGAGCGCCGTCGCCACCTCCTTCTCCTTCATCGTGCCGCTGAACATCGACGTGCACGGGTCGCTGTTGTCCTGCCAGCAGTAGAGCAGCAGCATCGCGGCCTTGCTGTCCTTGCTGGCGGCGAGCGCTTCCTCGAAGGTCTTCTGCCACCAGGTGATCTCCTGGGCAGGCAGCAGCGCGGTCAGGTGCAGGACGAACGGAACGGCGGCGAGCAGTCCGTGGCGCATGGGCGCGAATTCTGCCAGAGGCCCGGGCGCGGGGCCAGGTGGACTGCGGCCCAGGGGCCCATGCGCCCACCGGCGCATGCGTTGCCAGTAGACTGCCGCCATGCAGGAACGGATCCCCTCTGCCGTCCTGTGGCTCGCGGCGTCGCTGTCCGCGCAGATCCTGCCGCAGCCGGGCGGCGGCCGCGCGCGGCTCGAAGGACTCGTGCTCGATCCGCTGCGTGCACCGGTCCCCAACGCACTCGTCGTCGCTGAACTCGACGGCCTCGAGGTCGCGCGCACGCGCAGCGACGGCTCGGGCACGTTCCTGCTGCCGCGCCTGCCGCAGGCCTTCGTCGTCGTGCGCGCGACCTCCGCCGGCCCCGACGTCGGCGCGCTGCAGATCGACCTGCTCGGCGAGCAGTGCGGCTTCGCCGAGATCGTGCTGCTGCCCGCGCGCAGGGTGGCGGGCCTCGTCAAGGACGAGGACGGCAAGCCGGTGGCGGGCGCCTGGGTCGCCGCGGCGCCGACCGACTTGCCGCAGCTGGCGCTCGCCAGTTGCACGGCGCGGAGCGGCGCGGACGGCCGCTACGAACTCGGCCACGTGTTGATGGGGCCGGCGCGTGTGGTCGCCTGGGCGGAGGGTTTCGACGCGGCCGACGAAGACGTCGACGGCACCGCGGACGTCGCGCTCGACTGCGAACTGTCGCGCGAGGCGTGGACCTCGCGCACGATCGAGCTCGCGGGCGGCGCCGCGGCGGAAGTCGAGCGGGCGGTGCTGATCGTCGAATCCTGGCAGGGACCGCGGCGCTTCCCCCTGCCGCCGCCGCTCGCGCGCCCTGCTGCAGAAGCACCGGGCCGGTGGGTGCTGCGCGGCTGGCCCAGAGCCGACCTGCTGCGCGCGCGTTTCGACATGCCGGGCGCCTGCATCGATCCGCCCGAGAACGGGCACCTCGGCGGCGACCGCACCACGTCCTGCACGTTCCAGCTCGGCTCGGCCGCGCACCGCCTGCGCGGCCGCATCGCCGACGCACCCGGTCTGCTCGCAGCCGGCCTGCCGCTCATGGTGCAAGCCACCTCCGACATGCCCGGCAATGGCCAGCGCCGCACGGCGGTCGTTCGCGCCGACGGTTCGTTCGAGCTGCCGTCGCCAGTGGACCCGCGTGGCGAGTACGCGCTGCGCACCCTGTCGCCCGTGGCGGTGCTGCAGGGCAACAACCCCAACCCGGTCTGGTGGGTCGCCAGGCACGAACCGGGCAGCGAACTCGTGCTGCAGCTGCAGCGCGCCCACGGGGTGCGCATGCGCCTGCGCACCCCCGCCGGCGCGCCTGCGCGCGGCTGCGACGTGTGCTTCCGGGGGGGCCTCGCCGCCCCGCAGCACGGCGGCTGGCTGCCGATCGGCATCGGTTCGAGCGACCTCGACGGCAACGTCGAGATCGCTTGCCTCGGACTGCCCGCGGACGCGCTGTTCCAGCTGCGCCTGGTGGGCCGCGACGGCTGGCTCGTCCAGGACGTGGAACCGGGCAGCGCGGGCGTCACGGACGCCGGCCCGTTGACCCTGCAGCCCTGCGGCGCCGTATCCGGCACCGTGCAGGCCGAGGACGGCACGCCGGCCCCGGGCGCGCGGTTCTGGCTGCAGGCGGCCGACGCCCCGGGCGATCGACCGCGACGGAGGCTGCTGGTGGCCGGCCGCCACGGGCGCTTCTGCTGCGACGGGCTCGTGCCCGGCGCCGTCGGGTTGCAGCTGCCGGACGGCGGCACGACGCGGGCCGTCGTCGAGGCAGGAGAGGCAACCGCGGTGGCACTCGTCGCCCGGTAGGCCACGCGGCACGCGAGCACGAGGCCCTTGCCGCCATGCCCACGGGCGCACGCACGCCCTGGCAGACTGCTGCGATGCGCGAACGGTCCCCCTCTGCCGTTCTGCTGCTGCTGCTGTCGCTGCCGGCACAGGAGCCCGGACTCCCGGCCAACGCCATCGCCCGCCTCGAGGGCCGCGTCGTCGACGCGATGCAGCGGCCGGTGCCAGCCGCGAAGGTCACGGCCGAGGCCGACGGGCGCGTGCTGGCCACGACCCTGACCGATGGTTCGGGCGAGTTCGTGTTCGGCAGGCTGCCGCAGACCATCGTCGTCGTGCGCGCGGCGGCGGCCACCGAGGTCGGCGGCAACTGGGTCGACCTGCTCGGCACCGAGCGGAACTTCCTGCGCCTCACGACGCTGCCCGCCCGCAAGGTCGCGGTCACCGTGCGCGACGACGCGGAACTCGATGCGACCGTCGAGCGCGACGCGGGGCAGGAACACGTCTACGTGCTGCGCGACGGCACCCCGGACCAGATCGCGGCCGGGCGCCTCCTGGTCACGGCGACCCACGGCGGGCTACCGGTGCCGCTGCCGCCACCGTTGCAATCCATCCGTGCCGGCGCCGACGGCACGTGGGTCGTGCGCGGCTGGCCCTACTCCGACGACGTGCACGCGCACCTCGAAGTGCAAGACGCGACGGCGGCCCCGTTGCTGCGCACGAGCCTCGCCGCTGCCTGCTGCCTGGTCCTGGCCACAACTGCGACCGCTCCATGATGCGTCGCGAGGTGCGGCCGGCCAGCCCGTGCAGTGGAACGCGAGCGCACTCGCGAGCTCGCTGCCCCAGCGGACCGGAACGTGCACGAGGCAGCAGCCCGAACGGCGCACGGGATCCGCGAACCCCTCGAGACGCAGTTCGACGGACCCGCCACCTCGACCCGGGCACGAGCACCGGCCCGCACGACTCGGACGGGGTCCTCCCGGCACCGTGCTCGGTCCGCCGCGCCTCCCGACCGAGGCGCCGATCCTCTGTCGAGCAAATTGGTATTACCAGGAATACCAAATATGACGATAATGGGTTGTATGGATCCACCCAGAGCACCGGACACCGCCCTGATCGAGCGGGTGATCGCCGACCAGCACGAACGCCCCCTCCCGGAGGTCGTCCCGCGCGAGGTCCGCCTGCCCGAGGTGCCCGGCAGCGCCAACGCTCTGGTCGGAATGCGCCGCAGCGGGAAGACCTACTGCCTGTATGCCGAGATCCGCGCCCTGCTCGCGCGCGGCGTGCCCCGGTCGCGAATCCTCTACCTGAACCTCGAGGACGACCGCCTGGACGGCGCCGACCTCGGCACGCTCGATCGCGCGCTCGAGACGTTCTACCGCCGCGACCCGGATGCCCGGTCGGACACGGCGTGGGTGTTCCTCGACGAGGTCCAGGCGGTCTCCGGGTGGGAACGCTTCGCGCGGCGGATCCTCGACACCGAACGCGCGCGGCTCTTCGTCACGGGCTCCTCGGCCCGGCAACTCTCGACCGAGGTGGCGACCGCCTTCCGCGGCCGCAGCGTGACCGTCGAAGTGCTCCCCTACGGCCCCCGCGAGGCGGCGCGCGCGGACGGCCTCGACTGGGCGTCTGGTCCGTGGCCTCCCGGCGCCGTGCGGCGCTCGCGGCTCGACGCTTTCGTGCTCGACTACCTGCGGCAGGGTGGGTTCCCCGCCGTGCGCGCGGCGAATCCCTACGACCGTGTCCAGATGCTCCAGGAATACGTGGACCTGGTCGTGCTGCGCGACGTCGCGGAGCGGCACTCGGCGACGAACCTGCCGGCGCTGCGCCATCTGGTCGCGGCCCTGTTCGCCGCCAATGCCAACGGCTTCAGCGTGAGCCGGCTGCAGGGAGCCCTGCAGAGCCAGGGCCTGCCGTCGAGCAAGGCGACGCTGCTGGCCTACCTGTCGCACCTCGTCGATGCCTACCTGTTCTTCCTCGTTCCGCTGCGCACGCGATCGGCACGCCAGCGCGCCGTGAATCCGCGCAAGGTCTACGCCGTCGATCCGGGGCTGGCGGCGGCGATGTACCGCGCCGGGGCGGTGAACCTCGGGGCCCAACTCGAGAACGCCGTCTACCTCGAACTGCGGCGGCGCTACGGCCGCCTGTCCGAATCCGTGATCACGTGGTTCAAGACCGCGTCGGGCAGCGAGGTCGACTTCGCGGTCGACGACCCCGTGCGCGGCGGGCCGCCCGAACTCGTCCAGGCCTGCGCTCGTCTCGACGATCCGGCGACGCGGCAGCGCGAGGTCGCGGCGCTGGGCGAGGCGATGGCGGAGGTCGGCGCCAGTTCGGGCACGATCGTCACGCTGGCCGAGGAAGGGCAGCTCGCGGTGGACGCCGGCCCGATCCGCATCGTGCCGGCCCGCGAGTGGTTCTTCCGGCGCGAGTAGCGAGGCCACGCAAGCAACGACGGGAACGGGGCGAGCCGGCTGCGCCGGCTGCACCGCGCAGGACCTGCCACGGCTGCCGCCAGCACTACTTCAACACCGGCAAGAGCCGCAGCACCGTCAGCGACCTCCCCGCGAACGTGTGCTCGAACAGGTTGCCGTGCACCTCGCGCCGCGCGACCTTCGGCGCCACCACCGCCGGCGCGTCGAGCGTGTTCTCGGCGTCGAGGCTCGGCCCCGTGAGCTCGGTGATCGTCACCGCGCGCGTGATGCCATCGGCGCCGCCGACGAACCGCAAAGGCAGCGTGCGCGCCGCGTCGCTGCCGTTGACGACCTCGATCACGATCGCGCCCTGGTCGCCGAACCCCGCCGCCGCCGCCAGGTCCGGCGGCCCCTGGTCCAGGACGTCGTGCACCGGCACGCCGTCCAGGAACGTGCGCACGCGCCCCGCGCGGCACTCGATGCGCAGGTCGTACCACCGCCCCGTCTCGACGCTGCCCGGCGCGTGCGGCCCGATGCCGAACTTGCTGCCTTCGTGGCTCCGCTCGATCGCGTTCTCTCGGTTGCCCCATCCGCCGACGTTCCACCACGTCCAGTCGGCGGCGCCCGCCGTGTGGAACATCACCAGGAACCCCTCCGCGCCGCCGAGCTTCTTCGCCTTGCAGCGCACCACGCAGTCGGTGACCCCGCGCAGGTCCGGCAGGTCGAGCCAGCAGAAGCGCCCGTCGCCGCCTTCGCTCTGCCGCCACGCACCGTCGATCGCGGCCCAGGTCCCCGCTTCGACCTTCCAGCCTTCGCTGCCCTTGCCGAAGTCGGACCGGTAGACGACCCTTCCGTCGACCTCGACCTCGACATCCTGGAACTCCGCCTGCGTGTTCCACGTGCCGAGCCCGACCGAACCCCGCCCCGGACCCGCGCCCAGGCGCGGCCACTCGCACGCGAGGTTCTGCAGCGGCCGGTTCTGCGCCAGCACCGCCTGCACGTGGTAGCTCGGCGTGCCGCACGCGCGGAGGCCGTCGAACTGGATCAGGTCCGGGTTCCACTTGCGGTCGCGCACGTGCACGAACAGCGGCGCGTAGGACGCCATCACCACGTGCGCCCCCGCTCGCTGCAGCCCGAGCAGGAACGCGGCCTCGCCGAGTGCTCCGCGCAGGTTGCCGGTCTTGCCGGGGTTCCACGTCACCGCGTACTCGCCGACATAGATCTGCGGATCGCCCGGAGCCGGGCGCGCGTAGCGGTCGGCGTTCTCCCAGAACCAGCCGCTCGACTGGTAGAAGTGGTCGTCGACGACCTGCATCGGCGCGTCGACGCGCACGTTCGCGATCGTGATCACGTCCGGGTACTTCGCGGCGATCGCCCGGCGGAACGCCTCGTAGCGTTCCGTGTAGGCCAACTTGCTGCCGCCGAAGTCGCCGAACATGCCGTTCTCGTTGCCGATCTCGAGGTAGCGCAGGCCGAACGGCTCGGGGTGCCCGGCCGCCGCGCGCAGGGCACCCCACTTCGTGGTCTGCGCGTCGCCGTTCGCATACTCGATCGCCGCGAGCGCCTCGTCGATCCACGGCTGCAGCTCGGCCATCGGCACGATCTCCCGGTGGGACAGGCCGCAGTTCGCGACGTACATCGGCAGCGCGCCGAGGTCCTCGCAGAGCTGCAGGTACTCGTGGAAGCCGAGCCCCGTCGTCGTGGGGTAGCCCCAGTTCGCGTTCTGGTGGCCGGGGCGATCGGCGAGCGGGCCGAGCGTGCGCGGCCAGCGGAACGCGTCCGCGAGCCGGTCACCGCCCTCGACGTAACAACCGCCGGGGAAGCGCACGAACGCGGGCTTCAGCGCCGCGAACAGTTCGCACAGGTCGGGACGCAGGCCGTGGCCCTTCCAGGTCTTCGCGGGGCGCAGGGTCACGGTGTCGATGTGGAACGTCGCGGGGCCCCGCAGCGCGATGCGCAGTTCGCCGTCGGCGACCGTGCCGGTGGCGACCGCGGCCAGCGTCACTTCGCGCCACTTCGTGTCGAGTTGCATCGCTGCCCACAGTTCGCCGGCCCGCAGCACGGATACGCCGTCGCGATCGAGCACGTCGAACCCGAAGTCCACCAGGAGCGGTTCCCCCCTGGTCTGCCGCACGCTGGCCGACAGCACGTACTCTTCGCCCGCGCGGATCGGCACGCCGAAGTGGCCGCGGTTGGTGAGCCAGGCGGATCCCGCGGCCTCGACGCAGGCGTGCCGCGGCGTCGCGAGGTTCGCCGGCGCGTCCGAGGTCGCCGTCAGTACCGCGTTCGGGGACTCGCGCGGCGCGGGCCGCGGGCGGCCGGGGTCGCGCGCTTCGCGATCGACCGTCGTCAAGGTCCACCCCGGCAGCGGATCCTGCTCGCTGCCCGGCTCCTCGAACGTCGGGTTGCGCAGCAACTGCGCCAGCAGCCCGCCCTCGCCACCGTGGTTGATCTCCTCGAAGAAGATGCCGTAGAGGTGCGGGCTCAGCGAGTGCGTGACCCGGTCGAGGTGCACCGTGATGCCGTCTGCGGCGCGGGCCGCGGGCGGTTCCTGCGCCGGGGCGGCAGCGAGCACGCAGCCGCACGCGAACAGCCGACCCGCACGACGCGCCGCCACGACCGGCTCGATCATCGCGGCATGCTACGGCAAGGCCGCGACGCGGGCCGCGTCGCGGCGCCCCGTCCGCGGCGCCGTCACTCCGGCAGTCCGTCGGGCTCCTGCGCGTGCGCCCAGAGCTCCCGGTACCTGGCGCGCACGTACGGGTGCAATCCCTCGGCGAACTGCTCCCCGAGCCGGTTGACGCGGATCAGCGCCAGGACGTCCGCGTGATCCTGCAACCGCGCCGGCGACGACAGGCCGCTGGCGAGCTTCAGTTCGATCAGCGTGCCGAGCGCGAGGTAGCGCTTGCCTTCCTTCTCGATCGCGACCGCCGTCGGATCGGGGAAGACCACGCCGTGCGGCGTGCCATCGCCCGGGATCCCGCCGCAGAGCAGGATGTCGATCGGCACCCTGCGCTCCGCGTCCCTGACCCCGCGGCTGCCCGGGAACTTCTCGAGCCAACCGAGCCCGAGCGCGTTCGCCTTGAACTTCGCCAACCCCTCCGCCGTGAGCAGCACGTCGACGTCCGTCGTCGCCCGCGGATGCCCGTGCGCGTTGACGGCAAGCCCACCGCAGATCGCGTAGGCGATGCCGAGTTCGTCCAACTTCCGCGTGACGCGATCGAGCGCCACGTGCACGTCCGAAGTGCCCATGAAGAACCTCCCGAGCTGTTCCCATCTGGCCAGGAACTCGGGATCCGACGTGGACACCGCAGCATCTTGGCCTCGCCTGCGGAGTGGCGGAAGGGGGGGATGACGGACGCGGAATTCCGTCTGCCTCGGGGCCGTGGGCAGCTGCGCCGCGCGCTACCCCGAACGAGCCGCCACACCTGGCCCACGCCGTTCGCCCGTGGCCCCCGCCTGTATGCTCTCGGCATGAAGCGGCTCGCCATCGCCGTGCTGGGCGCTTCGCTCGGCGCCCAGGTCCCGACCTACCCGCACCTCGTGCTCACGCAGCTGCCCGGCTCGCCCGCAGCACAGCTCGTCGCAGTCGACGCAGCGACCGGCGTGCCGACGGCGCTCGGCCGGTTCCCGTCGGACACGCTGCCGCCGCGGGCCGTCGCGATCGACCCCTACGACGGCGCGCCGATCGTCGCACTCGATCTCGGCCCGGCCCTGTCGCGCATCGTACGCCTCGAATCCGCGGGTGCCGGCTTCGCGGAGTTCCTCGTCGCGGACCTGCCCGGGCCGGTCAAGTCGCTGTGCGTGCAGCAGGACGACCTGCTCGCGGCCGTCGACGCGCCGGGCCTCGGGCTCTACCGCGTGCCGCGCCGCGGCGGCGTGCCGGCGCTGGCCGTGGCCCAGCCGAACCTCACCGCGCTGCACGGCTTCGGCCCCGGCGACAGCTACGCGTTGCTCGCGTGGACCGGCCGTCCGGGCAGCGCGGCACCCGACTCCGGCACCGTGCTCGTCGACGTGGCGACCGGCACGGCCCACCTCGGCCCGAACACCTTTCCGAACCCGGGCGGGCTGCTCCTGACGGGCGCGATCGACCTGCCGACCGGCGTGCCGCGGCAGTTGCTGAGCTTCGCCGACGGCACGTTCGTCACCTTCGCGGGCATGATCGGACCGCCGGTGCCCGTGACCCCGAGCCAGCCGATCCCCGCGGGCGGCGCCACCGCGATGCACCCGCTCGGCGCCTACGGCTTCACCCCGGTGGTGCTCGGCGGTGTTTCGTTCCCGTTCCTCTACACGCTCGAAGCGTGGTCGGGCTCGGTGACCCTGCTGTCGGCGGCGCTGCCCGGCGACCCCGTCGACTTCGCGACCGGACTCGAACGGGCCGCAGTGGGCCTGCGGCACGCGCCCGCGTGCGGGGCGCCGGCGCTGCGCCAGGGTTGGAGCGGCCTGCAGCAGCCGGGCAGCACGTTCGTGATCACCGTGCAAGGACCGGCCAACGACCACGCCGTGCTCGTGGTCGGTCTCACGGACTTCGCCGCGGGCATGCTGCCGTACCCGCTGCCGGGCGGCTGCGCGCTGTCGGTGTTCCCCGGCGCGACCGTGCTGCGCCTGCTGGGCGCCACCGGCTTCGCGAGCCAGGCCGTCGCCGTGCCGCCGGGGCCGGGGTTCCTCGGCACCGTGCTGCACTGCCAGTGGACGCACTTCGGTGCGGCCGGCGTGTCGGTCTCGGACGCAGTGGCGCACCGGATCGGACTCTGACGCGTGCCTCGGGTGCTGGCGCAGCGGCGCGCGGCACGGACCCGCGCTACCGTTCCGCGCATGCCACGGCGCCCGGCCCCGCTGCTGCTGCTCGCGATCGTGGCCGTGTTCTGGCCGGTGCTCGGCGGCGCCTACGTCTACGACGACCAGCAACTCGTGCTGCGCTCGCCCGCGGTGCTGCACTTCGACCTGCCGGCCCTGCTCGGCGCCCCGCTGTTCGGCGACGACCTTCCCTACTGGCGGCCGCTGACCTCGCTCGCGCTGGCACTGGGCCACCACCTGGGCGGCGCTGCCGGCATCCACGCGCTGGCGCTGCTGCTGCACGGCGCGAACACGCTCGCCGTGCTCGGCCTCGCCCGCACGGCGACCGGCAGCGAACGCACGGCGTTCTGGGCGGCGCTCTTGTTCGCGGTGCATCCCGTGCAGGTCGAGAGCCTCGCGTGGTGCGCCGCGATCAACGACCCGCTGTGGGCGATGGGCGCGCTGCAGGCGATGCGCGCGATCGTGCGGTGGCGCGATCGAACCGCCCGCGGCGCGCCGTGGGCTGCGGCCGCGTGGTGCCTGTTCGCGATGCTCGCCAAGGAGAACGGCGCCGTCGCGGTGCTGCTCGCGCTCGGTGCGTTCGCCTGCGTCCCCGGCGATCGGCCGCCGCGCCCGTCGCTGCGGCGCGCGCTGCTCTCGCTGTCGCTCGCGCTGCTCTCGTGGTGGCTGCTGCGCGCGCTCGTGTTCGGCGAGCTCACGGCCGGGTTCCTGCGCACGCCGGCGCAGCCGCTCGATGCGCTGCGGCTCGCGAGCGCGCCCCCGGAGCTGCTGCTGCGGCACCTGCAGCTGCTCGCCGTGCCGTTCCCGCTGACGCCGTTCCGCAGCTTCGACGACCACCAGGGCGTCGGGCCGGCCCTGCTCGTGATCGCGCTCGCCGTCGGGCTCGCCGCGGCCAGCGCGCTGGCACCGCGGCGTTCCGGGCCGGTCGTGCGGCTCGCCGTGCTGCTGGTGCTCGCGCCGCTGCTGCCGACGCTCGTCGGGTTCCGCACGGCCGGCGCGCACCCGGTCGGCGACCGCTACCTCTACCTGTCCGCCTTCGGCCTCGCGCTCTTCGTCGCGCACTGGAGCGAACGGCCGGGCCGGCGCTGGCTCCTGCCGCTGCTCGCCGCGGTCACCGCGGCGCTCGCCTTCGTGCAGACCTCCGTCTGGCGCGACCAGCAGCACCTCGTCGACCACGGCCTGCGCTGGGCGCCCGAGGAACCGCGGCTCTACGTGATGGCCGGCGACCTCGCGCTGGCGCGCGCCCAGGTCCAGGGCCGCCAGGCGCTCGACGAAGCGAAGCGCGCCTACGGCCTCGCGGCGACCTTCGCCGAACGGCTGGGCGCCGGCCACGCGGCGCTGCCGGCAGCGAAGCTGGGCACGGCCTGGTGCCTCATGCTCGACCCGTCCGAACTGCAGGCGCGCGGCGTGCAGGCGCTGGTCGACGCGTTCCAGGCCGCGGTCGACGCCGACCCCTCGCGCCCGGCCGCGTGGACCGGACTCGGCGTCGGCAACGCCGTGGCACAGCGCACCGCGGCCGCCGAGCGCGCGTTCCGCCGGGCGCTCGAGCTCGATCCGGACCACGCCGAGGCGTGGTTCAACCTCGGCCGCCTGCAGGCCGCGACCGGTCAGGGCCCCGCCGCGCGTGCGAGCCTGCAACAGGCGCTGCGGTGCGATCCCGGCAACCTGCAGGCGCAGGAACTGCTCGGCCGGCTGCGCTGAGCGCGCGCACCTCGGGGCAGGTCAGTGGAGGCGACGGCAGAACGCTGCGTGGTCGGCCGTGGCGACGCCCGCGTGCACGGCCGCCTGCAGCGCCACACCGTCCGCGCGCAGCAGCGCTGGCACGTCGATCCAGAGGCCCGGGAACTCCTCGCTGTGCAGGACCCCATCGGCCGGCAGTTCGCGGCGCCCGTCGCGGTGGTGTCGCAGCACGAACCACTCGGCGCCCGCCGGCCCACCGCCGAGGTGCAGGAACTCGCCGACGCCGAGGTGCGCGTAGTGGCGCAGCGTCGCCTCGGTCGCGCGCCCGAGCGGCATCGCGGCGACCTCGGCGACGAACTGCAGCGGCGTTTCGCTGTCGCGCGACGGACCCACGACGTGCAGCAGCAGGTCTGGGATCTCGACTGCGGCCTGCGCGGCCAACTGCGGATCGAGGCGGTCGATGCTGAGCAGCGTGCCCGGCGTGGCCCGCACGTAGGCGCGCAGCGCTTCGGTCAGCACTTCGCACGCGCGCGCGAGGTCGAGTTCCTGCATCACCACCACCATCCGCACCTCCGGGGTTCCGGCCCCGTGACAGGGACGGGGCCGGCCGTCGAATCGGCCAGCCGATGGCTCCTCTGGATGCGGAGTTCTACGTAGCGTGGCCGTTCCTTGGCCTGGACGCAGCAGGGAAGGCAACGAAGTGGCACGATGCCGGGCATGGCGAACTGCCCACGCTGTGGGGCCCAGCACGAACTGCTCGACCCCACGTTCGCGCGGCCGGACCCGTTCGTCAGGCTCGGGCCAGCACGGCAGAAGGCGTTCGCGCAGGCGACCGACGACCTGTGCCGCATCGCGCTGCCGGACGAGGAGCCGCGCTGGTTCGTGCGCTGCACCTTGCCGGTCGCCGTCGGCGGGCAACCGGGCGGCCTGCACTGGGGCGTCTGGGCCGAGGTCGATGCGGCCGTCTTCGCGCGCATCCGCGAACTCTGGGACGCGGCGGAGCAGGGTCGCGAGGCCCCGTTCGCGGGCCGGCTCGCGAACTCGATCCCCGGCTACCCCGAGACCCAGGGCCTGCCGCTCGCCGTGCGGCTCACCGGACCCGAGACAAGGCCCGAGGTCCGCTTCGAGGGCGCGCCGGACCATCCGTTCGTGCACGAGTGCCGCGCGGGCGTCGATCGGCACCGCGCCGCGGGCTGGCTCGGATTGCAGGGTGCGCACGATCCGTTCACCGAGCAGGCGCACGGGCGCGGTTTCGTGTGCTCGCACGTGCTCGGGGGCACGCATCCGGTGCTCTGTGTCGTGCACGACGAGCGCGGCGAATGGTCGTTCCTCTGTGGGCGCTCGCACCGCTCCGACCTGCGCGTGGTCGGCATCGGGCGCCTCGTCGAAGTCGACCCGTCGCTGCGCGAACTCGGCGCGCGGCTGCAGCCCGGCGAAGTCGCCGAGCGCGCTGACGCCTCGGCCCCGTGGCGGTGCGGGCCGCTCCCCGCGCGGTGACCTGCGCGCGGGGTCAGCCGCCGAGCCGCGCGCGGAACGCAGCGTGCCCGGGCGACTGCAGGCCGGCCCGGGCCGCCGCCGCGAGGCCCGGGTCCTCGTTGCGCAGCAAGGCGGGCACGTCGAGCCACAGTCCGGGGAACGCCTCGCTGCGCAGCACGCCCTCGCCGTCCGGCGCGAGCCGTGCGTAGGCGCCGCCGCGCAGCACGAACCAGTCGACCTCCGCGTCCTCGGCGCGCAGCACGTGGTACTCGCGCACGCCGGCCGCTTCGTAGGCGGCCAGCTTCTGGTGCAGGTCGTAGCTCACGGAACTCGCGGCGACCTCGACGGCGAGTTCGGGCGGCCCCACGAGGAAACCGTCGGCGCCGACGCGCACGGCGCCGTGCGGCGGCAGCAGGAACAGCGCGAGGTCCGGCTGCGGCTCGTCGCGCGGGGCGAGGCGCACCGACGCATCGATGCAGCACTGCGTGCCCGGGGTCCCGCGCACGTAGTCGGTGAGCCAGGCTGCGAGCAACCGATGCGGCAGGCCATGCTGCGTGAAGCGGACGGGCGACGGCATGTAGACCACTCCCGCGATGAGTTCGGCCTTCTTCTGGTCCGGCATCGCCGCGTAGCGCCGTTCGAACTCGTCGCGCGTCAGCGTGTCGCCCGCGCGAAGGACCGGGACTCTGGGAGATGTCGTCATCAGGTGACTCATGCCTCCTGGTGGTTTGCCGCGATGCAGAAACTAACGGAAATCCCGGAAAAGCCAGCCCCCCTGCGGCGGCTGCGGCCGTGCCGAGGGCGCCAGTGGCTCGTCCTTCTCGTCGTCGTCCTTGTTCTCGGTGGGCGCGGCAGCTGCTGCGGCCGATACTCGATCTTCACCACGTCCGCAGCGAACGCCGGCCAGGCGAACGTGCCGCGGTCGAGGCGCTTGCTCAGCACCCACATGCCGGACTCGTCGGCGACGAGCACCTTCATGCGGTTGCGGTCGCGGCTGCAGAAGGAGGACAGGTGCCGCGACTTCGGGTCCGTCTACAGGCGCCCGCTCAAGCGCCCGTGCCGTGCACCAGGCCCTGCAGGTCGGCAACCACCTTCCGGGTCTCGACCGATTGCGCGCACAGTTCCTCGCTGGCCGCCGCCGACTCTTCGGCGCCAGCGGCATTGGTCTGCGTGACCTGCTGCATCTGGGTGACGGCGAAGCTGATCTGCTCGACGTTGCCGGCCTGCTTGTCGCTGTCCATGCACACTTCGCCCATCAGCGCCGCCACCTGCTGCGTTTTCTGCACCGTCTGCTGGAACGTGTCGACGATCATGGTCGATACCGACCGCTGCAGGAACTGTTCGACCTCCTTGGCTACGGACTGGATCCGTTCGGTGTTGTCGCGCGCCTCCTGCATCAGCTGCGACGTGTGCTTGACCTCCTCGGCGCTGCGGTGGGCCAGATTGCGCACCTCCTCCGCCACCACCGCGAAGCCCCTGCCAGCATCGCCGGCCCGTGCCGCTTCGACGGCCGCGTTCAGCGCCAGCAGGTTGGTCTGGAATGCGATCTCGTCGATCGTGTCGACGATCTTGGCCGTGGCTTCGGTACTGCGCCTGATCGCATCGATGCTCTGGCCCAGGTTGGCCATCCTCTCGCCGACTCGCTGCGAGACCTGGCGCGCCTCCGCCTCGCCGCCGGTGGCCTGCTCGGTCGCCGCTCTCGCCAGCGCCTCGGCCTGGCGGGCCCGTTGGGCGTTGGCCTTGCTGTTGTCGGCCATCACCTGCAGCGTCGCCGAGGTCTCCTGTATGCTCGCCGCTTGTTCGCTGGCACCGCTTGCCAGGTTCTGACTGGCTGACGACACCTGCGTGCTGGCGCTGGCGACCTGCTCGGCCGCCTCCGTCAGCCTGGTGATGAACCTGGACAGCGGCCCGGCGATGCGGCGCGCCAGCAGGTGGGCGATGACCGCCACTGCTGCCGCGGCTGCCAGCGTCGCCCAGAGGCTGCCCCACAGGAACCGGTGCACCACGTCGGTGGCCTGCGCGTCCATCGCCCTGATCGGCGCGAACAGTTCGTCGGTCGCCATGCGCGACAGCAGGCACCAGCGCACCCCCAGGAATTCGAACGGCCGCCACGCCACCAGATCCTCGCGTCCGGTGCGGCCGTCCCTCACCACCTCGACCCCCGCCTTGCCGGCCAGCGCCTGTCGCACCGGCTCCAGATCGATCCTGGCGCGCTGCGGGTCGCGGAACGACGCCACGACCGTCTGCTGTGGATTGCGCGGCGAGTTCGAGCGCAACAGCTCGTCGGGTCCGACCAGCAGGCACTCCCCGGTCTCGCCCAGCCCCTCGGTGTCCCCCATCACCGCTGCGATCCTGTCCAGCGGCAGTTGGACCGCGAGGTAGCCGACCCGCTTGCCGTCGCGTTCTACCGTCGCACCGACGAAGCTCGCCGGGTCGCCGTACGACGGCACGTACGGCTTGTAGTCCGCCAGCAGCACCTGCTTGCCCTGCGACGCGGCCAGACGCCGAAACAGCTCGCTCAGGTTCGACTTCGCCCATGGCCCGTCGCGAAGTGACGAGGCGAAGTCCATCTCCTTGAACACCGTGTAGACGACCCGGCCATCGGTGTCGATCAGGAACAGGTCGTAATAGCCGCGTCCGCGCTGTACCTGCAGGTACTTCGGATGCGCCTGCCAGTGCGCCGCCGCGTACCCGTCCACGTGCGCCGCTGGCAGGAACTCGTCCTTCTTGCCGAGCGGGTTCGGGTTGCGGGCCCCCATCACCGTCTGCGCGGCGACAGTGGTCGCGTCCATGGCGCCCAGGATGGCGCCGTGGTCGGCCGTCTGGCCACCGTTGCGCCGAGCGAACTCGCCGCCGAACTCGCGCTGCACGAAGGTGCCGAGCTGCTGGCGCAGGCCAGCGACGGTGCCCTCGTCGACCGCGCCGTCAGCCTGCTTCGGCACCAACTCCGACATCGCCTTTTGGAGCGCGGCAATTGCCTCTGCGCAGTGCGGGTCGTCCGTCAGGCTCTGCACGTGCGCGGCGACGTTCTGGAGGTAGTGCTGGATGTAGCCGCTGCGCGCCGCGGCGACGCTGGTCAGCCCGCCCTCGGCGCGCTTGCGCAAGGCGTCCTTGGCGCTGGCGGCCAGCTCTGCCGTGCCGGTGGCGGTGCGTTGCCAGGCGAACAGGCCGATGCCGACCATTGGCAGGACGCCGCAGAGGATCAGAACGACGAGCAGCCGCGCGCGGATGGTCAAGGCAGCACCTTCGTGGGGGATCAGGCTCGGCCGGGGCCTTCGGGCGCAGACGCGTCGAGCTTCCGCGTCATCGGCAGAATCCGGAATCGACTTGAGCGATCTGCGCGACTGCGACCTGCGCGCAGAGCCGCGTGCCGTCGAGCCCGAGCACCTCGAGCGTGCCGAGGTGCCCGAACGCGCACAGCAGGAGCCCGCCCATCGCGCAGAGCCCGCGGCTGCCGGCGGGTGCGACATGCCGAACAGCGCGGTCTGGCCGAGCACGGCCGGCGCGAGCAGGTGCATCGTGCGGCCGGTGACCTGGCAAGAGAGCGGTGCGGACAGGAAGGCGAGCAAGGTGCAGGTGAGCAGGGTGCGCATGGGAGCCCTCGGGCAGCGGAGACCGCGGGCTCGGTGCCGGGAGCAGCCTCGCTCGCACCAGGCGTCCCGGTCGGGAGCCGCGTGCGGCTACGACCTGTTCTCGTGCTCTGCCGCGCCGCGGTGCGGCAGGCCCAGGCCGTGCGGTCCGTGGCGCGGCTGGCGGCGAGGATCCCCCCGGTGGGACGGCCGCATGGCGCCGGTCCGGCGCCCTACTTCCCGATCGCCTCGACCAGCGCCGCGAACGCGGGCAGCCGCCGCAACGGCTCCAGGTAGTCACTCTGCTGCAGCGTGGCCTTGTCGGCGTAGCCGCGGCGGATTCCCTCGCGCAGCCAGCCGACGCCGTCCTGTTCGCACCGCGCCCGCAGTTCCGCGGTGACCGCGGCATGACCGAGCACGCGTCCCGCCAGCATCGCCGCGCGCACGGGCACGACCGCATCGCCGGCGTCGGCGGCCACGATCTCCGCGGCAAGCGGCAACACGGCATCGAGCGTGCCGAGAGCCAGGTGCGCCCAGGACAGCGCCTCGCACGTGTTCACCAACTGGCGCCGGAAGCCGCGGTCGGACGGGTTCAGGCGCACCGCGTCGCGCGCGCAGGCCGCCGCGCGCTGCAGCAGCGGTTGCGCTGCCGCCGGCTGCTTCTGCTCGAGCCACAGGCCGGCGAGGTTGTGCAAGCTGCTGGCGAGGCTGTGGTGCGACTCGGCCACCGCGGGGTCGACGCGCAGCACCGCGTCCTTCTCGGCCACCGCCTGCTCGTAGGCCTGCCGCGCGCCGTCCGGGTCGCCGCGCTGCTGCCGCATCCGCGCGAGGTTGTTCCAGCTCGCGGCCAGGCTCTGGCGGTAGGCGGGGCGCGCCGGGAACTGCTGCACCAGTTCCTGCTTCAACGCGAGCGCCGCTTCGTGCTCCCGCTCGGCCTCCTCGAGCTGTGCGCGGCGCGACAGCAGGATGCCGAGGTCGTTGCGGCAGCGCGCCAGTTCGATCCGGTAGGCGACCACCTGCCGGTGCACGGCCGACGCGCCGGCGGCCTCGGCGACGGCCTGCCGCAGCAGCGTCTCGGCCGCCTCGCCGTTCCCGGCCTCGCGGCGCGCGGTGGCCATGCGCCGCAGCAGCCGCACGCGATCGAAGCTCGGAGCCTCCTCGGCGCCGGCCGGGTCCGGCAGCGGTGCCAGGAGCCCCGTGGCCCGCTCGAACGCCGTCCACGCCGCGTCGCGCTGGTTGGCCCGCCACAGGAACTCGCCTTGCGCCGCCAGCGCCTTGCCCAGCCCCTGGCTCAGGCCCACCGCGCCGGGGAAGTCCGCCAGGGCCTGCTCGATGGCGGCGACCGCCGTCGCGAAGTGCTGCCGCGCCGTGTCGAGGTCCCCGCGGTCGTCGTGGAACCCTGCCAGCAGCACGAGCGCGTTGCCGTACTGCAGGTCGACGCCGCCGAACCGTCCGGGGCGCTGCCGCAGGCGCTCCAGCAGATCGAGTTCGGCCTTGCCGTGCGCCTCGGCAGCGGCGCGATCGCCGTTGCCGAGACGGACCAGCGCGAGGCTGTGGTGCACCTGCGCCAGCCGCAGGGGCAGGTGCTCGTCCTCGGGCAACTCGGGGACCAGCGCCGACAGCAGTTCGTGGGCTCGCTGGTAGCCGGGAACGGCCTCCTCGATCCGGCCCAGTTCGCGCAGCAGGCTCGCGAGCCGCTGCTGGACGTCCGCTTCGCCCGCGCGCGCGCTGCGCCCGTGCGTGCCGAGTGCGGCCAGGGCCGCGAAGTCGTCGAGCGCCATGCGGAACGCGGCCTCGGCCTCGGCCCAGTGGCCGAGGCTGCGGCGCATGGTGCCCTGCTCGCAGCGGGCGTAGCCGCAGAGCGACAGGGCCGCGGCCCGCTGTGCGGGGTCCTGCAGCGCCGGCAGCAGGCGCTCGATCGCCCGCAGCGAGTTGGCGAGCGCCGCCTCCGCCTGGCCGAACTGCATCTGCACCCAGGCGAGGTCGCGCAGGGCCGCGCCGTGGTCGAGGCGCAGCAGCGCGTCGTCGGCGCCCGCGCGCAACAGCTGTTCGTAGAACGCGAGCGAGTCCTCGAGCAGTGCCCGGCCCTTCTCCTGCATGCGCGGCACGAACTGCAGGTCGTCGCCGCCCATGTCGCGCAGGAAACGGTTGACGGCCTGCAGCGCGAGGCGTTCGTTCGCCTGGGCGCGATTGCGCTGCTGTTCGATGCGCCGGCTGGCCTGGGCTTCGGTGCGCCACAGCAGGGTCGGCAGCCCGACGCCGAGCAGCAGCAGCAGCAGGAGCGCCGTGGCCAGGGTCGGATGCCGCTCTGCCCAGCGCCGCGCGCGCAGCAGGGCACCCGGCCGCCGGGCGTGGATCGGACGGTGCTGCAGCACGGCCGCGAGGTCGTGCTCGAACGCTTCGGCCGTCGCATAGCGGCGGCCCGGATCCTGGTCCATCGCCACCTGGCAGATGGTCTCCACTTCCCACGGCACGCTGCGGTTGCGGTGGCGCACCGGCACGCGGTCGCCGACGAGGATGCGCTGCCGCAGTTCGTGCTCGCTGCTGGCCAGGAACGGATGCTCCAGGGCCAGCAGCTCGTAGAGCGTCACGCCGAGCCCGTAGACGTCGGTGCGCGCGTCGAGCGCCGCCTCGCGCAGCTGCTCGGGCGCCATGTAGGCCGGCGAGCCCACGGCGCCGTCGCGCGTCATGCGTTCGGCGCCGGCCTGCCAGACGAGGCCGAAGTCGAACAGCAGCACGCGGCCGTCGGACTGCAGCATGATGTTGGACGGTTTGACGTCGCGGTGCACGACGCCGTGCGCGTGCGCGTGCTGCAGCGCCGCCGCCACCTGCCGCACGATGCGGCAGGCGGTCTCGACCCAGCTGCCGGCGAACAGCTCGGCGCCCGGCGCAGCGGGCCCGCCGCTCGACAGCGCCACCTGTTCGGCGAGGTCGGCTCCGCGCAACGACGCAGGCTTCTGGCCGGACAGCCCCGCGAGCGCGCGCTCGAGCGTGCAACCCTCGACCAGCTCCATGGCGAAATACGGGATGCCCTGGTCCTCGCCGCCGCCGTGGACCGGCACGATGCCCGGATGCCGCAGCTGCGCCAGCGCCTGCAGTTCGCGCTGGAAGCGCGCGCGCGCCGAGACCAGGTGCAGGCGGTCGGCGCGGATCACCTTGACGGCGACGTCGCGGCCGAGGCTCCGCTGGCGCGCGCGGAACACCGTGCCCATGCCGCCGCCGCCGATCACGGCGCCGAGTTCGTAGTCGCCGAGGCGCCGTGGCAACGGCGCGTGCGGTGCCGGCGCCTGCTGCAGCAGCCCGGCGGCGCGCAGTTCGTCGAGCCGGGCGCGCACGGCTTCGGCATGCTGCGGGTGCTGCTGCAGGGCCGCCAGCAGCCCCGCCTCGCCCTCGGTCTCGAACCGCTCCATGCACTGCGCCAGCAGGTCCTCGAGTCCGGCTCCGGACACGACTTTCCGTTCGCCCATGGCAACCTCACTGGCAGCAGGATCTGGCGGCCGGCACGCCCTGCGCGGCGGCCACCCCGCGACGGGGAAGCCAGTCTATACTCGGCGCCCATTGCCGGACACGGCCATGGACTCGCCCACGCTCGCACGCGCCGCCAGCCGCGGTGACCGCGCCGCGATCGAGACACTGCTGCAGCAGCACCTCGGCCGCCTGCGCGCGTTCCTGCGCGCCCGCTGCGGCGCCATGCTGCGCGGCAAGGAATCGTGCTCGGACCTGGTGCAGACGGTCTGCCGCGAGGTCCTGCAGGATCTCGGCGACCAGCACTTCGCGAGCGAGGCGCAGTTCCGCCACTGGCTGTTCCAGCGCGCCGAGCACAAGCTGATCGACCGCGCGCGCTACTGGCAGGCGGGCGCCCGGGACGCGGCGCGCGAGACGCCGGCCGACGACGACGAGTCGGCATTCGTCACGTGGTTGACACCGAGCCGCGAGCTGGTCTCGCGCGAACGCGTGCTCGAGATCCAGCAGGCCCTGGAGCAGCTGCCGACCGACCACCGCGACGCCATCCTGCTGCACCGGCTGGTCGAGCTGCCCTACCCGGAGGTCGCCAGCGCCATGGGCCGCAGCGAGGGCGCGGTGCGCAACCTCGTCTACCGCGGGCTGGCGCGGCTCAGCCTGCTGCTGCGGCCGGACGGTGGCGCAGCGGATCGGGGCTGAACCGCGCACCCCGCACCTCACCGGATCGTGAAGTCGATGCGGTCGCTGGTGCGGTACTGCTGCGGGCACCCGCCAGCCGACAGCAGGTCGGCGCCCTGTGCCCCCAGCACGAGCCCGAAGAACTCGCCGCGCGCCGGGATCGTCAGCGAGCGCTGGGCGCCGTACATCAGCGACATCGTGCCCTGGTCCAGGCCGATCCGGCACTGCGGACAGAGCGGCAGCGGCGAGACCGGGAAGCCGAAGGCCAGGAACGGCACCCCGGTGACGCCCTGCAGCTGGAAGTCCATCACCGTGCCGAGCGCCCCCGGGCCGGCGAAGTCGATGCCGAGCCCGCCGCAGCCGATCACGAGCCGGCTCGGCGCGGTGCTGCCCATGCCGTCGTAGAAGGCGCCGAGGATGTCGCCGTTGTTGCCGGCGTCCTGCAGCACGAGGCCGTAGCCGACCGGCGGTCCACCGCCGCTGCGCAGCGAGGTGACCTGCACGCCGTCCTCGGGGCGGCCGGACGTCGCGATGGGGACGTGGCCTTCGGACAGCGCCAGCGTCTGCCCGAGGCGCACGTGGAACGTCGCCGCGAACACGTCGAGATCGGTGGTGCTGGTCTGGAAGAGCTCCGACCAGGTCACGGCGAACCGGCAGCCGTCGCTGTCGACCGCCGCCATGCTCTGGTCCTGGCCCTGAAAGCCGCCGCCGACCAGGGCGCTGAGGTTGACCCCGGTCGCCGGGCTCAGCCGTGTCGTGCCCGTCCACAGCTGGCCGAAGAGATCGCGGTCGGTGGGCGTCATCGTGCGTTCGTAGACCACGAGCCACTGATTGCCGTTGGCCAGGTCCATGCGCGTCGACACGGACGGCCTGCGGTCGGTGGCGTTGCTGGTGTCGATCGCGAACTCCGGCGCGGTGATGGCGCCGTTCCAGTTCACCTGCGCGCCGCGGATATCGTAGCTGGTGGAGGCGCCGAGTTTCTCCCAGACCACGGTCCAGTGCTGCGGCGTCGCCTCCGTGCCGTTCGACTTCGAGATCGAGGGATGGGTCTCGATGCCGGCGTCGTTGGCCAGGAACAGGTTCGGCGCCAGCAGCACCTGGCCCTGGGCAGTGACCAGCTGGTAGAGGATGTCCCAGTCGAACTCGTCCTGCTGGCGCTGCCAGACCACGCAGAAGTGGGTCGGCGGCAGCAGGACCGGGTCGCCGCCGACGTCCGGCTCGCTGTGGTCGTAGGCGTCGTTCGGGCTGATCCAGATCTCGTTGCCGACCATCGGCGGCGAGCTGGCCGTGCAGATCTTGCCGACCACGTCGGTGGCGAACCACGGCAGGCCCTTCTCGGCGACGACCAGGAAGCAGTCGTTCAGGTTGTTGTTGGCGACGCGCGGCCGGGCCCAGTAGTCGCCGCTGACGTCGATCCAGGCGCCGGCCACGTAGTTGCCGTTGCGCGTGCGCAGTTCGGACCAGACGTCGTGGTCGGTGCTGCTGTAGGCGCGCTCCCAGACCAGCAGGAAGCGATCGTTGGTCACGTCGTAGGCAACGTCGGGCGACGACACGGCCTCGGTCGTGGCCTCGGCGACGAACACCGTCACCAGCGGGTCGATCAGCAGCGGCAGTTCCGCCCGCGCGACGAAGGCCGCCGGCACGGTGAGTTCGATGCCGCCCTCGCGCCATTCCGTGGCCACGGCGATCCGCGCGCCGCGCGCGTCGATGGCGACCGCCTTGCCGTAGCGCGCGCCGCCGAGCTGATTGCCGAACGCGAGCCCCGTTTCGGTCGCCGTGCAGGCGAGTTCGGTGCCGACCGCGATCCGCAGGTGCAGTTCGCCGCGAACGGGCAGCCGGTCGAAGGTGAACCGCTGCTCCATGCCCAGGGTCGTCAGTTCGTAGAGTTCGCAGACGGTGCCGCGCGGCAGACGGATCGTGTCGCCATCGCGAGCGGGCGCGGCGTTGCCGGCGAACGGGAGCACCATCGTGCCGGCGCGGACCTGCGCGAGGGTGAAGGTGATCGGGTAGTTGCGTTCGGCCACGGCGCCGAGGAACGGGACGAAGGTCGCGCCAGCGGCATCGAACCTGGCCTTGAAGGTGCGGGCGGCCGCCCAGATGGCGCCCGGCTCCTCTGCGAACGTGAGTTCGTCGAGCCGCGGCTGGGCGGCCGCGAGCGGCACGCCGGCTTTCGAGGTCGGCACGCCCTGGACGGCGAACACGGTCGGCTCCGTGCCAGTTCCGACCGCGGGCCGGGACGAGCCGATGGGTGCCTGGGCAAGGCCCAGCGAGACGGCCGCGAACAGGGCGGCCGGGAAGAACAGTCGCTGCATGGGGTCCTCCGCTCGGGAGATCAGGGATCGGCTGCGCGCACCCGGCGGCCACCCGCGCGGACTGCGGCAGCGTTCTGACTGGTCGAGCGAGCGCGGACGGCCCTTGTCACAGGGGTGGCCCTGCTGCGTAGGCGGAGGTCCCGCGCCGTTCCCGGTCGGGGGCTCCCGCAGCGGCGCCGAGTGCGTGTTTCGCCCTGGACGTGTCGCCGCGTTGCGGCGTACGCAGGCTCAGGGCTGCCCGCCCGCCACGCGCTGCAGGAGTTCGTCCCGGAACCGCTCGAGTTCCGCGGCCCGCTCCGCCAGCCCGGACGCGCGCGCGGCATCGCGCAGCGCCCACCCCTGCAGGCAGAAGCCGAGGGTCAGCGCCGAGAAGCCGCCGTCCTTGCGCGGAGCATCGGCGAGTGCCCGCTCCAGATCGCCGCCGTTGGCGACCAGGGCCGCGATGTCGATCAGATCGCGCAGTTCGGAACGGTGCAGCAGCGCGCAGAGCTTGTTGACCAGGACCTCGTGGGCCGTGTCGACGAGGATGTGGACGCCGCGGTGCGGCATGGCCAGCGGCGGCTCGATGCAGGGGACGGGCTCGGCCACGAGGTCGACGACCACCGTCTCGCCGCCATGCACCACCTGCAACGAGCAGAAGGCGGGGGACGAACGCAGCTCCCTGACCTCGAGTCCGGCGGCGCGCAGGCGCGCGGCGACCTCCCGCCACACATCGGTGATCGCATCGCGCCCATGCCAGAACAGGTCGAGATCGCGGGTCGTCCGATGCGCGAGATGGAATCCGGCCAGCGCGGCGCCTCCCGTCAACGTCCAGGGCGGCTCGATCCCGGCGAGCAGTTCGAGCACGCGCGCCTGCAAGTCGCTAAGCAGCATCGACCGGATACCCCCAGTAGCGGAGCAACCAGGACCAGAACGGCCGCTGCTTGCCGAGGTAGCGCAGGAGCCGCGGCCAGAGCGCGACGATCTCGTCGACGCCGACGAAGGTGAACACGTCGTCGGGCCGGGCCTGCCGCATGAGCTTGCCGACGAGGTAGGCCCGCCCGTCCGGCGGCGACTCAGCGAGCCGGCGCACGAAGTCGGCGAGGGTCAGGTCGGAGTCCCACAGGAAGTACGGACGCCCGGCCTGATCGACGAGCCGTTCGGGGGGTGTCGGGTAGAGCCTGACCACGGGCAGCGAGTGTAGCGCCCCGAAGGGCGCGACGAGCATGCGGGCTGGGTGCCCCCGCCCGATCTGCTGCTCGGCATTCCGGCCGCTGGCGGGCGAGCGCGCCGACGTCGTCCTGGTCAGGAAAGTGGCGGCCGCGGAACACGCCCGCGATCGCGGCGAGCCGGACGAGATGCAGTCGGTGCCGCATGACGGAGTCCTCGACGAAATGGCGGAACGGCAGCGGAGGTCGATGACGCAAAAGCGAGACCTGCATCGTGCGGCGATGCTGGCGCTCGGCCAGACGAATCACGCGCGGCCGCGGCTGTCGTGCTGGCGTCCGGCCTGACGCACCGCTCCCTCCCCCTTCTGCGCGCCCGAGCCGATCCGCGGAACATGTTCTCGCTGCCGGCAACCCTCACTCGATGCGCGTCGTGACGCTGTTGCTCAGCGCCAGGATCGCCGGCCCGAACAGCGCCTGCAGATGTACGTCGACACCGACGATCGCCGGTACGGTCGGCACCGGCAGCACGGGCACCGCCCTGCCGGTGCTGGCAGCGAGCGCGAGGCCGATCGTCGCGTCGAGGCGGCCCAGATGCAGCTGCCCGAGCGGGCCCGGCAGCGGCGGCACGAGGCGCTGCAGGCCGAGCCCGAGCACCGCGAAGTCGCCCGGCTGCGCGCGGCCGGGCAGCGCCGACAGCTCGATGCGCAGGCCGGCGCCGATCCGCGCCTGGAGCGGCAGAGTCAGGTGGCGCTCGCCGTTCCACAGCACGTCGCGCGCCAGCACCAGCTCGGCGTCGCGATCGCCGTCGATGTCCGCCAGCAGGCCGCCGGGTGGCGCCGCGAACGGCAGTGGCTCGACGGTGAGCGCGCCGGTCCCGTCGTTGCGCAGCAGTTCGCGCCCGACGAGGTCGATGTCGCCGTCGCCATCGACGTCGCCGATCGCGAGCGCGCCGGGCGCGACGTTCGGCGGCAGCACGCTCGCCGTCACGTCCGCGAACCCACCGGCCTGCCACCGCAGGACGCGCAGCGGCAACACCGGGAAGCCGTCGACGAGCAGATCGGGCGGACCCGCGCCACCGAGTTGCAGCGCGCGCAGCCGCCCCCCGAACACGCCGAGCCCGAACAGACTGCTGGTCGTGAACGCGCCGCCACCCGTGCCCATCAGCACGTACGAGTAGCTTTCGCCGCAGGCGATGTCGGGCCAGCCGTTGCCGTCGAAGTCACCTACGTCGAGCGTGTTGCGGCCGAACGTCATCAGCACCGTGCCCGGTGCGAACGTGCCGTTGCCGAGGTTCTGGTGCAGCTTCAGCGTGTCGTTCGGAAACCAGCCCTGCGACGCGACGATATCGAGGTCCCCGTCGAGGTCGACATCGACGAGTGCCGTGACCACCGGCGGTGGCGGGCTGTAGCCCGAGCCCGCGGCGACCGTGAAGTTGCCCTGCCCGTCGTTGAGCGCGACGGTCCCCGTCACGACGTCGAGGTCGCCATCGCCGTCGACGTCGCCGAACTGGCGAGGGCTCGTCACCTCGGCGGTGAACGAACCGACGCGCGTCCACCGCGGCCCCGGCGAGAACCGCAGCACGCCGTTCGGCCCGACGAGATCCAGGTCGCCGTCGCCGTCGATGTCGACCGGCACACCGAGCGAGACGCTGGCGGCGAGCGGCAGGTGGCCGAGCGGCAAGCGCAGCGAGCCATGGCCGTCGCCGAGCAGGGTCCACGGCACGCCGGTCATGTTGCCCGTCGCGACGACGTCGCGATCGCCGTCGCCGTCGAGGTCGGTGGGCGGCAGCAGCACCCCGTGCGGCAGGCTGCCGCCGAGGTCGGGCGTCGTCTGCTGCAGCAGGTGGCCGGCGCCGTCGTTGGCGAGCAGTGCGACCGTGTAGTTCCCCGGTACGGCGGCGAGGAACAGCACGGCATCGAGATCGCCGTCGAGGTCGGCGTCGAGCAGTTGCTGGAAGCCGGCGCCGGGCGCAGTCCACAGTGCCGGCGGCAACGACGCCGCCGAGTCGTCCACGTACACGCCGTTCTGGTTGCGCCACAAGTGCAGGCCCACGCCGCCGAAGAAGTACGTCACCAGCAGGTCGTCATCGCCGTCGCCGTCGAGATCGCCGACGGCCGGATTCAGCGCCGGGTTCGCGGGCAGGCGCGTCGCCGTCTCGTCGGCGAACGTCGCACCCTGGTTGCGCAGCAGGCGCAATGTGAACGCGGACACCAGCAGGTCCGGGCGCCCGTCGTGGTCGACGTCCACCGCGTCGGCGTCGCTCATCTGCGAAAGCGACAGGCCGCCGAACCAGACACTGCTCACGTCGGTGAACGACAGCGCGCCGTCGTTGCGCAGCGCGTAGAGGTTGTTGCCGGGCTGGCCCTGCGTCGTGATGACCAGGTCGCGATCGCCGTCGCCGTCGAGATCGAGTGCGACGACGGCTGCGGGGTACGGGCTGGTGGCGATCGTGGCGACGGGCGTGACCGCGATCGCGCCGCCGCTCCGATGCACGATGTGCACCGCCATCGCTGTCCCTGCAGCACACGCCACGGCGAGGTCAGCGATGGCATCGCCGTCGAAGTCGGCCGCAGCACTCGCGAGATAGATGTCGGGATTGGCGATCAGCGTCGCCGCGGCGCCGAACCGCACCTGGCCGTCGTTGCGATGCCAGACGAACGAGTTGTTGCGCACCGCGAGCAGGTCGGGGAAGCCGTCGGCGTCGACGTCCGCGGTGCCGTGCACGAAGCCGTCGGGCAACACCGGGTAGCCGAGGAACTGCTGCGCCGTTGCGGCGGCGGCAAGGCACGACCAGAGGAGGACGGAGCGCACGTGGTGCGAGCATAACGTGGCGCTGCGGTGGACCGACGCGCGGCGCATCCGACCTCGAGCCAGATCACGGCCGGGCCGGCTCCAGCGACGCCCGGTGCGCCACCAGCGCCTCGACCACGAGCGGCGACAGCCCGTGCTCGCCGCCGCCGTCGAGCACCGCGTAGACCTCGCGCCGCATGCGCGGCTCCCAGTAGCGCTGCAGGTGCCCCGCCACGCCCGCGACTGCCACCGAGTGGTCCGGCTCCGCCGCGAAGAACGCGGCGATCTGGTTCGCCATCGTCACGAGCTTCTTGCGGTTCATCCCTCACTCCCGGGCCGCAGCGACTCCTGCGCCTTGCCGAACTCGCCGAAGCGCTGCTGCCAGGACGAGGCCGGCGCGGCCGCCTTCGTGACCTCGACCGCCGTCACCTTGTACTCCGGGCAGTTCGTCGCCCAGTCCGAGTTCTCGGTGATCACCACGTTCGCGCCCGACTCCGGGTGGTGGAACGTCGTGTAGACGACCCCGGGCTGGATGCGCTCGGTGACGACCGCGCGCAGCGTCGTCTCGCCCTTCCGGCTCTTCAGCACCACGAACTCGCCGTCGCGCACGCCGCGCGGCTCGGCGTCGGCCGGGTGGATCTCGAGCAGGTCCTCCGCGTACCAGACGTTGTTCGCCGTGCGGCGCGTCTGCGTGCCGACGTTGTACTGCGACAGGATGCGGCCGGTCGTCAGGATCAGCGGGTAGGACGCGTTCGTGTGCGCGTCCGTCGGCACGTACTCGGTGACCACGAACCGCCCCTTGCCGCGCACGAACTGCCGCTCGTGCAGGACCGGCGTGCCGTCGGGCGCCTCTTCGTTGCACGGCCACTGCACGCTGCCGAGCCGCTCGAGCTTCTCGTAGGTGACGCCGCGGAACGTCGGCGTCAGCAGCGCGATCTCCGCCATGATCTGCTCGGGGTGCTGGTAGTCCATCGGGTAGCCGAGCGCCTTCGCCAGCGCCACCGTGACCTCCCAGTCCGCCTTGCCCGCGAGCGGCGGCATCACCCGCGTCACGCGGCTGATGCGCCGTTCGGCGTTGGTGAACGTGCCGTCCTTCTCGAGGAACGAGCTGCCCGGCAGCACGACGTGCGCGTACTTCGCGGTCTCGTTCATGAAAAGGTCCTGCACGATCAGGCACTCGAGCGACTCCATCGCCTGCTGCACGTGCTGCGTGTCCGGATCGGACTGCACCACGTCCTCGCCCTGCACGTAGAGCCCCTTGAACGAGCCGCCGAGCGCGGCGTCGAACATGTTCGGCAGCCGCAGGCCCGGTTCGTGGTCGAGGCGAACACCCCAGTGGCGCTCGAACAGCCCGCGCACCGCGGGGTCGGAGACGTGGCGGTAGCCAGGGAACTCGTGCGGGAACGAGCCCATGTCGCAGGAACCCTGCACGTTGTTCTGGCCGCGCAGCGGGTTCACGCCGACGCCGGGCCGGCCCAGGTTGCCGGTCAGCATCGCGAGGTTGGCGATCGCCATCACCGTCGTGCTGCCCTGGCTGTGTTCGGTGACGCCGAGGCCGTAGTAGATGGCGCCGTTCCTCACCCCGGCGAACAGCCGCGCGGCCCCGCGCACGAGTTCGGCCGGCACGCCGGTCACCGCCTGCAGGGCCTCGGGCGAGTTGCGCGGCTGCCGGATGAACGCGAGCCACTTCTCGTACTCCGCGACGTCGCAGCGCGCGCGCACGTAGTCCTCGCGCTGCAGGCCCTCGGTGACGATCGTGTGCGCCAGTGCATCGAGCACGGCGACGTTGGTGCCCGGCCTGAGCTGCAGGTGGAAGTCGGCCGCGACGTGCGGCGTGCGCACGAGTTCGATGCGGCGCGGGTCGATCACGATCAGGTGCGCGCCCTGCCGCAGCCGCTGCTTGAGCCGCGCGGCGAACACCGGGTGGCCCGCGGTCGGGTTGGCGCCGATCACGATGACGCAGTCGGTGTGCGCCACGCTGTCGAAGTCCTGCGTGCCGGCCGACTCGCCGAGCGTCTGCCGCAGCCCGTAGCCGGTCGGCGAGTGGCAGACGCGCGCGCAGGTGTCGACGTTGTTGTTGCCGAACGCCCCGCGCACGAGCTTCTGCACCAGGTAGGTCTCCTCGTTGGTGCAGCGCGAGCTCGTGATCGCGCCGACGGCGCCGCGGCCGTGCTGTTGCTGGATGCGCCGCAGTTCGCCCGCCGCGTAGGCGATCGCCTGCTCCCACGACACCTCGCGCCACGGGTCGGTGATCCGCTGCCGGATCCGCGGCTTCTGCAGCCGATCCGGATGCGTCGCGTAGCCCCACGCAAAGCGCCCCTTGACGCAGGAATGGCCGTGGTTCGCCTTGCCGTCGTGGTGCGGCACCATGCGCACGACCTGCGACCCCTTGACCTCGGCGCGGAAGCTGCAGCCCACCCCGCAGTAGGCGCAGGTCGTCACCACCGCGCGGTCGGGCTGGCCGTGGGCAGCGACCGTCTTCTCCATCAGCGTCGCGGTCGGGCAGGCCTTCACGCAGGCCCCGCACGACACGCACTCGCTGTGCAGGAAGTCCGTCGGACCCGGCGCGATGCGGCTCTGGAAGCCGCGGCCCGCGACGGTCAGCGCGAACGTGCCCTGCACCTCGTCGCAGGCCCGCACGCAGCGCGAGCAGACGATGCACTTGCTCGGGTCGTAGCTGAAGTAGGGGTTGCTCGCGTCGGCCGGCTCGGCGAGGTGGTTCTTGCCGGCGAAGCCGTAGCGCACCTCGCGCAGGCCGACCGCACCGGCCATGTCCTGCAGTTCGCAGTTGCCGTTCGCGGGGCACGTGAGGCAGTCGAGCGGATGGTCGCTGATGTAGAGCTCCATCGTGTTGCGCCGCAGGGATGCGAGCTTCGGCGTCTGCGTGCGCACCTGCATGCCCTGCTCGCACGGCGTCGTGCACGACGCCGGGTAGCCCTTCCTGCCCTCGATCTCGACGAGGCAGAGGCGGCAGCTGCCGAACGCCTCCAGGCTCTCGGTCGCGCAGAGCTTCGGGATGCGGATGCCGGCCTCGGCCGCCGCGCGCAGCACCGAGGTGCCCGCGGGCACCGTGACGGCGAGGCCGTCGATCTGCAGCGTCACCTGCTGCGTCGACGGCCGCGCCGGCGTGCCGTGGTCGGTGATCTTGTTGCTGTACATCGGGTCAGCCCTTGCCGAAGTCCTCGGGGAAGTGGTCGAGCGCGCTCAGCACCGGCATCGGCAGCAGCCCGCCCATCGCGCACAGCGAGCCGTGGGTCATCGTGTCGCACAGGTCGCGCAACAGCGCCGTGTTCGCTTCGCGCTGCTCGCCGGCCAGGATCTTGTCGAGCACCTCGACGCCGCGCGTGCTGCCGATGCGGCACGGCGTGCACTTGCCGCACGACTCGGCGGCGCAGAACGCCATCGCGAAGCGCGCCATGCGGCCCAGGTCGACCGTGTCGTCGAACACCACGACGCCGCCGTGGCCGACCAGGAAACCCGCCGCCGCGAACGCTTCGTAGTCGAGCGGCAGGTCGAACGCGCTGCTCGGCACGTAGGCGCCGAGCGGCCCGCCGACCTGCACGGCGCGGATCGGCCGGCCCGAGCGTGTGCCGCCGCCGTAGTCGACGAGCAGTTCGCGCAGCGTGGTGCCGAACGGCACCTCGACGAGGCCGCCGCGCGCGACGTTGCCCGCGAGCTGGACCGGCAGCGTGCCCCTGCTGCGCCCGGACCCGATCGCCGCGTAGGCAGCGCCGCCGTGCTGCACGATCCACGGCACCGCCGCGAGCGTCATCACGTTGTGCACGAGCGTCGGCTTGCCCCACAGCCCCGCGATCGCCGGCAGCGGCGGTTTGGCGCGCACGATGCCGCGTTTGCCCTCGAGGCTCTCGAGCATCGCGGTCTCCTCGCCGCAGATGTAGGCGCCGGCCCCGATCCGCAGGTGCACGTCGAACGCGCGGGAACTGCCGAGCACCGAGTCGCCGAGCCAGCCGCGCGCGCGCGCGGTCTCGATCGCCGCGCGCAGCACGGCTCTCGCGTCGGGGTACTCCGAGCGCAGGTAGACGTAGCCCACGGTGGCCCCCACCGCGAGGCCCGCGATCGCCATGCCCTCGAGCAAGGTGAACGGGTCGCCCTCGAGCAGCATGCGGTCGCTGAAGGTGCCCGAGTCGCCCTCGTCCGCGTTGCACGCGACGTACTTCTGGTCGGCCTGCGCCTGCCGCACGGTGCGCCACTTGATGCCGGCCGGGAAGCCAGCACCGCCGCGCCCGCGCAGGCCCGACGAAGCGACCTGCTCGACGAGCGCGTCTCCTGCCATCGCCAGCGCCGCGCGCAGCGCCACGAGTCCCCCGTGCGCCTCGTAGTCGTCGGCCGACAGCGGATCCACCACGCCCGTGCGCGCGAACGACAGCCGCTGCTGCCGCGCGAGCCAGCCGATCTCCGCGGTCGGGCCGAGCCGCAGCGGGTGCGCGCCGCCGCGCAGGACGTCCGCGGCGAACAGCCCCTCGACGTCGTGAGCCTGCACGGGGCCGTAGGCGATGCGGCCGGAGGCGGTCGCGACCTCGATGAGCGGTTCGAGCCACAGGAGCCCGCGCGAGCCGTTGCGCACCAGGCGCACCCGTTCCCCGCGGCCGGCGGCCGCCGCCGCGATCGCCGCGGCCACGGCGTGCGCCCCCACCGAGACCGCGGCACTGTCGCGCGGCACGTAGACCGTCGCGGTCACCGGCAGCCCCCCTGCCGGCCGCAGCCGCAGCCGCCCCGGGGCAGGATCCCGGCCGCGCCGAGCAGCTGATCGAGCCGCCGTTCGTCGACGCGGCCGTGCAGTTCGCCGTCGAACTGCACCGACGGGCCGAGCGCGCAGTTGCCGAGGCAGTAGACGGCCTCGACCGTGAGCCTGCCGTCGGCCGAGGTCGCGCCGGCACCGAGACCGTGGGCCGCGAGGTGCTGCTCGAGCCGTTCGCCGCCGACGGCCTGGCAGGCTTCGGCGCGGCAGATCCGCAGCACGTGGTCGCCGGGCGGTGCGCGCCGGAAGTCGTGGTAGAAGGTGACGACGCCGTGCACCTCGGCCAGCGACAGGTTCAGCGCGGCGGCGATGCGGGCGTCGGCGGCTTCGGGCACGAAGCCGAGCTGGTCCTGCACGTCGTGCAGGATCGGCAGCAGGGCGCCCGGCAGGTCGCCGAGGCGCGCGATCGACGCGTCGACGATCGCGAACTGGGTCGGGGTCGCGGGGCTGGCCGGGGCGGCCCCGTTCGTGGCAGTGGATGGCATGCGCGGGAACGGCGGGAAGACGGGGGGCGAGGTTGTAGCAGAAACCGGCCGCACGTTCCGGGAGCGGGGTGCGGTGTCACCGCAGCGGAGGTACGGAGTCACCCGACCGCGCGCACGGCGATGGCAGGGGCCGGTGCTGCTGCGGGGACGCAGATGTCGCGGCAGCGGTATGCTCCGCCCTGCTTCGATCGGATCTACCTCGACCTGTGCAGCCGCCGGCCCAGGGAACGGACATGACCGAACCAACCTCAGCGCACCTGTCCGACTACGACGTCCGCCGCGAAGGCTGGCTGGCGCTCACCGAGCGCCTCGGCGTCTCCGGAGCCATGCGGTTCCTCAGCCAATACGACCCCGGCCGCTCCGACTACGTCGAGGAGCGCAAGCGCCTGTTCGCTGGACTCACCCTGGACGAAGCCCTGCGGGCCATCGAAGCCCGCGGCGACACCTGAACCGCACGCGTCAGCCCGAGCCCAGGGCAACGCCCTCGTAGACCTCGCCGAGCGGCAGTTCGCAGCCGATCTCGGGCAGCGGCACCCTGGCGTCGAGCCCCTCGTGCACCTCGCGCACGAACCCGCCGGACGTCCGCCGCAAGGCCACGACCCCGGCCGCGAACTGGTCGACGAGCAGGTAGACCGCGAGCGACGGGATCGCGGTGTAGGCGAGCAACTTCTCCCCCTCGTCGATGCGGCGCGACTCGGGCGACACGACTTCGACGAGCACGACCGGCTCGTCCTGGAACGTGTCTCCGGGCGGATTGGGCCGGCAGGTCACCATCGCGTCCGGGTAGTAGAAGCGCACCTGGAACGGCAGGCGGACCCGCACCTTGGTGTCCGAGTTGAAGGGACGGCAGGGCCGGCCGCGCAGTTGCAGCCCGAGCGCCACGAGCACGTTCGTCGCGATCTGGTTGTGCGCGTTCGACGCGCCGGCCATCGCGTAGGCGAACCCGCCGACGTACTCGCGCCGCGCCGGCGAGCGGACTTCGTCGGCAAGGTAGGCAGGCTCGGGGTAGTCGGCGTGCTTGCGCCCGGTCACGAGACCGACCCTACCGCGAGGGCAGGACCACGCAAGCCCCTGCCGGGGCAGCCCGCAGCGACTCCGGCGTGGTGGCGCGGCCGGCCGCCCGCGATACTGACTGCCGAGGAACATGCTCCAGTCGCCGCTCCGGATCGCGCGCTGCGCTCTCGCGGCCCTCTGCGCCTGTGCGGTCGCCCACGCACCGGAGCCGGCCGCGGACGGGCGCTACCGCCGCGCCGCGCTCGCGGTCGCGACCTGGCTCGAGGCGAACGCCCGGACCACGGCCGACGGCACGGTCTGGCCCGTGCAGCCGGACCACCCGGACGAGGTGAGCACGAACCTCTACAGCGGCACCGCCGGCACCTTGCTGTTCTTCCTGCGCGCACACGCGAGCACCGGCGAAGCGCGTTTCCTCGCGCGGGCCCGCAGCGGCGCGGACGCGCTGGTCGCCATGCTGAGAGCCGCGCCGGGCGAGGACGAGGTCGGGCTCTACTCGGGGATGGCCGGGATCGGCTTCGTGCTGCATCGCGCGCAGCTCGCCACGGGCGAAGCGGCCTACGGAGCGGCGGCGCGCCGCTGTGTGACCGCGCTCGCGGCGACGGCGCGGCCGGTCGGCGACGGCGTCGAGTGGAACGACAGCGACGACGTGATCCGCGGCGCCGCCGGCATCGGCCTGTTCCTGCTCTACGCCGCCGAGCACCTCGCCGACGATCGCGCGCTGCCGCTCGCCGAGGCCGCCGGCCGGCGCCTGCTCGCGACCGCCTTGCCGACCGCCGCGGGCCTCGGCTGGGAACGCCGCCGCGGCTACCCGACCTACCAACCGAACTTCTCGCACGGCACGGCCGGGGTCGCCCGCTTCCTGCTCGAGCTCGCCGAGCGCACCGGCCGCGCCGAGTTCCGCGCGGCCGCGCTGGCGGGCGCCGCCGAGGTCGTCGCCAGGGCCGAACCGGCGACCGGCTTCCTGCCGCACCACCTGCCGGGCGGCGAGCAACTGTTCTACCTCGGCTGGTGCCACGGTCCGGCCGGGATCGCGGCGCTCTACCACCGGCTCTGGTTGGTCACGGGCGACCGAGCCTGGCGCGAACGCGTGGGCCAGATCGCCGCCGCGCTGCTCGCGAGCGGCTGCCCCGAGCACCGTTCGCCCGGCTTCTGGAACAACGAGAGTCTGTGCTGCGGCACGGCCGGCGTCGCCGCGTTCGCGTTCGAGGTGCATCGCCTGACCGGGGAACGGTGCTACCTGGACTTCGCGCTGCGGGCGACCGACGTGCTGCTGGCGCGCGCCGAGCACGATGCCGGCGGCCTGTGCTGGCGCCACGCCGAGAACCGCGTGAGTCCCGCGGAAGTCGCGACCCAGACCGGCTACATGCAGGGCGCCGCCGGCATCGGCACCTGGCTGTTCGATCTCGACGACTGGCTGCGGGGCCGGCACGCGCCGATCCGGCTGCCGGACTCGCCGTACTGAGGTTCTCCCCCCCGCCGCGCCGCTTCCTCCCGAGTTCGCGCTCGCCGAGCCAGGAAGCGCCGGTTGACCCGCGTCCGCGCGCGTGGACCATGGCCGGGGACCGCCTCTCTGGTCCGGAAGGCCCCGCGGACCCTGCCCTCTTCCCACCATGCTCCTCCAGTTCGCCGCGTTGCTGCAAGCACCCCTGCCGCAGGTGCCGCCGGCAACTCCCCCGCCGCCCGCCGCGCCGCGCGCCGCGGTCGTGACCATCGCGCTCGATGCCGCCGACGCCGGGGACCGCGACTTCCTCGCCGTCGCGAAGGCCGCAGCGAAGTTCCACGGCGCCCCGCAGCTCGCCTGGGACGGCACGGACGACGCCGCGCTGCGCACCCGCCTGCTCGGGCACGGCAGCCCGCCCGCGGTGCTGTTCTTCGTGCGTCCCGAGCGCTTCGACGTGACGCTGCACCGCCGCATCCTGCTCGCGCTCGCCGGCCTCGACGACGACCCGTGCGCCGACGCCGCGTTCGGCTACCTGACCGCGCGCGACGGCAAGGCGCTCGCGGCCCTCTGGGCGCGCACCGAGGAGCTGCACCGGCAGGGCCTGCGCGGGCGGATCTGGCACAGTGCTGGCGTCGCCTCGGGCATGCAGTCGACGATCTACCGCGGCCACCGCTCCGAGCTCGAGCGCGCGGCCGGCTTCGCGGGCGACTCGTACTACTTCGGCATCGTCGAGCAGGATCCCGATGTGCGCGCGTTCGTGCGCCGGGCGCTGCCGCAGCTCGCGCAGGCGAACGTGCTCGAGTGGAGCGGCAACGGCGACCCGCAGGGCATCTGGCTGTTCGACGGCGACCGCAACCTCCAGCGCGAGAAGCACTGGGACTACGAGCCCGGCAAGGTCGGCCAGGATCCGGGCGGCGCGATGCCGCGCCTGCTCGCGGCCGACGTGCGCACGATGCAGCTGCCCGGCACCATCGTCTGGAGCGGCACGTGCCATGCCGCGGCGACGCACCGCGTGGTGCTCGAGGGCGACATCGTCTCCACGTTCGGCCGCGCCGAGCGCGGCACCGTGCACCTGCTGCCGCTGGACCAGAGCCTCGGCCTGTCGTTCCTCGACGCCGGCGCCGTGGCGCTGCTGGCGCCGGTCGGGCCCAACCACGGCATGTCGGCGATGCGCGAATCGGAGTTCGCGCTGCGCGAGGGTGCGAGTCTCGGCGAGGCCGTGAAGTCGTCGTGGGACGACGTGCTGCTCGCCGCGCGGGGCCCGCTGCGCCTCGACCTCGTCGAGGGCGGGAAGTTCGTCGACCGCGGCGAACACGTGATGCAGGGCGGCGGCGCCAACCGCGTGCTGCTCGGCGATCCGACGCTACGGCCGTTCGCGGCGACGCGGGATCCGCGCGAGCAGGTCGCGGTCGAGCGGACCGGGGGCGGCGCGTTCACGGTGCGCGTCGACTGGGCGCAGGGTTTCCACGCGCGCGCGTGGGACATGTACGGCACCGACCGCGAGCGCGGCGCCTGCGTGCCGGTGCGCGTTGCCGTCGACGGGCTGCTGCCCGCCGGCTGCACGGCCGTGCGCGCCGAGGCCGCGGCGACCGGGGCCGGCGGCGAGGTGTTGCCGTTCGCGATGGCGCACGCGGTGCTCGAGCGCTTTGCCGGCCGGCGCTTCCTGCACCTGCAGGCGAACGCGCCGCGCGCCGCGGTCGACGGGCAGGAGCAGCACGTGGTGTTCCGCGTCGCGCCGGCGCGATAGGCCGCGGGCCCGCAGAGAGCGCCTGGTTCAGCGGCCGGTCTGCCCGTCGCCCACGCCCGGCGCCGCCGGCGGTTTCGGCGCCACGGTGATCCACGTGCGCACGATCGTCACGGACTCGCGCGGCGCCTGCCCGTCCTGGTCGGTCCCGCAGGCCTCGATCGCGCGCAGCACCTCGAGTCCTTCGGTCACGTAGCCGTGCACCGTGTGCTTGCCGTCGAGGTGCGGCGTCGGCACGAAGGTCAGGAAGAACTGCGAGCCGTCGGTGTTCGGCTGGCCCGAGTTCGCCGCGCTCAGCGTGCCTTCGCGGTCGTGCTTCGCGCCGGTGAGGAACTCGCCGTCCATGGTGTAGCCCGCGTTGCCCGACGTCGTGTTCGTCGGACTGCCGCCCTGCGCCATGAACCCCTTCAGGATGCGCGGGAACCCGAGCCCGTCGTAGAAGCCGCAGCGCGCGAGGTAGATCACCGAGGTCACGTGCATCGGCGCCGCCTCGGGCAGCAGCAGCACGGTCAACGTGCCCTTGTCCGTCTCGACGTGCCAGCGGTAGTCGCGCTTGCCGTCGAAGGTCTGCAGCGGCGGAGCGGGCAGCGCCGTCTTCCAGTCGGCGCGTTTCGTCGAGACCTTGTCCTTGCGGAACTTGTCGAGCGCCACGACGACCGGGTCCTTCGCCGTCAGCGGATCCTCCTTCACCGGACCAGCGGGCTTGCCGGCCTTCGGCTTCTCGACCTTGGGCTCGGCCACCTTCGGCTTGCCCTGCGCGGGCAGGGCCGCGGGGCCGGCCAGGCACAGCAATCCGCAGGCGAACGACGACAGCAGCGTCCGGACGAGCATGCGCGGGACGATACCCGTTCACCGCGCCCGGGTCCGCAGCAGCGCGCGCCGCCGCCCGCGACCGCGCGGCCCGCGCTATGCTGCGCGGCCCCATGCCCGTCACCGCGTTGTTCGAACGGCTGTCGCAGCGCTCGCGCCGCATCAAGATGGAGCTGCTGCAGCGCCACCTGCCGCTGACCGGCGACGAGCTGGTCCTCGACATCGGCAGCCAGGTCGACGCGCAGTCGCGCCAGCTCCTCGAACGGTTCCCGGACCAGGGCCGCATCACCGCGGTCAACATCCTGCCGCAGCATCTGCAGGCGATCCGCGCGGCGTTCCCCGGCGTGCGCACGCAGGTCGCCGACGCGCGCGAGCTGCCGTTCGCCGACCGGTCGTTCGACCTCGTCTACAGCAACGCGGTGATCGAGCACGTCGGCGACTTCGCCGCGCAGGCGCGCATGGCCGCCGAGGTGCGCCGCGTCGGCAAGCGCTGGTTCCTGACCACGCCGAACCGCTGGTATCCGTTCGAGTTCCACGCCCGCGTGCCGCTGATCTCCTGGCTGCCGCCGCGCTGGATGCACCGGGTCGCGCGGCTGTGGGCCTACAACCACGTGCACCGGCGCTACCAGCCGGGCAACGACTACTCGGACGTGCACCTGCTGGGTGCGCGCCAGCTGCGGCGGCTGTTCCCCGATTCGCTGGTGGTGAATCCGCGCGTGACGTTCTGGCCCGAGACGCTCGTCGCCGTCGGGCCGGTCGGCGCGGACGGCCGGCTGCTCGAACTGCCCACGGCAACGGCGGCCGGCACCGCGTCGCGCGCGGCCGCCGCGGCGCGGTCCCGGTCCGGCTGACGGCCAGCGCGCGCGGGTGGTAGGCTGTCCGGCCCCATGCGTTCCCTGTCCGTCCTGGTCCTCCTGGCGGTGGCCGCCGCCGCCCCGGCGCAGTCCCCGCTGACGACGACGTACCTGGGCGGCAACGGCCTGCCCGGCGACAGCGCGGTCTACTTCGACGTCGCCGTCGCGGTGCCGATCACGATCCACCAGGTCGACGTCAACTGCTTCCAGGGTCTCGGCGCCAGCGCGGTGGAGTTCTGGACCGCGCCGGCAACCTGGGTCGGCAAGGACACGAACCCCGCGGCCTGGACCCTGCGCGGCAGTTCGGCGCTCGTGAACGCGCAGCCCGAGGGCACGCCGGCCCCGGCACCGATGGTGACGCCGTTCGTGCTGCCGGCCGGCAGCCTCGGCGTCGCGATCGTCTACCGCGGCACGCTGGGCCCCTGCTACACGAACGGCAACGGCGGCAACCAGGTCTACGCGCGCACGGAACTGACGCTGCAGTGCGGGGCCTCGGGAGGCATCTTCACGGGCGCGGTGAACAACCCGCGCGTGTGGAACGGCAGCCTGCACTACACGATCGCGACGCCGGGCACGATCGCGTCGAGCGCGACCTACGGTGCCGGGTGCGTCGCCGCGCCGGCGACCTTCTACGAGCTGTTCCCGACCGCAGCCTCGTTCGACCTGTCGATGGGCGGCTTCACGCTGCAGCCGCAGAACGGCGGCTACGCGGTCGGCCCGCTGCAGGCGGCCTACCTGCCGCCGTCGGCGGGTGCGGCGGTGCTGCCGCTCGGCGACGACGGACAGACCTCGGTCACGCTGTCGGCGCCGTTCCCGTATCCCGGCGGCAGCACCTCGTCGCTGGTCGTGTGCTCGAACGGCTTCGTCTCGATGGCGAACGGCAACGGATCGGGGTATCAGCCCACGGCGGCGGGACTGCTCGCGATGGCGCAGACGGTCTACGCGTGCTGGCACGACTACAACCCGACGTTCCCCGGCAGCGGCCAGGTGAAGACCGAGGAGGCCGCGGGCAGGGCGGTCGTGACCTGGGACGGCGTCTTCGGCTACTCCGGGACCGGGGCCGGCACCGCGCCGAGCACGTTCCAGCTGCAGTTCGTGCTGGCGACCGGCGCCGTGCACTTCGTGTTCCGCGGCATCGACCCCCTCGGCGGCAGCGCCTACGGCGACGCGCACCTGGTCGGCTGGTCGCCGGGCAGCGCGACGCTCGATCCGGGCGGCATCGACCTCTCCGCGGCCGTGCCGGGCAGCTTCACCGTGCCGGGCGCCGACCTGCGGCCGCTGGCGCTGGCCGCCTCCGCGCGGCCGGTCGCCGGCACGACGATCCAGCTGCTGGCCGGCGAGATCCCGGCCGGCACGCCGTTCGGCGCCGTGCTGCTCGGCCTCGGCAACCCCGCCCTCGGCCTCGCCGGCATCGGCATGCCGGGCTGCACGCGCTACACCGACGGCCTGGCGACGCTGTTGTTCGTGGCCCCCGCGACGAGCCATTCGCTGCCGCTGCAGGTGCCGGTCCTGATCGGCGTCACGCTGCTGGCGCAGGCGGCCGTCTTCGCCCCGCAGGCGAACCTGACGCCGCTCGGCGCGATCGCGTCGAACGGGCTCGAGCTGCGCGTCGGCGACCTGTGACCGCCGGCGGCCCGGCCGCCGCGGTTTTGCGGGCACTCCGCTTCGCCCGGCGGCCCCGGGCGGCGATCCTGTGCCAGAGTTCCCCGCACCGACCATGCACCTGCTGCTGCTCGCCTACTACTTCCCGCCCGACGGCGGCCCCGGCGCCCAGCGGCCGATCTCGTTCGCGCGGCACCTGCCGGCGCACGGCGTGCGCTGCACGGTGCTGACGCGCTCGCCGCCGCCGCAGCGCAGCCGCTACGACCCCGAGGACGCGGCGGCCCTCGCCGAGGTCGAACGGCACTGCACGATCGTGCGCACGCCGGCCGGCGCGGCCGGCATCGACGCGGTCGCCGCGGCGATGGGGCCGGCCGGCTCGCAGGCGATCGTGGCGGACCGCCCCGACGCGATCCTCGCGACGGTCTCGCCGTGGCCGCTGTGGCAGGCGGCGCACGCGCTCGGCGCACGGCACGGGATCCCCGTCGCCGTCGACCTGCGCGATCCGTGGGCGCTCGACGGCGTGCTGGACTACCGCACGTACTGGCACTGGCGGCGCGCCCTCGCGGCGATGCGCACGATGCTGCGCAGCGTCGACGGCGTGGTCGCCAACACGCCCGAGTGCCGCGAACTGTTCCTGCGCACCGAACCCTCGCTGCATCCCGAAGCCGTCGTCGCGATCACGAACGGCTGGGACGCGTCCGAGTTCGCGCCGCCGGCACCGCGCGTCGAGCCGGGCGAGCAGCTCGTGCTGCTGCACGCGGGCTCGTTCCTGTGCGAGGAACTCTACGCGCACGAGCGCCCGCTGCGGCGCTGGCTCGGGTTCGTGCGCCACCGCGCCGAGCCGATCGTGCCGAGCGGCCGGACGCCGCGGCACCTGCTCGCGGCGCTGCGCGCGCTGCGCGCGCGCGGGACCGCGGCCGGGCGCGAGGTGCGGTTCCGCTGCATCGGCTCGATCGACCCGCCGCTCGAGCGCTGCGTGCGCGAGTCGGGCGTCGCCGACGCGGTGGACCTCGTGCCCTACCGCCCGCACCGGGAACTGATCGCCGCGGTGCGCGGTGCCGACGCGCTGTTCCTGACGCTGCACGGGCTGCCGCCGGGCCACCGGTCGCGCATCGTGCCCGGCAAGACCTACGAGTACCTGGCCTCGGGCCGGCCGGTGCTCGCCGGCCTGCCGCAAGGCGACGCGCGCGACTTCGTCGCCGCCTCGCCGCGCGGCTTCGTCGCCGAGCCGTGCGACGAGGCGGGCCTCGCCGGCCGGATCGAAGCGCTGCACGCGGCGTGGCGGCGCGGCGGGTTCCGCGAGCCCGCGTGGTCGCCGGACCTCGCGCGCTTCGAACGCAGCCACCTCGCGGGTGAACTCGCCGCGTTCCTGCGCCGCCTCGGCGGCGCGCGCCGGCCCGGCGAGGCCGGCTGAAGCGCCCCCTTGCCGCCGCGGATGCCCATGCCGCAACGAGCGCTGCCGCGGTTACAGTGCGGTCGCCTCGATCGACGATGGCTCGAGCTGTCGTCCTGACTCCCGCCCCCTGCAGACCGACCGATGTGTGGCATCGCAGGCATGGGCCTTGCCCCGGGCAACGGCCCACCGCAGTTCGACGTGCTCCGGCGCATGGTCTCCGTGCTGGCGCACCGCGGCCCCGACGGCCACGGGCTCTACCGCGACGGCCGCGTCGGCCTCGCGCACGCGCGGCTGTCGCTGCTCGACCTGCAGGGCGGCCACCAGCCGCTGGCGAACGAGGACGGCAGCGTGCTCGTGGTCGGCAACGGCGAGATCTTCGGCCACCTCGCGCTGCGCGACGAACTGCGGCGGGCCGGCCACGTGTTCCGCACCCGCTGCGACATCGAGGTGATCGTGCACGCCTACGAGCAGTGGGGCGAGGGCGCCTGGCCCCGGCTCGACGGGCAGTTCGCGTTCGCGCTCTACGACGCGCGGACCGGGCAGCTGTGGCTCGTGCGGGACCGGCTCGGCATCCTGCCGCTGTTCTACGCCGAGCGACCCGAAGGCGTGGTGTTCGGCTCCGAGGTCAAGGCGCTGCTCGCCAGCGGGCACGTGCCGGTGACCTTCGACGCCGCCGGCCTCGTGGCGGCGTTCACGCTGTGGGCGGCGCCGGCGCCGCGCACCGTGTTCGCCGGCGTGCAGAGCGTGCGCCCCGGCGAGGCGGTCCGGTTCGACCGCGACCTCGCGGCCCGGCGCACCACGTGGTGGCGGCCGGAACTGCGCCCGGGGGCCGGCGCCGGTTCGTTCGCCGCCGACGTGGACGCGCTCGCGGCGGAGCTCGACCGCGCCGTCGCGACGCGGCTCGTCGCCGACGTGCCCGTCGCGACCTACCTGAGCGGCGGCCTCGACTCGTCGGTGATCACGGCGCTCGCGGCGCCCCGCGCGAGCGCGCTGCACACGTTCTCGCTGCGTTTCACCGATCCGGCCTACGACGAGACCGCGGCCCAACGCCGCGTCGCCGCGTGGCTCGGCACGCAGCACCACGAGGTGCTCTGCAGCGAGGCGGACGTGCGCGCCAATCTCGCCGAGGTCGTCTGGCACTGCGAGACGCCGCTGCTGCGCACGGCGCCGGTGCCGATGTTCCTGCTGTCGGGGCTGGTCGCGCGCACCGGGATCAAGGCGGTGCTGACCGGCGAAGGCGCCGACGAACTGCTCGGCGGCTACAGCATCTTCCAGGAGGACCGCGTGCGGCGGTTCTGGGCGCGCGCGCCCGGCTCGACGGTGCGGCCAGCGCTGTTCCAGCGCGTGCACGAGTTCGTCGGCAGCAGCGACCAGCGCAGCGGTGCCATGTGGCAGGCGTTCTACGCCGCGGGCCTGCAGGACGTGGGCCACCCGCACTACTCGCACGCGATCCGCTGGCGCAACAACGCGTGGACGGCGCGCTTCCTGGCCCCGGACCTGCGCGCGGCGGCCGGCAGCGATCCCGGTGCGGCGGTCGAGGCGCTGCTGCCCGCGGACTTCGCGCGCGGTAGCCCGCTGTGCCGCGCCCAGGCGCTCGAGATCGCGTCGTTCCTGTCGCCCTACCTGCTCGGCGCGCAGGGCGACCGCGTGGCACTGGGCCACGGCGTCGAGGCGCGCTACCCGTTCCTCGACCCGGCCGTCGTCGACCTGTGCGCCGCGCTGCCCGACGCGCGCAAACTGCGCGGCCTGCGCAACAAGCTGGTGCTGCGCGCCCTCGGCGCACGGCTCCTGCCCGCGGACGTCTGGCGGCGCAAGAAGCAGCCCTACCGCGCGCCGACCGCTTCGGCGCTGCTCGCCGAAGGACCGGCCGATGGTCTCGCCGAACTGCTGCGCCCCGAGCGCCTGCGCCGGAACCCCCTGCTCGACGGCACGGCCGCCGCGGCACTGCTCGCCAAGGCGCGCGCCAGCGGCGGCCGGCTGGTCACCGAACGCGAGGCGATGGCCGTCACCGGCATCGCGACGCTGCAGCTGCTCGCCGACCAGTTCGCCGGCGGTTTCGCCGCCCGGGCCGCCGCCGCGCTGCGGCGGCTCGCGCCCGCCCCGACCGTGTGCATCGACGCCGCCGCCCCCGACGCTCCCGTGAGGCAGACCCCATGACCCCCCATCCCGTGTCCGGCGGGCGACCGCCGTTCTCGCGCGAGGTGCTCGCGCTCGACCCCGCCGCGGCCGCCGCGCGCATCCAGGAGTGGCTGCGCACGACCATCGCGCGCGACCTGCAGCGGCGCGGCGCGGTCGTCGCCACCAGCGGCGGCGTCGATTCCGCCGTCTGCGCAGCGCTGTGCCAGCGAGCGCTCGGCAGCGAACGCGTGCACGCGCTGTTCCTGCCCGGCCGCAACTCGACGCCGTCCAGCCGCGAGCGCGCGCAGGAGCTCTGCGCCGGCCTCGGCGTGGCCCTCGAGGAGGTCGACATCGCCGCCGCGCTCGAGCCGCTCGGCTGCTACCGCCACCGCGACGCCGCGATCGCCTCGGTGTTCCCCGCCTACCGGCCCGGCGACCGCTACAAGATCGCGATCGCCGGCGGCGTGCTCGACCGCGACCGCGCCAACGTGTTCGACCTCGTCGTCGAACGGCCGGACGGCGCCGAGCAGCGCGCGCGGCTGCCGCTCGACGCCTACCTGCAGCTCGTCGCCGCGACGAACATGAAGCAGCGCGCCCGCAAGCTGCTCGAGTACCACGCGGCCGAACGCCGCAACTACGCGGTGATCGGCACGCCGAACCGGCTCGAGTACGAGCTGGGCTTCTTCGTGCGCGGCGGCGACGGGCTCGCCGACCTGAAGCCGATCGCGCACCTGTACAAGACGCAGGTCTTCGCGCTGGCGGAGCACCTCGGCGTGCCGCGCGCGATCCGCGAGGCGACGCCGAGCACCGAGACCTACAGCCTGCCGCAGACGCAGCAGGAGTTCTACTTCGCGCTGCCCTACCAGGAACTGGACCTGCTGCTGTGGGCGCACCGGCACGCGGTGCCGCCGGCCGAGGTCGCCGCGGCCATGGGCCTGCGCGCGGACCAGGTCGAGCGCGGCTTCGCCGACATCGAGCGCAAGCGCCACGTGGCCGCCCGGCTGCACCGCGCCGCCCTGCTCGTCGAGGACGTGGCATGACCGCGCCGACCCCGAAGGCGCTGGCGAAGCTGCGGCCGCGCGCCGTGCCGGTGCTCAGCGCGCTGCTCTACCGGCTCTACTGGTTGCCGTCGTGGCAGTGGAAGCGCCTGCTGCGCTGGCTCCTGCACAAGCTCGAGGGCGGCAGCGTCTGCTCGCTGACCTTGCGGCGCATCTTCCGCGAGCAGTTCGACGTCGAGGTCGGGCTCTACACGCACGGCGGCTGGATCTGGCCGTTCCACCTCGACGCCGGCACGACCGTCGGACGCTACTGCTCGATCGCCGAGACCGCGCGCACGATCACGCACAACCATCCGCTCGGCCACCGTTCGACCAGCG
>VGXW01000002.1 GCA_016873195.1 Planctomycetota bacterium | reverse complement strand
CGCGAGCGGCAGGACGAAGGCGAACACCGGGCGGACGGCTTTGGACATGCTCGGGCTGGGCGGGTGGCCGCGGCGCAGTCTAGCCGGGGCGCGGAGGGGAACTGCTCGCGTCGGGCGCCGGGGTTGGAACCACGGGGGGCGCAGCACGCGCAGCGGCAGGACGCGGCGCGGCGCGAGGTGTCCATCGGTCAGCCCATCGCGCCCCAGAACCGGCCGAGCTCCCGCGCGAACGATGCCGGATCCTCGATCGGCACCAGGTGCCCGGCGCGCGGCACCACGACGCACCGCGCGCCCGGGATCGCCGCGGCCATCGCGTGCGCCTCCGCGGGCGGCGCGATCGTGTCGAGTTCGCCGGCCACCACGAGCGCTGGCACGGCGATCGTCGGCAGCATGCCGGTGCGGTCGGGCCGCTCGCGCAGCCCGCGCAGGTCGGCGACGATGGTCTCGACCACCGTGCCCTCGATCATCGACGACACCCGCGCGCGCAGCAGCAGGCCGGACGGATCGCCGGCCGGACAGGGCGCCAGCAGCTTCGGCAGCATCACCGCCGCGATCGCCGATCGCCCCTGCTCGACCACGGTCCGCATCGCCGCGTCGCGCCCCGCCTTCGCCGCCTCGTCGTCGGCCCGCGCGCGCGTGTCGACCAGCGCCAGCGAACGGACGAGCTCCGGGTGCCGCGCCCAGAGGGCCTGCGCCACGTAGCCGCCCATCGACAGTCCGACCACGTCGACCGGCTCGTCGGCGATCGTGTGCGCGACCGCCGCGACGTCGTCGGCGAACAGGTCCATCGCATGCACCGGATCGCCGCACCACGGCGACAGCCCGTGGCCGCGCAGGTCGACCGCGACCAGCGTGCGGGCCGCCGCGAGCGGGCCGCGCAGCGCGTCGAGCCACAGGCGGTGGTCGAGCGGGTAGCCGTGGATCAGGATCGCGACCGGACCGCGGCCCGCGACGTGCACCGCGAGGCGAACGTGGTCGAACGAGAGGAAGCGCGTCTCCATGGTTCTCCGTCAGCGTCGCCGCAGCCGCGCCACGCACTCGACGTGGAAGGTCTGCGGGAACATGTCGTAGGCCTCGACCTGCTCGAGCTCGTAGCCGCCGTCGGCGAGCTGGCGCAGGTCGCGCGCGAGCGTCTGCGGGTCGCACGACACGTAGACGAGGCGCGGGGCCGCGAGCTGCAGCAGCAGCGGGATGGCCGGTCTCGCACCCAGGCGCGGCGGGTCCATCAGTACCAGGTCGGGCCGTTCCTGGTTGTCGCGCAGGAACTGCTCGGTCGTCGCGCGCAGGTAGGTCACCTTCTCGCAGCGGTTGGTCTTCACGTTGACGCGGCCGAGCGTCGCCGCGCGGCGTTCGTCCTCGACCGCGACCACGCGCGCGAACCGCCGCGACAGCGGCAGCGAGAACAGGCCGACGCCCGCGTAGAGGTCGAAGGCGAGTTCGCCGCGCTCGGCGCCGAGCGCGCCGGCGACGAGTCCGTCGACCAGGTGGCGGTTGCCCTGGAAGAAGCTCTCGGGCTCGATCAGGTAGCGGAAGCCGTGCACCTCGTGCTCGACGAGGTCCTTCTTCATGCCCGGCAGGTCGGGCGCCCAGGACGCGCCGGCCACGCCAGAGGCGCCGTCGATCTGGTAGGGCCAGTCGCGCTTCCGCAGCGACGCGACCGCCGCGCGCACGGCCGGCAGGCCCGACTCGAGTTCGGGTGCGAGCACCGGGCACTGCTGCACGTCGAGCACGTCGTGCGTGAACGCGCGGTGGAAGCCGAGCCGCGGCGGCTGCGGCGTGTGGGCGTCGTCCGCGGTGGCCGCCTCGCGCGCCTGCGCCGCCCTGCGTTGCTTCTTCGGCAGCCGCAGGTGGGACGCGTCGCTGCGCAGGCCCGACGGCGCCTGCAGTTTGAGCTGCGTGCGCGCGCGGTAGCCCCACGGCTCGCCGTGGTGCACGGCGATCGCCGCCGGCCAGTCGAAGCCGCCGGTGCGCACCAGCGCGTCGCGCACGAAGTCGGCCTTCGCGGCGAGCTGCGTGCCGTAGTCGACGTGCTGGAACTGGCAGCCGCCGCAGTCGCCGAAGTGGCGGCAGCGCGGCTCGACCCGGCCCGGCCCGGGCTGCAGGATCGCGGCGATGCGCGCGCGCACGTGCCGCTTCTCGACCTCGGTGACCTCGACGCGCAGCCGGTCGCCGGGCGCCGCGAACGGCACGAACACGGCGAGCCCCTCGTGCCGGCCGATCGCGTAGCCGCCGTAGCCGAGGCGGTCGATGCCGAGCTCGATGGTCTGGCCGACGGCGGGCAGCGACATGGGGCCGGGCAGGCTACCCGCGAAGCCCCCGGTGTGCACCCGTTCCCGGTGCCCGGGCTTGCGCGGTCCGCCGGGCGGCCTTCCGATCCGCGCCGACCCATGGCCGCTGTCGCCACCGCCGCTCCCGCCGCCGCGCCGCCCGCCGGGTCGTGGCGCGCGACCGCGGCGCTCGTGCTCGGCTTCGGCCTGCTCTACGCGCTGCTGCGCCAGCCGGGGCTGCACGGCACGGATGCGCTGACGCTGCAGCGCTGGCTCGACGAACCGCGCATCGTGCACCCGCACCACCCGCTCTACCTGGAGGCGGCGCGCGGCCTGCGCTGGCTGCTCGCGCCGTGCGGAGCCGGCGGCATCGAGGCGATGGGCTGGCTGTCGGTGCTCGGCGGGGCGCTGGCGGTCGGGGCGATGCACCGTGCGGCGCGGGCCCTGCGCGGCTCGCCGGCGTTCGCGGTCTGGCTCGCGGTCTGCGCCGGGTGCGCGCCCGCGCTGCTCTACTTCGCGACGCTGCCCGAACTGCACGCGCCGTTCCTCGCCGTCGCGGCGCTCGCGTGGTGGGCCACCGTGGTCGCGGCGCGCGCGTCGTCGTGGCGGATCGCCGCGCTGGCCGGGGCGCTCGGCGCGCTGGCGACCCTGTGCCATGCCACCGGCCAGCTGCTGGTGCCGCTGCTCGGCACGGCGCCGTTCTGGCTCGCCGGCCTGCGCCTGCGTCGCGCCGCGCCGCTGCTGCTCGCGTTCGCGCTCGCGCACGCGCTGCTGTGGGCGGCCGGCTACCACGGCCTGCGCGCGCTCGGCGACCCGCTGCCCGACTCGTCGGCGTTCCTGAGCGAACGCGCCGGATCCGGCGAACCGCTCGCGCACTTCGTGGCCGCGCTCGGCACCGAGTGGCTGTGGGCGTTCCTGCCGCTGCCGGTCGTCGCGCTGGCCGGGCTCTGGCGGGGTGCCGCGCTGCCGGCGGCCTTCGTGCTGCTGGGCGGGCTCGGCTACGCCGCGGTGACCGCCGTGCTCGTGCAGGGGCAGGCCGACGAGGCGGGCGCCTACGCGCTGCCGCTGCTGTTCCCGCTCGCGGCCGTGGCGCTCGACGCGCTGCCGCGGCGCCACCGCGGCCTGCTCGCGGTGCTGGTCGCGCTGGGCGCGCTCGGCCACCAGGCGCGCCACCGCACCGTGGCGCCCGACCACGAGTTCGGCCGCGCGGCGGCGGCGTTCGCGGCCGAGGCCGGGACCGTGTGGCTGGTCGGCGCGGAGATCGAGGCGCAGGCCGTGCGCTGGCACGCACCGCGCGCGGAACTGGTCGAGGCGTGGGCCGTCTGGGCGCACCTCGCGCCGCGGCTCTCCGCGCCGCTCGGCGAGCAGGAGGCCTTCCTGTGGCTCGAGGCGCAGGCGGCCCTCGCCCACGGCGAGGGCGCGCGGCTCGTCGTGACCGACGCGGCGGTCGCGTTCCTGGTCGAGCAGGTGCCGGCGTTCGGCCCGGCGTGGGCGCGCTTTTGCACGCCGCAGCGCGCCCGCCGCATCGAGGGGTTCGCGGGACTCCGGGGTGTGGTGATCGCGCCGCGGTGAGGCGGGGGAGCGGGGGCGCGGCGGCGCCGCCCGCCTCAGCCGCGGGCCGGCCTGTTCTGCAGCCACAGGCCGAACGCGACCAGGCCGAGCGCGACGAAGAAGCGGTGCCCGGGCAGGTCCGCGCCGAGCGCCCAGTTCAGCAGCGCGGCGACCAGCGGCTGCACGTTGATGTAGAGCGCCACCTGGGAACTGTGCGTGTGCCGCAGCGCCCACGTGTTCAGCAGGTAGGTCAGCACCGTCGCGAACAGCACCGCGTAGAGCGCGTAGAGCAGGGTCGGCACGGTGAGCACGGCGTCGACCGCAGCGCCGTCGAGCCGCGGTCCGCTCCACGCCGAGATCGCCGCGCTCGCGACCAGGAACATCACCGCCGTCGACAGCCAGGGATTCAGGTCGCGGCCGAGCCGCCGCATGATCACGAGGTGCACGGCGAACGACACGCCGTTCAGCAGCGTCAGCGCGTCGCCGAGCAGCGACGCGCCGGAATCGGCCGCGGCGCCCGGTGGACCGCCGGCAAGGAGCCGGTCGAGGCCCAGCAGGTACTGCACGCCCAGCAGCGCCACCAGCACGGCGGCGACGCGGCGCGCGTCGAGCCGTTCCTGGCCCGCGAGCGCGGCGACCAGCAGGGTCCAGGTCGGGATGCACGCGTTGATCACGGCGCTGTGCTCGGGCGTGGTGCGCGCCATGCCCTCGGTGAACAGCACCTGGTTCAGCACCACGCCGAAGATCGAGGCGACGGCGAGCCCGAGCAGTGCGCGCGGCCGCGGCCAGCCGGCCCCGCGGCGCAGCAGCAGCGCCAGCGGCACCATCAGCGCGGTCGCCGCGACGATCCGGAACAGCACCCAGGCGACCGGCGGCACGGTCGCGAGGATGCGCTTGGTGAACACGTAGTTCGCGCCGAACAGCAGCGAGACCGTGATCAGGGCCAGGTGGACGCGCGGGGCGGTGGGCGGCAACGGCGCGGATCGTGCCGGCGCCCCGCGCCGCGCACCAGGGGCAGGCGGCCCGCCGGGGACGCCACCACGACAAGCCCGGCACCGGCGGCTATCATCCGGCCTTTCCGCCGCCCCGGCCCCGACCCCGCCGCCGCGGCGACGCCGTCCGGGCGCCCCTCCCATGACCCTAGCCGTCTCCCTGCTCCTGCTGTCGTTCCTGCCGCCGCTGCCGCAAGGCCCGATCAAGCTGCCGCCGCGGCCCACGGTGCCGGGCACCGCGGCGCCAGCACCGCCGCCGCCGACCGAACTGGAGCGGTTCCGCCGCGACCTGCAGGAACTGACCGGGTCGGTCGCGAAGATCGAGAACGAACTCGTCGAGATCGGCCGCCGCTACGCCCAGCTCGAGCCGCTCGTGCTCGAGGTCGCCCGCACCGCGCGCGGCAGCGAGCTGGGCTTCCTGATGCTGGTCGCGCGCCGCTACGGCACCGAGAAGACCGCCAGCGAACTCGAGTTCCAGCTGCTGACGCGGCCGCTCGGCGACACGACGCGCCCGGTCGCCGAGACGATGGTGTTCCTGCTCGACCAGCAGCGGGGCGACGCGCGCCGGGCGCTGCAGAACTGCGTGCGCGGCCGCGTGCCCGGCGCGCGGCGGCCGGCGGCCGAACTGCTGGCGCAGCGCGCGACCGCCGAGGACCTGCCGTTCGCGCTCGAACTCGCGAGCGACGCCAGCCTCGACCTGCAGCTGCGCGGCGTCGACCTGCTGCGCGCGGTGCCCGCGCCCGCGGCGCGCGAGCGGCTGGTGCAGCTGTTGTCGAAGGACCCCGCGCTGGCGGCCGGCGCCTGCGCGGCGCTGATCGCTCTGCAGCAGGAGGCCGTGCCGCACCTGCGGAAACTGCTCGCCGAACCACCGATCGACCGCGGCTACTGCTACGCGGCGTTCGCGCTGGCGCAGATCGGCGACGCCGCCGGCCAGCTGCTGCTCGACGACGGCCCGGCGCCGGCACTGCTGCGGCGGCTCGCCGAGCCCGAGGCGCTGGCGCGGTCGCTCGCCGCCGTGCCGCTCGCCGACCTCGCGCACGCGAGCCGGCCCGGCGGCCAGGTGGCCTGGCGCGACGCCGACGTCGTCGAGGCACTGCTCGACGTGGTCGACGGCCGGCAGTACGTGCCGAACCTCGACCTGCTGCGGCGGCCGGCCGAACAGCGGCTCGTGCGGCTGACCGGCCGTCTCGCGGGACCGGCCGAGCCGCTGCCGTGGCGCGAGTGGTGGAAGGACCAGCGCGGGTCGTTCGTCGGCATCCGCGCCGAGGTCGAGGTCGCGGGGCAGGGCGCGGCGACCGCGGTGATCGCGCTGCGCCAGGAACAGCAGTTCGTGCGGCTGGTCGCCGAGGGGCTCGCCGACAGCGCGCCGTTGCCGGGCGCGCTGGAGATCCTGCTGACCGCGCCGCAGGTGCTCGACCTGGTGCAGCAGCTGCGGGCCGGCGGGTTCGCCGATCCCGCGGCGATGCGCAGCCCGGCCGGGCTGCCGCTGGTGCGGTCGCTGCAGCTGCAGGTGCCGGGCGCGCGCATGCAGGTGGCGATGCCGGCCGGCGAGCACGCGGCCTTCGACGCGCTGGTCGCGACCGTGCAGCGCACGATCGACGCCGAGCTGTGGCAGCTCTACCGGCACCCGCAGCAGGAACCCGACCGCGCGGCGTTCTGGCGCGCCGAGCGGCAGTGGCGCGAGGCGAACCCGGACCCGGTCCGGCACGGCCGGCGGTTCGTCGCGCGCGTGCTCGGGAACTGGGCCGCGCTGACGCCGGCGCTGCGCGCCCGCGCGCTGGAGCACCTGTTCGCGCGCTCCGACCGGCGCAACCTGTTCGGCGAAGCCGACGGCGAGGCCATGCTCGCGATCGTGCGCAGCGCCCCGGCGCTCGGCGAGCTCGAGCTGCACCTGCTGGAACTGGCGGCCGGCGTCGGCGGCGACCGGGTCTGGCGCGAGTGCGTCGACGTCGCCGCGCGCGCCCAGGGCGGCGGCCGCAACGCGGTGCGCGCGGTGTTCGCGGTGCTCGGGCCCGACGCGGTGCTGGCGGCGCTCGACGACGTGCGGTCCGTGGTCCGCCGCGTGGCGGTCGAGGAGGCCGAACTGACGCGCGATCCGCGCGCGGCGCCGAAGCTCGTCGCGCTGCTGTCGGACCTCGACCCCGAGGTGGCGCGCGCGGCGGCGCACGCGTGCGGCCATCTGCAGATCGCCGCGGCCGGCCGGCCGCTGATCGCCGCGGTCGTCGCCGAGACGACCCCGCCGCTCGTGCGCCGCGAGTGCCTGCGCGCGCTCGGCCGGGTCGGCGGCGAGCAGGCGTTCACCGTGCTCGAGCGCGCGGTCACCGCGCCGCAGCAGGAGGACCGCGAGGCCGCGCTGCGCGGGCTCGGCGAACTGCGCGACGTCCGCAGCGCGTTCCTGCTGGCCGAACTCGCGGTCGCGGGCCACGGCAAGGAGGTCGGCCTGCAGGCGCGCTTCCACCTGCAGCGGCTCGGCGGGATCCTCGCGGTGCCAGCACTGCGCCACCAGCTGCAGGTCGTGCGGGACCCGGCGATCCGGGCCCAGTTCGTGCTGCTGCTGGGCGGCTACCAGGACGCTCTGGCGATCCCGGACCTGATCGACCTGCTGCGGCAGCCGGCGCACGCGCTGGAGGCCGCGGCGGCGCTCGCGGGCACCACGGGCGTCGACGTGCAGGGAGTCGCGGACCGCATCGGCGGCATCGAGGCGTGGTACCGCAAGAACAAGCAGGCGCCGCAGTGGCAGTGGCTGCTCGACGCACTGCAGGCCGGCGCGGTGCCAACGACGCTGCGCGCGGAGCAGTTCGCGGCCGCCGCGGGCCTGCAGGCGCTGCCCGAACTCGCGCGGCTGCTCGCCGAGGCCGCCGAATCCCGGTACTGGGTGCTCGCGTCGGCCGTGCTGCGCACGGTCGCGAACGTCGACTTCGGCGCGGTCGGCCACGACACGCCGGCCGACGTGCGGAAGGGCATCGCCGCGCGCTACCGCCTGCTCGTCGAACAGCAGGCGACCGCGCAGGGGCGCTGACCGCGCCGCGACCGCCGGCGCGCGATTGAGGAGTCCTGGCCGGGCGGTATCGTCTTCGGCCACCTTCCCGGCAACCCGCATGACCGACGTCGTCGCCATCGCCCAACGCATCCAGTCCGAGAGCCGCGCGCTGCAGTCCGTGCGCGCGGCGCTGCAGAACGTCATCGTCGGCCAGGACGCCCTGCTCGACGGCCTCCTGATCGCGCTGCTCGCGGACGGCCACGTGCTGCTCGAGGGCCTGCCCGGCCTCGCCAAGTCGCTGGCCGTGAACTCGCTGGCGCACGCCGTCGGCGGCCAGTTCCGGCGCATCCAGTTCACGCCCGACCTGCTGCCGGCCGACCTCGTCGGCACGCACGTCTACAACCCGAAGACCGGCGAGTGGCTGGTCAAGGAAGGGCCGGTGTTCGCGAACTTCGTGCTCGCCGACGAGATCAACCGGGCACCCGCGAAGGTGCAGTCGGCGCTGCTCGAGGCGATGCAGGAACGGCAGGTCACGCTGGCCGGCGACACGCGGCGGCTGCCCGAGCCGTTCCTGGTGCTCGCGACGCAGAATCCGATCGAGCAGGAGGGCACCTACGCGCTGCCCGAGGCGCAGATCGACCGCTTCATGGTCAAGCTCGTGGTCGGCTACCCGAACAAGCAGGAGGAACTCAGGATCATCGACCGCATGGCCGGCCTGACCGCGCACCACGAGGTGAAGCCGGTGACCACGCCGCAGGAACTGCTGCGCATGCGGCAGCTGCTCGACACGATCTACCTCGACGACAAGGTCAAGAGCTACATCGTCGACCTCGTGTTCGCGACGCGGCAGCCCGAGGAGATCGGCCTGCCGAAGCTGCGGCCGCTGATCCTGTACGGCGCCTCGCCGCGCGCCTCGCTGGCGCTGGCCCGCGCGGCGCGCGCGCGCGCGTTCCTCGAGGGCCGCGGCTTCGTGACGCCGCAGGACGTCAAGGCGGTCGGCGCGATGGTGCTGCGCCACCGCGTGCTGACGACCTACGAGGCCGAGGCCGAGGGCGTCACCAGCGAACAGGTGCTGAAGACGGTGTTCGACACCGTCAAGGTGCCCTGAGCCGGCGCGGGTGCCGTCCGGGAGACCGAGCCGTGGCGAGAGCCCTCGACCCCGAACTGCTCGCGGAGGCGCGGCGCATCCAGGTGCGCGCCGACCGCACGGTCACCGACGTGATGGCCGGCGGCTACAGCTCTGTGTTCCGCGGCGCGGGCATCGAGTTCGACGAGGTGCGCGAGTTCGCCGAGGGCGACGAACTGCGTTCGGTCGACTGGAACGTGACCGCGCGGACCGGGCGGCCGTTCGTCAAGAAGTTCGTCGAGGAGCGCGAACTGACCGTGCTGTTCCTGCTCGACGCGTCCGCGTCGATGGGTTTCGGCACGAGCCCGCCGGGCAGCCCGCGGCGCGCCGTGGCGACCACCGCGGCGCTGTTCGTCGGCATCGTCGCGTTCGCCGCGGCGCGCAACAACGACAAGGCCGGCCTGATCACGTTCACCGACCGCATCGAGCGCTACGTGCCGGCCAAGAAGGGCCGGAACCACGTGCTGCGGCTGATCCGCGAGGCGTGCGAGCCGGTGCGGCCGGGTGCCGGCACCGACCTCGCGCTGGCGCTCGACTACGCCGGCCGCGTGCAGCGCCGCCGCGCGATCGTCTTCGTGGTCGGCGACTTCCTCGCGCGCGATCTCGACGGCCCGGACTGCCGGAAGCAGCTGCGCATGCTCGCGCAGCGCCACGACGTGATCGCCGTGCGCGTCCGCGACCCGTTGGCCGCGGGGCTCGACCGCGGCTCGGGCGACGTCGCCGAACTGCCGCGCGTCGGCCTGCTGCACCTCGCCGATCCCGAGACCGCGCGCACCGTGGTCGTCGACACCGGCAGCGCGCGCGTGCGGCGCGAGCTGGCCCGGCGCTGGCGGCAGGAGCGCCAGCAGTGGCTCGACCTGTGCCGGGCCACGAAGGTCGACCTGCTCGACGTGCCGACCGCGGGTTCGGTCGCCGACCCGCTGGTGCGGTTCTTCCGCATGCGCGAACGGCGCGGAGCGAAACGATGAAGGGCTGGACCCGCATCGCCTGCGGGCTGGGACTGCTCGCCGCGGCGTGCGGCGGCCCGACCCCGCCGTGGCCGGTGCCGCCGCCGGCGGCGCTCGACCTGCGCGTCCAGCTCGCGCCGCAGCGGGTCGCGCTGCTGCAGCCGGTCACGGTGCACCTCGACCTGTACCGGCGCGCCGACCTGCCGGTCGAGTTCGCGCCGCAGGTCGACGCGGCGGACTTCCTCGCCACGGCGACGGTGGCGCCCGAGGTGCCGTTCGGCGGTGGCCTGTGGCAGCGCACGACGCTGGTGCTGCGGCCGCACCGCGGCCCCGGCGAACTGGTCGTGCCGCCGTTCGTCGCCGCCGCGAGGGACGGCACGATCTCGGCGAGCACGCCCGAGCAGAAGGTCGCCGTCGTCTCGTCGCTCGACGGGCAGCCGCCGGAACTCGAGGCGCCGTCGGGACCGTTGGCAGGCCCCTCGACGGTGTGGTGGTGGGCGCTCGGCGGCTACCTCGCCGCGGCGCTGGGCGCGCTGGCCTGGTACCTGTGGCCGGGCCGGCGGCCGCGCGCGCAGCCGGCCGCGGTGGCGCTGCCGCCGCACGTCAAGGCGCAGCGCGCGCTGCTGCGGCTGCGCAACGAACCGCGCACGACGCCGGCCCAGGTCGACGCGTTCTACGTCGGCGTCTCCGCGGTGCTGCGCACCTACCTCGAGGAACGGTTCGGGCTGCGCGCGCCGGAGCGCACGACCGAGGAGTTCCTGCGCGAACTCGAGGGCGGCGACGCGCTCGCGCGCGGACACCGCGCGGAGCTCGAGCGGTTCCTGCGGCGGTGCGACCTCGTCAAGTTCGCCGCGCGGGTGCCCGGCGAGACCGAGCACCTCGAGACCTGGGCGCTCGCCGACGGGTTCGTCGCGGCGACGCGCGCCGACCGCGCCGCGGGGCCGCAGGCGGAGGTGGGCCGATGACCGCGGCCTGGACGATCGGCGGCTTCGCGCTGCTCGACCCGGCCTTCCTGCTCGCGGTGCCGCTGGTGCTGCTCGCGGCGCTGTGGCGGCTCCGCCGTCCTCGCGCGGCGCTGCCGACCGCGTCGGTCGGGCTGTTCGCGGACCTCGAGCCGACGCTGCGCCAGCGCCTGTGCGGGCTGCCGCTGCTCGGCAAGGTGCTCGCCGCCTGCTGCCTCGCCCTGGCGCTCGCGCGGCCGGTCGTGCGCGAGGTGGCGCCGCTGCGCGAGCAAGGCATCGACATCCTGCTGGTCGTCGACACGAGTTCGTCGATGCAGATCGAGGACATGGGCACGACCGCGGGCCTGCGCCGCATGGATGCCGCGCGGGCCCGCGCCGAGCAGTTCGCCGCCGCGCGCACCCGCGACCGCGTCGGCCTCGTCGCGTTCGCTCGCTACGCCGAGCTGCGCTGCCCGCCGACGCTCGACGAGCAGGCGCTCGCGGCGTTCCTGCGTGTGCTCGACACCGTGCCGCCGAACTCGGAGATCGACGGCACCGCGATCGGCACCGCGCTGGTCAAGGCCGCGCAGGTGCTGCGGAAGAGCAAGGCCAGCTCGCGCGTGGTCGTGCTGCTGACCGACGGCGAGAACACGGTGTCCGACATCGAGCCGCAGGACGGCGCGAAGCTGGCGAAGGACGCCGGTCTGCGCGTGCACGCGATCGGGCTCGGCAACGGCCAGCCGACGCCGTTCGGCTTCCGCCCGCTCGACTTCGCGGAGCTGCGCGGCATCGCCGAGACGACCGGGGGGCAGTTCTTCCAGCCGAAGAGCGACGCGGACCTCGCCGAGGTCTACGCGCGCATCGACGAACTCGAGAAGTCGGAGCTCGAGGACCCGCGCTACCGCACGGTCGACCACTTCGAGTGGCCGCTCGCGGCCGGGCTGCTGCTGCTGCTGCTGGCGCTCTGCGCCGAGGTGCTGCTGTTCCGGAGGGTGCCGTGAGCGACCTCGTGTTCGCGCGGCTCTCGCTGTGGCCCGCGCTGCTCGCGCTGCCGCTGGTCGCGGCGCTGCTGTGGGCGCTGTTCGACCGCTCGCGGCGCGCGGCGCAACGCTACGGCGCGCCGTCGCCCGACGCCGTGTCGAGCCCGCTCGGCCGCTCGTCCGTCCTGACGCTGCTGCTCGGGCTCGGCGTCGTCTGCTGGATGGACCCGCGCCTGGGCCAGGAGCAGGTGGTCGTCGAACGCCGCGGGCTCGACCTGATCCTCTGCCTCGACACCTCGCGGTCGATGCTGGCGCGCGACCTCGAACCCTCGCGGCTGCAGCGCGCGCTGCTGGACGTGCGCGCCGTGCTGCCCGAACTGCAGGGCGGCGACCGCGCCGGGCTCGTCGTGTTCGCCGGCCAGGCGCGGCTGTGGATCCCGCTGACGCACGACCTCGACTCGTTCCGCGGCCTGCTCGACGAGGTCGACACCGACGTGGTCAAGCAGGGCGGCACCGACGTCGCCGCCGCGCTGCGCAAGGCGCTGGAACTCACGGACCCCGACGGCGTGCGCACGACGGCCGTGCTGCTGCTGACCGACGGCGAGGACCTCGCCGGCGCGGGGCGGCAGGCGGCCGGCGAACTGCGCGAGCGCGGCCTCACCGTGCACGCGGTCGGCTACGGCAGCGCGCTCGGCAGCAAGATCACGGTGCAGGAGGGCGGGCAGCAGGCCTTCCTGCGCGACCAGGACGGCGCCGAGGTCGTCTCGCGCATGGACAGCGAGAGCCTGCGCGCGGTCGCGGCGGCGACCGGCGGCGAGTTCCTGCGCGCGGAGTCCACGGTGCTGCCGCTCGTCGAGTTGCACCGAAAGCGCCTGCTGCCGATGCAGAAGCGCAGCTACGACGCCGGCGAGCAGCAGGGCCTGCAGCCGCGCTACCAGTGGGTGCTGCTGCCGTTGCTGACGCTGCTGTTGTGGGAGATCGTGCGATCCGGAGGCCGACGCCGATGAAGACGCTGTTCCTGTGTGCGCTGCTGCTCGCGCCGCCCGGCGGCGACCGCGAGAAGGGCGTGCAGCTGTACGCCGCGGGCAAGTACGCCGAGGCGGCCGAGGCGTTCCGCGCCGCGATCGCGGCCGAGGGCGACCTGCCCGAACTGCACTACAACCTCGCGCTGGCGAGCTGGCGCGCCGGCCGGCTCGCCGACGCCGAGACCGCGGTCGAGAAGTACGCGGCCATGGCCGGCGACGCGCGCGCCGAACTGCACGGCGGCGTGCTCGGCGCCGTGCGCTACGACGAGGCGAAGCTGCTCGAGCGCCGGGCCGACGAGCTGCAGGCCGCGGCCGCCGCGCCGCCGGCAGTCCAGGGGCAGCCGGCCCCTGCCGCGGAGGATCCGCTCGCCGTGCTCGAGCAGGCGCTGCAGAAGGCCGGGCAGGCGAAGGAACATTTCGTGCGCGGCGCGACGACGTCGTCGTCGCCGGAGCTCTTGCGCAACACCGAGCGCACGCTGCGGCTCGTCGACGAGCTGCAGAAGAAGATCGACGAACTGAAGCGGCAGCGCGAGCAGCAGAAGAAGGACCAGGAGCAGAAGGACTCGGAGCAGAAGGACCAGAAGGACCAGAAGGACGAGAAGGGCGAGCAGAAGAAGCAGGACGACAAGCAGGACGGCAAGCAGGGGGAGAAGCCGCCGGACGAGCAGCCCCCGGACAAGGGCGAGCCGAAGCCGGAGCAGCCCGAGGGGCAGCAGGGCGAGCAGCCGCCCGAGCCGAAGCCCGGCGAGCAGCCGCCGGAGGGGCAGAAGGCCGACGAGCAGAAGTCGCCGGCCCAGCCGGACACCGAGAAGGCCGAACCGAAACCCGCCGACGCCGAACAGCAGCAGCGCGACGACGCGCCCGGCGAGCAGCAGGCCGGCAAGCAGCTGTCGCCGGAGCGGACCTTGCGCCTGCTCGAGGACCTGCGCGACCTCGACCTGAAGCTGCGCGACTACCGCGTGCGCGCGGGCAAGACCACGCGGCGCACCGTGGCGAGGGACTGGTGATGGCGCGCGCCGTGTTCGCCCCAGCACTGCTGTTCGCCGCCCTGCTGCCGGCCCAGGAGAAGCTGTCCGTGCAGGGCCCGAACCCGGCGACGATCCGGCTCGGCGACGCCGCGAACGTGGTGCTGCGCATCGACGGCCGCACCGCCGACCCGCGCGCGCCGCAGCTGCCCGTGGTGCCGGGCCTCGCCCTCGAGCTGTCGGCGCCGTCGCGCAGCAGCACGTCGTTCTTCGACGGCCGCACGCTGACCGAGAACCTGACCGTCACCTACATCCTGTCGCTGCGCCCCGCTGCCGAGGGCCGGTTCGCCGTGCCGCCGTTCCCGATCTGGACCGGCACCCGCGAGCAAGAGACGCCCGAACTGCGCCTCGACGTGCGCAAGGACCTGCGCGGCGAGGAACTCGGCTGGCTCGACGTGCGCGTCGAGCCGCGCCGCGTCTACGTGCACGAGCCGCTGCGCGTGCACGTCGAGTTCGGCATCCAGCAGGGCCTGCGCCTCGTGCAGGATGTCTACGACCGCTACCGCTACCTCGACGTCGAGGTGCAGGCGGGCTGGCTCGCCGAGTTCCCGGGCGGCGAACGCATCGAACTGCCGCCGCCGCAGGGCGACACCCGGCTCGTCGTCGGCAACCGGCAGCTGTTCCAGGCGAACTTCGACGGCGACTTCGTGCGCGACGGGCAGCAGTGGCAGAAGTTCTCGTTCGAACGCGCGTTCCTGCCGACGCAGATCGGCAGGCTCGAACTGCCGGCGCCGATGCTGCGCTACCACGTGCTGCTGCGCGAAGGCCAGCAGGACGTGTTCGGCCGCGCGCGCGGACAGCAGACCGACAACTACTACGTGTTCGGCAAGCCGATCGTGATCGAGGTGCTGCCGATCCCGGAGGCAGGACGGCCGACGCCGTTCTACGGCGCGGTCGGCCGGTTCCGGCTCGACGCCGGGCTCGACAAGGACACGGTCAAGGTCGGCAGTTCGGTCAAGCTCACGCTGACGGTCAGCGGCCAGGGCAACCTCGAGTTCCTGCGCCTGCCGGCGGTCGAGGACCTGCCGGGTTTCCACAAGCTCGGCGAAGCCGAGACCCGGCGCAGCGCCGACAAGGTCGTCGTCACCTACGACCTCGCGCCGCTGACGGCGGACGTGACGCAGGTGCCGCCGATCTCCTGGAACTACTTCGACACGACGCCGGGCGTCGAGAAGTTCGTCGCCGTCGATACACAGCCGCTGCGCCTGCACGTGCTGCCGCTCGCGGACGGCGAGACGCTGGCGCCGCTGCCGGACGCCGCGGCGAAGTCGGTGACGCCGGGCAAGGACGACGTCTACGACCTGCCGGACCTCGGCGGACCGCCGCTGCGGACGCGCGCGCTGCCGGCCTGGACGGGCTGGCTCCTGGCACTCGGGCCCTGGGTGCTCGCGCTCGCCGCGAGCCTGTTGCTGCGCGCCGCCCGCGCGCTCGCCGCCGACGTCGACGGCCGGCGCGCCCGCGCGGCGCTGCGGGCCTGCCAGAAGGCCCTCGCGGCCGGCGGCGAGCCGCTCGACGCGCTCGCCGCCTACCTCGGCGACCGGCTCGGCGTGCCCGGCCCGGCGATCATCGCGCCCGACCTCGCGCCGCGGCTCACCGCGGCCGGCCTGCCGCCGGACCTCGCGGCCGAGGTCGCGGCGACCGTCGAGGCCGGCACCGCCGCGCGCTACGGCGGCGGCCGCGCGCTGCCGGCTCCGACCGTCGCGGCGCTCGCCGCGCGGCTCGAGGGCCACCGCTTCGGCGTGCGCTGCCTCCTGCCGTTCCTGTTGCTGCCGCTGCTCGCGGGCTCCGCACCCGGCCTGCTGGCGCAGGCCGACCCGGCCGCCGCGGCGGTCGCCGCCTACCGCGCGGGCGACCACCGCGCGGCCGAACGGGGCTTCGCCGAGGCCTTCGCGGCGACCGGCGACCGGCGCCTCTTGCGCGCGCGCGGCAACTGCTTCTACCGGCTCGGCGACCTGCCGCGCGCGCGGTGGGCCTACGAGTCGGCGCGGCTCGGCCTGCCGCGCGACGCGGAACTGCTCGCGAACCTGCGCCTCTTGCGCCGGCAGCTGCAGCTCGAGGCCGAGCCCGCCGGCTTCCTCGCCGAACTCGCGGCGCTGCGCGACCTGCTGTCGCCCGCCGAGCGCGCGTGGTTGTGCTGCTGCGGCATGCTTGCGGCGGCCGGTTGCCTGCTGTTCGGCTGGCGCCGCGTCGGCCAACGCTGGATCGGCGCCCTGTTCCTCGTGCCCGCCGCGTGGCTCGCCGCGGAGGTGCTCTGGCTCGGTCCCGCGCGACCGCCGCTCGGCATCGCGCTCGCGGAACTGCCGATCGTGGCGGAACCGCGGACCGGGCTCGAGCCGGTCGCGACCGTGCGCGCGGGCAAGGAGCTCGAGGTGCTCGGCGGCGACCAGGGCGCGTTCCTGCGCGTGCGCGCCGGCGACCGCACCGGCTACGCCGCGCGCGAACGGATCGGCATCGTGCAGTAGTGCCGGGCCGGGATCAGCCGAGCATCTTCTTCGCGCGCAGCCCGGTCAGCAGCAGCACGCCGCCGGCCAGCAGCCCCACGCCGGCGACGAGCCAGCGCAGCAGCCACTCGTTCCAGAGCAGCAGCAGGCCGAAGCCGATCGCGCCGCAGCCGAGGACCAGCAGCAGCGTCGGCAGGGCGGTGGGGATCTGGGACATGCCGCCCATGCCGGGCAGGCCGCGCTTCAGGTTGATGTCCATGCGGTGGGGTGGTTCGCGGCGGCGCTCGCGCCGCGCCCGCAGCATGGCGGCGCGTCGACCGGGGATCCAGCGAAGAGCCGGTCTGGAGCCCGGGCCCTCGAACGGGTAGACGTAGCCGGATGCGCACGTTCCGCCCGGCTCGCTGCCCCGGCCCGGTCGCCTTCGGCGCGGCCGCACTGCTCGCGGCGTGCGCCAGCACCGAGGTTCTCTACGACCCCGGCAAGCTGACGCCGGCCCAGGCGCAGCAGTGCAAGGTCGCCGAACGCGCCTACCGCGAGGGCACGCCCGACTACCCCGCGCTGCGCGCCGGACTGGAGCGCGACCCCGTGGCGATCGCGTGGTTCGCGCGCATGCTCGTGCGCGACCTGTTCGCGGTGCGCGAGGGGCGGCCGCTCGGCGAGGACCAGGAGGTGCTGCGCGCCGCCGCGCGCATCGAGGATCCCGTCGAGACGCGCGCGCTCGCCGAGATCCACTCGCTCGGCGCGCTGGCGGTGCCGGTGATCGTCGGCGATCTGCTGCGCAACCCGCAGCCGCAGCCGCGCGAACTCGGCATCGAACTGGTCGCGCGGATCGGCGCGCCGGCCCTGCCGGCGCTGCTCTCGCTCGCCGCGGACCGGCAGGCGCGGCACCGCCGGGCCGCGGCGCGCGCGCTCGGCGCGGTCGGCGGCGAGGCCGCGTTCGCGGCGCTGCGCCGGCTCGCCGCGGACGGCGAGTACACGGTGCGCGCCGACGCGCTGGGCAGCCTGCCGGCCGGCATGGGCCCGGCCGCGCGCGACCTGCTGCTGACCGCGCTGCGCGACGACGTGGATGCCTACGCGCGGCAGCGGGCCGCGAAGGCCCTCGCCGAGCATCCGTCGCCGCAGGTCGCGGGCGCGTTGATCGACTACCTCGCGCGCTGCGAGCGGGAGCGGGACGCGCGCGGCGAGCGGGCGGCGCAGGAAACGCTGCGGCGCCTGTCCGGCAGCCGCACGCCGCGCACGGTCGAAGCCTGGCGCAAGTGGGCGCAGGGCTGGCAACCGGCGCCGGACGGGCGCTGACCGCAGGGCGCGGCAGGGAAGACCACGATGGTTGACGAATGGAAGATCCACCGCGACCGCAGGGGCTGTGACAAGCCCGGTTGCCCGTTGCCGACGAGCCGGTCGTGGTACGCCGTGCTCGAGTGGCCTTCGTGCGTGCGGCGCGACCTGTGCGACGCGTGCTTCCTCGACTACGAACGGCGTTGCCAGGGGACCGAGCCGCCGATCTTCTGGCGCGCGCTGCGCAAGAGCCCGGGCAGCAGGGAACCCGTGCTCGACCTCGTGTCGCTGCGCCTCCTGTTCGACCGGCTCGGCGGTCTCGACGACGACCGCGCGCGCGCGCTGCGCTACTTCTGCGCGCTGCTGCTGCTGAGGAAACGCGCGCTGCGCATGGTGCGGCCGGCGAACGCCGAGCAGGAACGGGCCGACCTCGTCGTCGTCGATCCGAAGCAGAAGGACGCGCCGCCGGTGCTGCTGTTCGCGCCCGCGATCGCGCTCGACGACCTCGGCGCGGTCAAGCAGGAGCTGCTCGCCGCGCTCGGCGAGCAGGCGAACAAGGAAGGTGCGGGGGGCGAGTAGGGCCCGGCGGTCAGCGCCAGCTGACGTCCCAGACCAGTTCCTCGCCGGCCTCGAGCGCCGCCTTCACCGGCACGATCAGGTAGGCGCGCTTCTTCTCGTGCGCCGCCTCGACGCCGCGGCCGCCCGGGTGCACGTCGGACGCGACGACTTCGCCCGGCACGGTGATCTCGATGCGCACGGCCTCGCCGATCTCGGCCGTGCGACCGGTCGGATCGTAGACCTTCGCCATGCCGCGGCGGGCTGCCTGGTCGGGCACCAGCGCCCTGACCCACTCGACCGCGGGGCCGCGCGGCACGAAGACGCGCAGGTGCGGCTGGTCGTCGCCCAGGCGCGGCGAGAAGCGCAGCCCGCCGTCGCCGATCTTGAGGTCGGCGAGCTGCTGGAACCGGCCCTGCGCACAGTGCAGCGACGCGCGCGCGCTCCAGGTCACGCCCTGGCTGCGCGCTTCGGCCGGGCTCGGCGTCGCAGGGTCGACGAGCGAGCGGGTCGTGACGGTGCCCGAGCCGTCCTTGGCGAGCGCGACGTGGATGCCGACGAGTTCGCCGCTGGAGCAGGCAGACCACAGCAGCAGGAGTGCGAGAGGGAGTGCGCGTTTCATGGTTGGCTCCGCCGTGGCAACGATGCCCTGGCGGCGGGATTCTGCAGAAGATTTCTGGGCTGGTTCCGGACTCCATCCATCGCATGCGATGGGGGAGCCGCCGTGCCACGGGCCCCACGAGTTCTACCCTGGCGGGGTTCTGGGTGGAATTCGCGGGTTGAGGCCGGGTGTTTCGTGGTTTCTCGGGGTTGACAGGGGTGGTTCGCTCGCTACTCTCCGGCAGCAACAGCAAGCAACCGCTCCGGTCTCGGTGTCATGGTGACCTTCTTTGGAAGCTCGGAACACACGCTCGACGACAAGGGCAGGCTCATCCTGCCCGGTCGGATCCTCGGCGAGGTTCCGCAGAACCACTGGAAGTTCTTCCTGACCGCCGGGCTGGACCGCTGCCTGCTCCTGCACGACGCCAAGGGTTTCGAGGAACTCGTCGACCGGATCGGTAGGGCCGTACCTGGCAGCCGCGCCCACCGGGCCCTGTGTCGACGGTTCCTCGGCCACTCCGAGGAGGTCGTGCCGGACGGCAATCGGCGGATCCGAATCCCCGAGCCGCTGTTGAACTACGCGGGTCTCGAAACCAGCCGGCCCGCCGTGCTGGTGGGCATGGGCCGGGTCGCCGAGATCTGGTCGCCTGCCCACCTCGGCACGGCGCTGGCGGAGGCGACGCCCGAGGAAGAGACGCTCTTTGCAGGTTTGATCGAGCCAACCAAGCCATCGGCGCCCACTCGCGAGTCCTGATCGCGGGCGTCCCGTGCTCCCGCACCTACGGTCTGGGTGCGGGTTCTGCGACTGCTGTCGGGTGGTCAAGGGAAGTAGCGCATGGACACGACGGGCACGAACGGCAACGGCGGGGACGGGTCTAGGCAACCGGTCCACCTGCCGGTGCTGTTGTCCGAGACGCTGGCGATCCTCGAGCTCCGGGACGGGCTCGTGGTCGTCGATGGTACGGTAGGAGCCGGGGGGCACGCGAGGGCAATCGTGCGGGCCATCGGTCCGACCGGGCGCTTGGTCGGCCTCGATCGGGACAGCGAGATCCTGGCCTCGGCGCGAGCCGCGCTGGCGGACGGCGCGAGCGCGTCCGGCGCAGGGGTCAGGGTCTCGCTGCACCACCTTCCCCATGCGGGCATGCGCGACGCGCTGGCAGATGCTGGACTGACCGGCTGCGATCGCGTGCTGCTCGACCTCGGCGTGAGTTCTCTCCAGCTGGATCGTCCCGAGCGGGGCTTCTCGTTCATGGCCGACGGGCCTCTCGACATGCGCATGGACGCCACGGCGGGGGTCACGGCCGCCGAGTGGCTCGCGACCGTCGGCGAAACCGAACTCGCGGACGCGCTGTTCCAGCTCGGCGACGAGCGCCACAGCCGCCGCATCGCCGCGGCGATCGTCGCGGCGCGGCGCAAGACGCCGATCCTGCGCACGCGACAGCTCGCCGACCTCGTCGTGCGGGCGCTGCCCGGCCCGGCGCGCCGGGGCCGCATCCACCCGGCGACGCGCACGTTCCAGGCGATCCGCATGGCCGTCAACGACGAACTCGGGGAGCTGCGGCGCGGCCTCGCGGCGGCGCTGGACTGCCTCGTGCCGGGCGGCCGGCTCGCCGTGATCTCCTTCCATTCGGTCGAGGACCGCGTCGTCAAGCACTTCCTGCGCGAGCACACCGAGGTGGTCACCAGGAAGCCGATCGAGGCGGGAGCCGCCGAGGTGGCCGACAATCCGCGCGCACGCAGCGCCAAGCTGCGCTGCGGCCGGAAACCGGAGGCGGCGGCATGAAGTGGCTCCTGGCCGGGCTCCTGTTCGCGCTCGCCGTCGCGATGGCGATCGGCACGGCCGCGATCCGCGCCGAGAACGCGATGGGGCGGCACGGCCTCGAGGACCTCTACCGCGACGTGCAGGACCGCATCGTCGAGTACCGGCGGCTGTCGATCGAGCAGCTCGAGGCGGCTGCGCCGGAGCGGCTCGCCGCGGCGCATCGGGCGCACCTGCTCGCCGAGGACGCGCGGCGCCGCGGAGGGATCCAGTGCGACTCGGCGAACGCTGGCGCCTGCGCTTCGTGTTCGGCGCGCTCGGCACGGTGCCGCTGTTCCTGACCGGGTGGCTCGGCTACCTGCAGGTGCTGCAGGCCGGCGAACTGCCGCGCGGGGACCGGCCGCCGCTGCCGCTGGTCGCCGCGACCGCCGCGCGCCAGGGTGCCAGCGTCGAGGTCCTGCCGCAGCCGCGCGGCACGATCCTCGACCGCAACGGCAGCCTCCTGGCCCTCGACCGCGAGGTCTACGAGGTGCGCGCGCGGATCGCCGTGCCCCGGGACCACCAGCGCACCGTGCTCGGTTGCCTGGGCTACCTGTCCGCCCTGGCCGACGACCTCGCGCGCGCCGTCGCGGCAGAACCCTCGCTCGCCGACCGCGGCGCGGCCGAGCGCGAGCACGCGCGGCGGTTCGCGGAGCTGTTCGCGCGCGAGTTCGGCACGCCGGCGCTGGCCGGCATCGCGGATCCCGCGACCGCGCCGCTGCCCAAGGGGCAGGCCACCGCGGCCGACGTGCGGCTGCTCGGCGGCGTCGACACGCTCGCCGTGATCGACGCGCTGCGCGAGCTCGACGACCGCCGGTCCTCGATCTCGCTCGACTTCCTGCGCTCCTACGAGCGCGCCTATCCCGAGCGCGAACTCACGCACGGCTCGGTGGGCCACGTCGAGACGACCTGGCGCACGGACGGAAACGGCCGGCGGCTCGGGCTGCAGACGGTCGGCGTGTGCGGCCTCGAGGCCCTGCCGGAGCTCGCCGCGGGCCAGGCGGAGCGCCGGTCGTTCCGCAGCGACGGCAGGCGCCGGCCCTACTTCCTGCCGCCGCTGGAGGAAGTGGCCCCGCCGGCGGTGCTGCACAGCACGCTCGACCTCGACCTGCAGCGCGTCGCCCAGCGCGAACTCGCCGAGCAGTGCGAACGAGGCGCGCGCGAGGGCACGGTCACGATCCCGAAGTGGGGCGCGCTGGTGCTGGTCGAGGTGGAGACCGGCGACGTGCTGGCGGCGGCGTCCTGGCACCGCGACGCGAAGCACCCCGAGGCCGCGTCGTGGACCCCGTTCCAGAGCCTCTACGAGCCCGGCTCGATCGTGAAGCCGCTCGTGTTCGCGTTCGCGCTCGAGCAGGGGACCCTCGACTGGGACCACGTCTACGACTGCGCGCCGGGCAGCAGCGACTACGGGACGCGCATCGGCTCGCTCGGCCGCCGCAAGCCCGTGCGCGACGACCACGCCTGTGGCCTGCTGACGCCGCACGGCATCCTCGTCAACAGCTCGAACATCGGCGCGACCTACGTGGGCCTCGGCCTCGACCGCGAGCAGTGGTTCGCCTACATGCGGTTCTACGGCTTCGGCGCCTCGCTGGGCCTGCAGCTGCCGCACGAGAGGCTCGGGGGCGAGAGCCGCAGGTCGTTCGACCCGCAGGTCACGGTCCGGTCGTTCCGCGCCAACAGCGCGGTCTCGTTCAGCTTCGGCTACGAGTTCATGGCGAACGCCCTGCAGGTCGCGCGCGCCTACCTGCGGCTGTTCCGCGGCGGCGGCTCCGAGCTGCGGCTCTGCCGCGGCGTCGAGGTCGACGGGCAGTGGCGTCCCGCGCCGGTTTCCCCCGCAGGTGCGAAGTTCTCCCCACGCGCGATCGACGCCGTGCGCGCGGCGATGGTCGACGTCGTTGGCGACGACCCGCACGCGACGGGGCACTTCCTGCACGAGCGTTTGCTGAAGGAAGAGGGCATCGACGTGCACGGCCTGATCGGCGGCAAGACCGGCACCGCGGCGAGCGACGTCTTCATCGAGGGGCGCGGCAAGGTCAATGTGCGCAACGCGAGCTTCGTCGGCTTCCTGCCGGTCGAGGCGCCGCGTTGGCTGGCGGTCTGCGTGATGCAGAAGGACGATGATGCGCGGTTCTACGGCGGCAGCTATGCTGCGCCGCCGGCAGCGCGGCTGCTCCTGCAGGCGAGAAGCCTCGCGGAGCGGCGGCTGCTGCAGCAGGAATCGCGCGGCGCGGCGGACGGTCAGGTCCGCTCCGCGGTGGCGACTCCTGGTGATTCAGGCTGGGGCCGGGGGGCTCCAGGGACAACTTCGGCAGGGCGGTAGATGAGTGAGCTGGCCTACCCGTCCGGACTGCCGTCCGGACAGGGATACGTTCGCCTGCGTGAGCTGCGGGACTGCCTGCAGCCGCGCGAGGTGTTGCGCTGGCGCGACCTCGGCGTCGACGGACTCGCGTTCCACTCGGCGGAGGTGCGCCCCGGCAACCTGTTCTTCGCCATCCGCGGCGCGAAGAACGACGGCGCGATCTACGCGCAGCAGGCCGTCGCGCGCGGCGCCGTCGCGATGGTGGCCGAGACCGCACTGCCGGTGCCCGTGCCCGTGCTCGTGGTCGACAACGCGCGCCACGCGCTCGCCGACGCCGCGCGCTACTACTACCGCGACCCGTCGCGCGCCGTGTCGGTGGTCGGCATCACGGGCACCAACGGCAAGACGACCACGGCCCACCTGGTCCGCTGCTGCCTGCAGGCCGACCGGCGCCAGGTCGGGCTGCTCGGCACGATCGCCTACGAGTTCGGCGGCCGCCGCATCCCGGCGCCGAACACCACGCCGGACCCCGTGCGCATCCACGGTTACCTGCGCGAGATGGCGGACCGGTTCACGAGCGCGTGCGTGATGGAGGTCTCGAGCCACAGCCTCGACCAGGACCGCGTGCGCGGCGTGCACTTCGCCACGGGCGTGTTCACGAACCTCACGCAGGACCACCTCGACTACCACGGCACGATGGAGGCGTACTGCAGGGCCAAGGCGCGGCTGTTCGCGAGCCTGCAGCCGGGGGCCACGGCGGTGCTGAACCGCGACGACCCCGCGTCGGCGGCGATGGCCGAGGCGCTGCCGGCCGGCGTGCGCACGCTGTGGTTCGGGCTGTCGCCCGACGCCGACGTGCGCGCCGCGAACGTGGTGCCGACCGCCGACGGCACGCGCCTGCAGATGGTGATGCCGAACGGCTCCGTCGAGCTGTTCCTGCGGCTCGTCGGCCAGCACAACGTGCACAACGCGCTCGCGGCCGCCGCCGCGGCGCTGTCGCTCGGCACCAGCGAACTCACGGTGGCTTCCGCGCTCGAGGACGCGCGGCCGGTGGCGGGCCGCCTCGAACTCGTCGAGGCGCCGCTCGGCCGGCCGGCGCACGTGCGCGTGTTCGTCGACTACGCGCACACGCCCGACGCGCTCGACAAGATCTGCGGCACGCTGGCCGGACTGTGCGAGGGGCGGCTGCACGTCGTGTTCGGCTGCGGCGGCGACCGCGACCGCAGCAAGCGCGCGCCGATGGCCGCAGCGGTGGCGCGACACGCGCAGTTCGCCTACCTGACCAGCGACAACCCGCGCAGCGAGGACCCCGAGGCGATCCTCGACGAGATGGTGCCCGGCCTCGCCGCGGGCCGGGCCGCGCCCCGGCGCATCGTCGACCGCGCCGAGGCGATCCGCGCCGCGGTGGCCGCGGCCGAGCCCGGCGACACGGTCCTGATCGCCGGCAAGGGGCACGAGACCTACCAGATCCAGAAGGACTGCGTGGTGCCGTTCGACGACCGCCTCGAGGCGGCGCGCGCGCTCGCCGCGAAGGAGGCGGGGTGGTTGCACCGATGACCAGGCACCGCGACGCCTCGCCCGGCGGCGAACCGGGGCGCCGGCCCGGCCGGGCCGGGCGCGGGTCCTGGCTCACGGCCGCCGCCGTCGCGCGCACGACCGGCGGCGAGGTGCTGCGGCGCGGCAGTGCCGCGGCGACGGTGACCACCGACTCGCGCGCGGACTGCGCCGGCAGACTGTTCGTGGCGCTGCGCGGCGACGCGCACGACGGCCACCGGTTCGTCGCCGACGCCGTGCAGCGCGGCGCGGTCGGCCTGCTGGTCGACCGGCCGCTCGCGGAACTGCCGCCGGAACCCGGCCGCCTGGCCGCGCCGTTCGTCGTGCGCGTGCCCGACACCGGCCGGGCGCTGCTCGACCTCGCGGCCGAACACCGGCGCCGGCACCGCGCGAAGGTCGTCGGCATCACCGGTTCGTGCGGCAAGACCTCGACCAAGGAGTGGCTCGGCGCGGTGCTGGCCGCGGCGATGCCGACCGTGCGCTCGCCGGCCTCGTACAACAACCAGGTCGGCGTGCCGCTGACGCTGTTCGCGATCGACGCCGCGACGCGCGCCGCGGTGGTCGAGATCGGCACCAACGCCCCGGGCGAGATCGCGCAACTGACCGCCGTCGCGCGCCCCGACGTCGGCATCGTCACCTGCGTCGCGCCGGCCCACCTCGAGGGGCTCGGTTCGCTCGCCGGCGTCGCCCGCGAGAAGGCCGGCCTGCCGATGGGCCTGCCCGAGGACGGGCTCTGCATCCTGAACGGCGACGACGCCGCGTGCCGCGCGATGGCCGAGTCGACGCGCGCGCGCGTGCAGTTCGCGAGCGTCGCGCGGACCGCGGACTGGTTCGCCACCGACGTGCGCTTCCACGCGCTCGGCACCTCGTTCCTGCTGCAGGGCGCGCGTCCCGTCACGCTGCCGCGCCTGGGCACGCACAACGTCTACAACGCGCTGTTCGCGATCGCCGCCGCGAGCCACCTCGGCGTCGCCGAGGAGGACGTGCTGCGCGCGCTCGCGGGCGTGCCGTCGGCGGCGCGGCGGCTCGAGCCGAAGGCCGCCGGCGGGGCCATGGTCTTCGACGACACCTACAACATGAACCCGGCGTCGGCGCGCGCCGCGCTGCAGGCGCTGGCGGGGCTCGGCCCGGGCGGCCGCCGCATCGTCGTGTTCGGCGAGATGCGCGAACTCGGCGCGGCGAGCGCCGCGCTGCACAACCAGGTCGGCGCCGAGGTGCGGGCCACGCGGCAGGACCTGCTGGTCTGCGTCGGCGCGGCCGCGGGCGCGATCGCCGACGGCGCCGTCGCGGCGGGCATGCCGGCCGGCGACGTGCACCGGGTCGACGGGGCCGCCGCCGCGTTCGAACTGCTGCGGACCCTGGTGCGCCCCGGCGACCGCGTGCTGTGCAAGGCCTCGCGGGCGGTGCAACTCGATCGGCTCGTGGACCGGCTCGTCGCCGAACTCGGCGGCGTCGCCGCGGCGGCGGAGGCGACGGCCGGATGATCCACTGGCTCGCGCCCTGGCTGTTCTCGGACGACGTGTGCCGGCTGTTCGGCTACATCTCGTTCCGCGCCGCGGGTGCTGCGGTGACGGCGTTCCTGTTCGCGGTGCTGTTCGGCCCGCGCGTGATCGCCTGGCTCTCGCGCCAGGGCGTCGGCGAGCGCATCGACGGCACCGGTTCGCAACGGCTCGAGGCGCTGCACGCGCACAAGAAGGGCACGCCGACGATGGGCGGGCTGTTCGTCGTCGGCGGCCTGCTCGCCGCGAGCCTGCTGTGGCTGCGCTTCGATCCGCCGAACCACTTCTCGTGGCCCGGCGTGCTGCTGATCGCCGGGTTCGCCGCGGTCGGCCTCTGGGACGACTGGGTCAAGCTGCGCAACCCGCAGAAGCGCGGCATCGGCAAGCGCGAGAAGCAGGGCGCGCTGACGCTGGTCGCGCTGCTCGCGTCGCTGTGGCTGCTGGGCCCGGCCGCGCTCGAGGGCGGCGCCGGCGGGCCGCACCTCTACGTGCCGTTCCTGAAGGACGTGTCGCTCGACCTGACCGTCTGGTTCGGTCTGCCGTTCCTGGTGCTCGGCGTGCTCGTGCTGACCGGCTCGGCCAACGCCGTGAACCTGACCGACGGCCTCGACGGGCTGGCCGCCGGCTGCATCGCCTCGGCCGCGATCGCCTACGCGGTGATCACCTACGCGGTCGGCCGCGTCGACTGGTCGGCCTACCTGCTGGTGCAGCACGTCGCGGGCGCCGGCGAGATGACCGTGATGATGGCGGCGCTGCTCGGCGCCGCGCTCGGTTTCCTGTGGTTCAACGCCGCGCCGGCGCTCGTCTTCCTCGGCGACGTCGGCAGCCTCGGGCTCGGCGGCGCGCTCGGTTACGCGGCGCTGGTCAGCCGCACCGAACTCGTGCTGCTCGTCGTCGGCGGCGTGTTCGTCGTCGAGGCGCTGTCGGTGCTGATCCAGGTCGCGTCGTTCCGGCTGCGCGGCGTGCGCGTGTTCCGCTGCGCGCCGCTGCACCACCACTTCCAGTTCGGCGGCATGCCGGAGACCCGCGTGGTCGTGCGCACGTGGGTGGTCTCCGCGCTGCTGGCCCTGTGCAGCCTCGCGCTGTTCAAGGTGCGCTGATGGCCCGCTCCACGGCGATCGCCGGCGGGCCGGACGCGCGCGCGGGCACCCACCTGCGCGAACTCGACTGGCTGATGCTGGCGACCGTCGCGCTGTGCTGCCTCGGCCTCGTGATGGCCGTCTCGGTGCAGGGGGCCGAACTGCGCGTCGGGCCGATCCAGGCGATGAAGCTGCAGGGCGGCAAGCTGTTCGCCGCGCTCGCGGCGTTCCTGATCGCCGCGCTCGTGCCGATGCGCCACGTGGCCCGCGCGGCGCTGCCGGCGTTCGCCGTCGCGGTGGCGTGCTGCCTGCTGCCGCACGCCGTCGGCCGCGACGTCAACGGTGCGCACCGCTGGATCCAGTTCGGCAGCTTCCAGTTCCAGCCCGTCGAGCCGGCCCGGTTCTTCATGATCCTCGCGATCGCGCGGCTGCTCGCGCGCGCGGGCCAGCGGGCCGGCACGTTCCGGCACGGGTTCCTGCCGGCGATCGGCTGTGCGGTCGCGCTCGCCGCGGCCCTGCTGTGCCAGCCCGACCACGGCAACGCGCTGATCGTGCTCGGCCTCGCGAGCGTGCTCGCGCTGGTCGGCGGCGTGCGCTTCGTGCACTTCGTGCCGGCGGCGGCGGCCGGGCTCGCGCTGTTCGCCTGGGCCGCGCTGCAGCACGACTACGTGGTCAGGCGGTTCACCGCCCTCGGCTCGCCGGATCCCGACTCGCAGGTCGGGCTCGGCCTGATCGCGCTGTCGTCGGGCGGCTGGTTCGGCCAGGGCCTCGGCCAGGGCTGGATGAAGATGGGCTACGTGCCCGAGGCCAAGAACGACTTCGTGTTCGCGATCGTCGGCGAGGAACTCGGCTTCGCCGGCTCGCTGTTCGTGCTCGCGGCGTTCACGGTGTTCGGCGTGGTCGGCTACCGGCTCACCGGCAAGGTGCGCGACCCGTTCCTGCGCTACGTGGTCTGCGGCTACGCTCTGATGATCTGCCTGCAGGCGGCGGCGAACCTGCTCGTGGTCAGCGGGTGGGCGCCGGCGAAGGGCATCGACCTGCCCTTCGTCAGCACGGGCGGCACCAGCCTGATGTTCTGCCTCGCCGGGGTCGGCCTGATCGGCAACGCCGCCAGAGCCGACCACGCGGGTGCGTTCTCGACGATCGACGAATCTCCGGTCTCTGTCCTTTCTGGGAGGGTGTGATGGGCCAACTCGAGAAGTACGGCCTCTACGTGCTGTGTCTCGTCATCTTCTTGATCCTCGGCGTCACGATCTGGGGCGAAGGCAGCCCGGCGGGCAAGCGCGCGCCGGGCAGCCCGGGCGCCGACCTCGCCGCCGGCTCCCCCGCGGGGCCCGCGGCCGAACGCCGCGCCGGGCCGGTCGGCACGCCGAGCTTCGAAGCGCTGCTGCGGCCGCAGCAGCCCGAGGCCGCGCGCAACACCGCGCCGCCCGCGAACGCCCCGGGCGGCCAGCCCCAGGCCGGCGGCGAGGCGAAGCCCGCGGAACAGCCGAAGGCGAGCGAGCCGCCGAAGCCGGAGGTCGCGGCGGCGCGGCCCGCGCACAAGGTGCAGAGCGGCGACTCGTTCGAGAGCATCGCGAAGCAGCACTTCGGCAGCGTCGTGCTGCGCCTCGAGATCGCGCGGCTGAACCCGCGCGCCGAGCCGACGAAGCTCAAGCCCGGCCAGGAGCTGCTGCTGCCGACCAGGGCGGAGGCCGACGCGATCCTGCAGCGCGCGGGCAAGCCGGCCCCGCGCGACGCCGCGGCGCCCGGCGCCGGCGGCAAGCCGGCCCCGGCCGAGCCCGGCACCTACACGGTCGCCAGGGGCGACACGTTCGAGGGCATCAAAATCCGCCAGCTCGGCTCGCGCAGGCGCGTCGACGAGATCAGGAACCTCAACCCGGGCCTGGACCCGACGAACCTCAGGATCGGCGAGAAGATCAAGCTGCCGAAGAAGTGACCGGTCCGGGCTGCGGCCGGGGAGCGAGACGGATGGTGCAACGGGTGTGTCTGGTCAGCGGCGGCACCGGCGGGCATCTGATGCCGGCGCTGGCGCTCGCGCGCGGGCTGCGGGAACGCGGCCACGAGCCCTTGCTCTGCACCGAGGGGCGCGAGGTCGAGCGCGAACTGCTGCGGCGCGAGCTGCCCGGCCTCGAGGAGTTGAGCCTGCCCGGCGGCCGGCCGTCGCGGTTGCTGCTGCCCTTCTGGCTCTTGCGCGCGGTCGTGGCGGCGCGGCGGCTGCTCGAGCGGGGCCGCGTCGACTGCGTCGTCAGCACCGGCGGCCGGCCGTCGCTGCCGGTCGGTCTCGCGGCGCGGAGCCTGCGCATCCCGCTGTTCCTGCTCGAGCAGAACGCCGTCACCGGCCGGGCCAACCGCTGGCTGCTGCCGTTCGCGCGGCGCATCTACCACGGCCTGCCCGGCAAGCGGCCGGCCGATCCGCGGGCGCTGTTCACCGGCACGCCGCTGCGCCCCGAGTTCGCGCGCATCGACCGCCGCGCCGCGCGCGAGGCGCTGGGCCTCGTCGCCGGCGTGCCGACCGTGCTGGTCACCGGCGGCAGCCAGGGAGCCTCGGTGCTCAACTCGCAGGTGCCGCTGGCGCTCGCGCGGCTGCCCTGCGCCGTGCAGGTGCTGCACCTCAGCGGGCTCGGCCGCGACGATGCCGTGCGCCGGCTCTACGCGGCCGCCGAAGGCCGCCTGCGCGCCTACGTGCGTCCGGTCGCGATCGACATGGACCGCATGTACGGGGCCGCGGACCTGGTGATCTGCCGCGGCGGCGGCACCACGGTGGCCGAACTCGCCGCGGCCGGGCGCGCGGCGGTCGTCGTGCCCTACCCGCACCACAAGGACCAGCAGCAGCTGCACAACGCCGGCGTGCTCGTCGCGGCCGGCGCGGCGATCGTCGTCGAGGAGAAGGACCTCGCGGTCGGCGACCTCGCGGACCTCGCCGCCGCGCTGCTCGCGGACCCGGCGCGGCTGCAGGCGATGGGCGACGCGGCGCGGCGGCTGTGCGCCACCGACCCCATCGGCGTGATCCTGCGCGACATGGCCAGGGAGGCCGGTTGGGTCGAGGCGCCCGGGCCGGTGCCGCGGGCGGCCGAGCCCGGCGCCGACGCGGAGGCCGGCCGATGACCGAGCACGGCACCGCACCGGCCGGCGCGGCGGGCACCAGCTTCGCGAGCCGGCGGTTCCACTTCGTCGGCGTGGCCGGGGCCGGCATGAGCGGGCTCGCGCGCCTGCTCGGCGGCACCGGCAACGAGGTCAGCGGCAGCGATGCGAGCGGCGGGCCGGTGCTGCTGCGGCTGATCGAGGAGGGCATCGACGCGTGGGTCGGCTGCCAACCCGCGCGCATCGCCGGCGCGGACGGCTACGTGATCCGCAGCGCGGCCGTGCCGGGCGGCGACGCCGAGGTGCAGGAGTGCGTGCGGCGCGGGTTCACGTCGCTGCTCTACGCGGAGGCCGTCGGCCGGCTCAGCGAGGGCCGGCGCACGCTGGCGATCGCCGGCACGCACGGCAAGACGACGACGACCGGACTCACCGTGGCGGCGCTGCGCGCGGCCGGCTTCGATCCGTCGCACCTGATCGGCGGCGAGGTGCCCGAACTCGGCGGCAACGGCCGCGGCGGCGCGGGCCCGGAGTTCGTCGTCGAGGCCTGCGAGTTCAACCGCAGCTTCCACAACCTGCGGCCGTTCGGCGCGGCGATCCTGAACGTCGACCACGACCATTTCGACTGCTACCCGTCGACCGACGAACTGGTCGACGCCTTCGCCGGCTACCTCGCGCGCGTGCGGCCGGGCGGTGCTGCGTTCGTCGAGGAATCGGTGCCGCGGGCCGGGCTCGCGAGCCTGCGCAACGACGTGCGCATCCTGACCGTCGGCGCCGGGCTCTGGGCGGACATCCGCGCGGTCGACGTGCGCGACGACCTCGGCCGCTTCTCGTTCGTGCCGATCCTGCACGGCCAGCGGCTTCCGCGCGTGCAGCTGACCCTGGCGGGGCGCCACAACGTGCCCAACGCGCTGTTCGCGCTCGGCCTCGCGCACTTCGCGGGCGCCGACCCGGTGGCCGCCTGCATCGGCATCGCCGGCTTCGCGGGAGTGCGCCGGCGCTTCGAGCTGCACCAGGGCAGCCGCGGCGGCCTGCTCGTCAACGACTACGCGCACCATCCCGCCGAGATCCAGGCCGTGCTGCAGGCGGCGCGGCGCCGGTTCCCGGGCCGCCGGCTGCTGGTCGCCTTCCAGCCGCACCAGTTCCAGCGCACGCTGTGCCTGCTGCCGCAGTTCGCGGAGGTGCTCGCGACGGCCGACGTGACGCTGGTCGCCGACATCTACGGCGCGCGCGAGAGCACGGCGATGCAGGCCGCGGTGTCGGCCGCGGACCTCGTGCAGGCGGTGCGCGCGCGCGGCGGCCGGTGCGAACCGGTCGGCGACGTCGACGCCGTGCCGGCCCGCGTCGCCGACCTGCGCGGCGACGGCGACCTCGTGCTCGTGCTCGGCGCCGGCGACATCGACCGCGCCGTGGGGGGCATCCTTGCCGGCCTCTGACCTGCGGCTCCTGCTGCGCGGCATGCGCGGCTCGGTGCGCGAGCACGTCGTGCTCGCCCCGATGATGCACCTGCGCATCGGCGGGCCCGCCGACTGGTTCGTCGAACCCTACGGGGAGGAGGACGTCGGCCTGGTCGTGCGCGCGTGCCGCGAACTCGACGTGCCGCTGCGCGTGCTCGGCGGCGGCAGCAACGTCGTCGTCGCCGACGACGGCGTGCGCGGCGCCGTGCTGCACCTCGGCAACCTGAACCGCATCGTGCGCGACGGCACCCGCGTCGCGGCGGGTGCCGGCGTGACGTTGCCGAGCCTGCTGCGCGCCACCAAGGACGTGGGCCTCGCCGGGCTCGAGCGGCTGACCGGCATCCCGGCCCAGGTCGGCGGCGCCGTGGCGATGAACGCGGGCACGCGCGACGGGGAGACGTTCGACCTCGTGTCGTCCCTCGTCGTCGTCGAGCCCGACGGCGCGATCGCCGTGCGCGGCCCCGACCGGTTCCGCGCGCGCTACCGCGACGGCGGGCTCGAGGGCGCGGTCGTGCTGCAGGCGACCTTCGCGCTGGTGCCCGACGACCCGGCGGCGATCTTCGAGCGCTTCTCGCAGAGCCTCAAGAAGCGCAACGCGACGCAGCCGGTGGCCCAGCGCAGCGTCGGTTGCGTGTTCCGGAACCCCGCCGGGGACGCCGCGGGGCGGCTGATCGAGGTCGCCGGCTGCAAGCTCCTGCGCATCGGCGGCATCGAGGTCAGCGGGCTGCACGCGAACTACTTCGTCAACGACGGCACGGGGTCCGCGGCGGACTTCGTCGCCCTGATGCAGGAGGTGCGCCGGCGGGTGCGCGACCGGTTCGGCATCGAGCTCGAGCCCGAGGTGCGGTTCTGGGGCGGCTGAGCGGACCGTCGCGGCGCCCGCCGCAACTCGGCCCGAGACCGAACTTGCACCGGGACTGAGTTGGCGTATTGCTGCCTGTCGATAGAACTGGCAACCCCAGGTGAAGCGATGACCGAGGAAACCGAAGTCACGATCGAGTTCAAGGGCCGTCACGACGACATCACCGAGCGCATGCAGGCGCACGCGGCGAACAAGTTGGCCCGGCTGGCGCGGTTCCGCGACCGGCTGTCGCGCATCGAAGTCGTGGCCGAACACGCGCACCGGAATCCCGAGATCGAACTGATCGTCCACCGGCGCCGCGGCCTGCCGCTGGTCGCGCGGGATCGCGGCACCTCGTTCTCGTCGACGATCGACCTGCTGGTCGACAAGATGGAGAAGCAGTTGCGCAAGGAGAAGGAGCGCCGCAAGGACCACAAGCACCCCGACGCCAAGGCCGAGCGCGCGGGCGGCCGGCCCGCGCGGGCGCGCGGCAGGGCGGAAGCCGGCGACGAGGAGAGCTACGAGTCGATCGTCGACAAGACGCTGCGTCGCTGACCGGTCGGCCAGGGCCGGGGTCGGGTCGCGAACCTGCCGCGCCGGCGACGCGATCCGGGCTCGGCTGCAAGGGCGCCGTTGCGCAAGCGGCCGGCTTTCCCGACACTGCCGGCCATGATCGGACAGCTGGTCGAACGTGCCGCGCTGGTCGCGCAGATCGAGGCCAAGACCAAGGAAGGCGCGCTGAAGGAACTGCTCGCGGTCGCGCAGACCGCCGGGTCGTTCCCCGCCAAGACGATGAAGGGCCTGCAGAAGCGGCTCGGCGAGCGCGAGGCGATCGGCAGCACCGGACTCGGCAACGGCGTGGCCGTGCCGCACGTGAAGGGCGACGACGTCCAGGCGGTGACCCTGGTGCTGGCCCGCAGCAAGGCGGGGCTCGAGTGGCAGGCGATCGACGGCCGGGCCGTGCACATCGTGTTCCTGCTGGTCTCCCCGGCGAACGACCCCGAGACCCACCTGCGTTGCCTGCGGTGGATCTCCACGCTGGCCCGCAGCGCGGACTTCCGGCGCTTCCTGCTGGACGTGAAGGACGAGGCGGCGATGCGCGAGCTGCTGCGCGAGATGGCGCCCAAGGAGTGACCGTGGGTCAGAGCGTCCTGCGTCTGAAGCTCACCAACAAGCACGGATTGCATGCCCGGCCGGCGCACCTGTTCGTGCAGACCGCCAACTCCTACGCGTCGGCCCTGCAGGTGAGCCGCACCGACAACGACGAACGCGTCGACGGCAAGTCGATCATGGGCATGATGATGCTCGCGGCGGAACGTGGATCGGAACTGGAGCTGACCGCCGAGGGGCCCGACGCCGACGCGATGCTGCGCGCGCTCGCCGAACTGCTCGCGGCGAACTTCGGCGAGGACTGAGGTTCCCACCGCCGCCACGCGGCGACCTGCAACGGACGAAACCACGCACTCGGGCGCCGCTGCGGCGGTGTCGAGCGTGGGCGGTCTTCGCGCGGGGATCCGCCGGCAGTGCCCGGCCCTCCGTCGGGGCGCACCCCCGCGGGTCGGGCTCAATCCGTGGCGGGCGACCGGCCGATAGGGACGGCGGTAGGCGGCACCCAGAGAGCCAAGGAGCGCCACTCGTCATGCTGAAGCAGCGGAAGAGCATCGTGGGTCTCGACATCGGCAGCAGCTGCATCAAGGCCGTCGAGCTCACGCGGGAGAAGTACGACCACGTCGTCACGGGCTACGCCCAGATCGACGTTCCGAGCGAGGCGGCGCGGCAGGACGCGATCGCCGAGCTGATGCGTGCGGCGCACTTCCGCACCAGGCGGGTGGCCTCGGCCGTCAGCGGCAAGAACGTGGTCTTCCGCTACGTCGCGATGCCGGAGATGAGCGAGGACCGGCTCGCGCAGGCGGTGCGCCTGGAGGCCGACAAGTACATCCCGTTCGACGTCGCCGACGTCGAGCTGGACGTGCACCGGCTCGGCAGCGGGCAGGACGCGACGGGCAAGCCCGAGCTGAAGGTGCTGCTCGTGGCGGCCAAGAAGAGCATCGTCGCCGAGCAGGCCCGCATCCTGGGCGAACTCGGCCTGCAGCCGGTCGCGGTCGGCGTCGACGGTTTCGCGCTCGGCAACGCGTGGGAGCTCGGCGAACTGGTGAACCCGGGCATCCAGGAGGCGGGCCGCACGGTGGCGCTGATCGACGTCGGCGCGACCAAGGCCAGCATCAACATCCTGCGCGACAACGTCAGCAGCTTCGCGCGCGAGGTGCCGATGGGCGGCCAGGACCTGACCAACGCGATCGCGCGGCGGCTCGGCGTCGATCCGGCGCAGGCCGAGGCGCTGAAGCGCGAGCCGGGCGACCAGGCGAACGTCGTGCAGGAGGCCACCGCCCAGGTGCTCGAGGACCTCGGCAACGAGATCAACCTCTCGTTCGACTTCTTCGAGAACCAGTTCGACGGCGAGGTCCAGGAGGTCTGGTTGACCGGCGGCACGGCGCTGCTGCCGTTCCTCGAGGAGAGCTTCGAGAAGATCTTCGAGAAGCGCACCAAGACCTGGAACCCGATCGAGGGCCTGAAGGTCCGGTCCGACAACGTCGACGTCGAGGCTCTCAACCAGCAGGCGCCGCGGCTGGCCGTGGCGCTCGGGCTCGCTGCAGCAATCTGAGGAGGTCCCCTTGATCCGCATCAATCTGCTCCCCGTCGAACTGCGCCGCGGCAATCGCCTGCCGGCGCGCGTGATCGCGTCCGCCTTCGCGGCCGCCGTCGCCGTCAGCGCCGCCGTCGGCTGGTTCGGCATGGTCTACTTCGGCGACCTCGGCGCGGCCGAGACGGCGCTGGCCGAAGTCGAGGCGAAGCTCGCGCAGAAGGAGAAGAAGGTCGCCTACCACGCCCAGCTCGACGCCAACCGCAAGGACTACGCGGAGCGCGTGCAGACGATCCAGGCGATCGGCCAGTCGCGCCGGCTGTGGTCGAAGTTCCTCGACGAACTGATCGAGGTGGTCAACAACAACGGCGACACCGACCGCCACCTCGCGTGGTTCACGGCGGTCACCGCCAAGACGGATCCGAAGAAGGGGCCGCTGGTGACCATGCCGGCCGCGGTGCAGGACGCCGACAAGAGCCGCATCGCCAACCTGCACGAGGACCTCGAGCACGCGCCGTTCGGCGCCGAACTCGCGCTGAAGACCGATCCGTCCTGGAAGCTCGACGTCGACAAGGAGCGCACGCCGGCGGAGTCGCTGAACTTCACGCTGGCGCTGCAGTTCCGGCCCAGCGTCAAGGAGGCCGCCCAGGCGAAGGGCGGCAAGCCCGCCCCGAAGAACCCCCCCGCCGCCCCGGCGAACAAGTGAGGTGACCGCGATGGCCAGGTGGACCCAGAAGCAGCAGATCCTCGCGATCGTCGGCGGCGCCGCACTCGTCTGCGGCCTGATGGTCGGCGGCGTGTTCTACGCGCAGGGCCTGATCGACGAGGTCGAGGCGACGGCCGAGTCGACACGGCAGGCGATCGCCGCCGCCGACGCCAAGATCGCCCAGATCGACGGGCTCGAGAAGGAGGTCGTGATCCTGCGCGAGAACCTCGGCGAGTACGTCAAGATCCTGCCGGACACGCGCGAACTGAACGACTTCGTGCGCATGCTCGACCAGTTCGAGCGGCAGTCGGGCGTCGTCAACACGGGCCTCGTGCCGAAGCCCTCGCGCCAGGCGAAGGGCAACGAGCGGTTCGCACCGATCGAGTACACCTACGAGATGACGGGCACGCTGTGGGAGTGCCTGAAGTTCGTCAACCTGATCGAGAACTACTCGCGCTTCGTCAACATCACCGAGTTCGGCATCGCGTCGGGCGACCAGGCGCGGCAGGAGAACCAACGCAACGGCGACGTCGTGCACACGATGCGGCTCCTGCTGCAGACGTTCACCTACAACGGCAAGGCGAGCGGCAAGGAGGTCGAGATCCCCAACTACGCGAACCGGGTCGAGGCCCTGCGCGAGGAGATCTTCAAGCGGATGCAGAACATCAAGATCGAGAAGTACCAGCTGCGCTCGACCCAGGGCCGCCGCGACATCCTGGTCGACCCGCGGCTGCGCGGCGACCTGCTGAAGGACGGCAGCTCGCCGGCCGAACAGCGCGCGATCCTCGAGCGCTGCGTCGCCGAGACGCAGGCCCTGCTGGAGACGCAGCAGCGCATGCGGCGGTCGGACACGACGATGTTCGAGCAGTACGCGCTCGAGAAGCAGCTGCGCGAGGGAGTGGAGAAGCTCGCCGCCGCGCTCGAGACCGACGCCGCGCGCGTGACCTACCTGCCGTACCGGGTGCGCTGGGCGCGCGAGGTCGTGGCGCCGTTCGAGCGGATCCGCGGGGAGGTCGAGCAGGGCGGCAAGCCGGACCAGCGCGCCGCCGACCCGTATCTGCCGCGCAACGAACTCGAACAGCTCGTCGCGCAGCTCCAGGCCGACTGCACGGCGGGCCAGCTCGAGCAGGCCAAGAGCCGCTTCGAGGTGGTCGCGGCGCGCCTCGGCGTGCCGGCCGGGGATGCGCGGCACGCGCTCGCGGTCGCGGCCAAGGCGATCCACGTCAAGGCGACGACCGCGCTCGACTTCCGCAGCCTCGACCTGCGCCTGCACGGCGTCGTGGTCGACCGGGACGGGCGCTCGGGCGTGCTGATCAACGGCCAGGTCTACGAGGAGGGCGAGTACGTCGCCGACGACCTGCTGGTCAAGAAGGTCGAACAGGAGCAGGTCTGGTTCGTGTTCCGCGGGCTCACGCTCGTGCGCACGATGTGACGCTGGCGCGGCGGCCGGTTCGGCTCAAGCCGGCGCCAGCGGCGGTTCGATGGAGGAGTGGCATTCGGTCCGGCGTCCTGCGCGGCGCCGGGCGACGGCGAATCACCCGGAATCCCCCAAGGGAGAAGGAACGACGATGCAGGCAGTCAGCACAGGGATCATCTGCGCACTGGCGTGGTGCGCGCTCGCGGCGAGCCCGCCGGCACAGCAGGAACCGCAGGACCCCAAGGCCGCCCCCACGGCCACGCGTCCGGCCCCGCAGGGCAGGGAGGCGGAGATCCGCGCGGAGGCCGAAGGCGACCGCGCCAGCCGGCTCACGCTGAAGCTCAAGGACCGCGACCTGCGCGACGTCGTCGCGAGCATCGCCAAAAAGGCCAACGTCAACATCATCATGGACCCCGGCATCGAGGAGCCGGTGACCATCGACCTGCAGGACGTGCACTGGCGGCAGGCGCTCGAGCTCGTCGCCGAACAGGCCGGCTGCATCGTCGGCGAGGCGGCCGGCTCCGTGCTGAAGGTCGAGAAGCCGCCGCGGGTCTACTTCGCGTTCGAGAACACCGACATCCAGAAGGTGATCGACACGATCGCCAAGATCTCGGGCGCCAACATCGTCGTGGCTCCCGAGGTCAAGGGCTCGATCACGGTGCGCCTGAAGAACATCCCGTGGCGCGACGCGCTCGACGCCTCGGTCAAGACGCTCGGCTTCGTCGTCGTCGAGGAGGAGCGCGGCATCCTGCGCGTGGTGCCGGCCTCGAACATCGAGCAGGACCTCGTCGCGCGCACGATCCCGCTGCGCTACGTGCGGCCCGCGTCGATCTACGTGCCGTTCATCGACTCCGAGTACATCGAGAACCGCCGCGCGAAGACGCAGCTGCAGAAGAACGAGATCAACTTCACGCTGCTCGACACGCTGAAGGCGATGATCACGCCCGACGTCGGCAGCCTGCAGTACATCCAGGAAACCAACGCCATCGTCGTCAAGGACACGCGCCCGGTCGTCGAGAGCGTGGCCAGCACGATCGCGATGATCGACGTCGAGCCGTCGCAGATCTACCTCGACGTGCGCTTCGTCACGACCAGCAACGAGGACGTGCTCGACTTCGGCGTGTCGCCGGGCAGCACCGGCTGGTCGGCCAGCATCGGCCTCGGCCAGATCCCGACGCGCCTGCCGTTCGACCTGGGCGCGGGCGGCTGGGACGACAAGGTGATGGCGATCGAGCCGACCGGTGGCGTGCGCGTCGGCCCGTTCGCCAGCGAGAACGGCAACGACCCGGCGATCGTCGACATCCCGAACGTGGTGTTCGGCGCGATCGACTTCCGCGAGGTCACCGCGACGCTGCGGCTGCTGCAGCGCGACGGGCGGTCGCGGATCGAGCAGGCGCCGCAGATCGTGGCGCTCGATCACCAGACGGCGACGATCTTCGTCGGCGAGGCGGTGCGCTACGCGCAGGCGCGGGTCGAGCAGGGCCAGGCCGGCGGCCTCCTGCTCGCGCTCGAGGAAGGGGACCAGTCGCCGGTCAGCGTCGGCTTCCAGCTGCTCGCGACGCCGCACGTGGTGCCCGGCACGGACAAGGTCATCCTCGAGGTGATCCCGCAGCGCACGGCGCTGACCGGCACCGGCAGCACGTCGCTCGCGCCGGCCGGCTTCGACGTGTTCAAGGTCGGCTCCGGCGGCCAGGAGGGCACGATCGCGCTGCCGCGCGTCGCGTCGAGCACGCTGGCGACCACGGTGCTGCTGCGCGGCGGCCAGACCGCGGTGCTCGGCGGCCTCAAGAGCACCACCGAGAGCGAGACGGAGACCAAGCTGCCGCTGCTCGGGGACATCCCCGTGCTCGGGCACCTGTTCAAGAACACGACCCGGCAGAAGACCGCCTCTACGATGCTCGTGTTCATCACGCCGAGCGTGATCCGCAGCCCGGAGGACATGGAGAAGTCGATGGCGAGCGCGCTCGAGGAGAAGATCCGGGACCACGGTTCGCCGCTGTCGCAGGGCCGCGACGCGGTCTTCGGCGCGCGCAAGTGACGGGCGGGGCGGGGCCTCGGGTGGTGGCCCCGCCGCCGTGCCCGCCGCCAGGAAGGGCCGTTGAGCGGCTGCGCGCCGCTCCGTATCATCCGCGCGCTTCCTGAAGTCCAGGGAGCGTGGCCGGCCCGGAGCCCGCAGGGAGCGGTGCCCGAATCGGCCGCGGACGTCGGTATTCCCATGCCTGCCGTGCGCTCGGACCCTGGCGACCTTCCCGCGGCTCGTGCCGCGGGCGGCGCTCCGTCACCGCAGTCCACGCGTGCCGGCTCGGCGTGACCCCATGAAGTTCACCCTGTCGGCCCCTGCCCGGAGCGACCGCGATCGGACGGCGAACCCCGCCGGTCCGCGCGCGCGCGGGCGGTTGCCCAAGGGGATCGCCGGCCCGTCCGGCGATCGTTTCCCCGAGGAAGTTCCGCTTGAAGAGGATGCTGATCAACGCCATCGATCCGGAAGAGAGCCGGATCGCGGTGGTGGAGGACGGCGTGCTGCAGGAGCTGCACGTCGAGCTGGCGAATCGTGAGGCCTATCTAGGCAACATCTACAAGGGCAAGGTCGTCAACATCGAGCCGAGCATCGGCGCCGCGTTCGTCGCCTTCGGCGGGCGCGTCAACGGGTTCCTGCACGTCAGCGACGTGCTGCCCGCCTACGGCCGACCCGACTTCGTGCTCGACGACGTCATCGAAGGCCGCGCGCGCGTCGACGTCGACGACGGGCCCGAGTCCGTGCAGCAGGCGCTGTCGGACGACGACGAGGACGAGGTCGACGAGGCCCCGCCGGCCGGCGCGGTGGCGGAGGCGGCGGCCGCCGACGGCGACGACCTGGCGGTCGCGCCGGTCGGGGACGAGGAGGTCGAGCCGTCCGGGCGGGCGCGGCGCGACGCGGACGAGTTCGCGCGCGAGACCGCGGCGGCGCCGGGCGACGAGCCGGAGGCCGGCGAACCCGAGCCCGGTGAGGGGGCCTCGGAACCCGAGCCGGGCGAAGTCGCCGGCGCGGCGGACGGACCGCCCGCGGACGACCAGGACGGCGACGCGGGCTTCGGCCAGGGCGTCGACGAGCCCCTGCCGATGGCCGCGCCGGGCGGCGAGGACGACGACGCCGCCGTCCCGCCGGTGCAGCAAGCGCCGCCGGCCGGCGGCGACGCGGCCCCGCCGGGCGACGGGCGCCCGGGTGACGAGGCGCAGGGCGACGAGGGGCAGGGCCACGGGGGGCCCGAAGAGGGGAACCGGGGCGACGTCGGTCCGGGCGAAGCGGACCAGCCGGCCCAGGCCGCCGTGCCCGGCGAACCGGTGGCCCCGGGCGCGGGTCCCGGCGGCGGCTCCGGGCGGCGCCACCGCCGCGACCGCCGCGACCGGCGCGACCGCCGCGACCGCGACCAGCGCGACGGCGGCGACCGCCGCCCGCGCGGCCCGCGGCCGACGATCGACCAGCTGCTCAAGAAGGGGCAGGAGGTCGTCGTGCAGATCACCAAGGAGGGCATCGGCAGCAAGGGCCCGACGCTGACGACCTACGTGTCGCTGCCCGGCCGCTGCCTCGTGCTGATGCCGAGCCTGCCGAAGTGCGGCGTGTCGCGCAAGATCGAGGACGGCCGCGAGCGCAAGCGGCTGAAGCGCATCGTGCGCGAACTCGACGAGACCGGCAGCGGCGGCATCGGCTTCATCGTGCGCACCGCCGGCATCAACAAGAGCCTGCAGGACCTCGAGCGCGACCGCGACTACCTGAAGAAGATCTGGGAGATGGTCGCGCAGCGGCTCAAGGTCACGCGCGCCCCGGCGCTGCTCTACCAGGAGTCGGACCTGGTGCTGAAGGCGATGCGCGACCAGTTCACGCCCGACATCGCCGACGTCGTCGTCGACAGCGAGGACGTGTTCCTGCGCATCCGCGACTTCGCCGACAAGCTGATGCCGCACATGGCGGAGCGCATCAAGAACCACACGATGACGACGCCGCTGTTCCACCACTTCGGCGTCGAGAAGGAGGTCGAGGCGCTCTACCAGCCGAAGGTCGACCTGCCGAACGGCGCGTCGATCGTGATCGACCAGACCGAGGCGCTGGTCGCGATCGACGTGAACTCGGGCAAGTACAAGGCCGGCGGCGACAGCGACGAGACCGCCTACCGCACCAACCTCGACGCGATCCCGGAGATCGTGCGGCAGCTGCGCCTGCGCGACCTCGGCGGCCTGATCATCATCGACTTCATCGACATGTCGCACGAGAAGCACCGGCGCGGCGTCGAGAAGAAGCTGATCGACGCGCTGCGCGGCGACCGCGCGCGCATCAAGGTCGGCCGCATCTCGCCGTTCGGCATGCTCGAGATCACGCGCCAGCGCGTCGGGCCGGGCCTGAAGCGCACGGTCTTCATGCAGTGCCCGCATTGCAAGGGCGCGGGCTGGTCGCGCACGGTGCAGAGCAAGGCGCTGTCGGTGCTGCGCGAGGTGCGCGCGCTGCTGAACCTGAAGGGCTACTCGGTGCTGCAGGTGTTCGTGGCGCCCCCCGTCAGCGACTACCTGGTCAACTACAAGCGGCGCGGCATCCTCGAACTCGAGGACGCGGTCGGCAAGTCGATCCTGTTCCGCCCCGAGGCGAGCTACCCGATCGACGTCGTGCACTACCGGTTCCTGACCGGCGACGGCCAGGAGGCGCGCATCGCGATCCCGGCCGGGCTCGGCGTCAAGGCGTGAGCCGCGGGCCGGGGCCGGCGGCGCGGGGCCCGCGCCCAGGGGACTTGATTCGCCTCGCTGCCTCGCTATCGTCTCCGCCCCTTCACCCTGACCCACCGTTCCCCATGTACGCCGTCGTCGACGATCGCAACCAGCAGTACCGGGTAGAGCCCGGCAGCCGCATCAAGATCCACCTGAGGGCCGGCGTCGTCGAGGGCGAGACCCTGACCTTCGACAAGGTCTGCGTGGTCGGCGGCGAGGGCGAGGGCCGGGTCGGCACGCCGTTCGTCGCGGGCGTCACCGTGACGGCCAAGGTCGTGCGGCAGATGAAGGGCCCCAAGGTCGTGATCGGCAAGTTCCGCAAGCGCAAGAACAGCCGGCGCCGCACGGGCTTCCGGGCGAAGTACACCGAGGTCCAGATCGAGTCGATCCAGGGCTGAGCAGCAGGGAGCACCACCATGGCGCACAAGAAGGGTCAAGGTTCGACTTCGAACGGTCGCGACAGCAACCCGCAATACCGCGGCGTCAAGGCCTACGGCGGCCAGCGCGTGACCTCGGGCACGATCATCGTTCGCCAGGTCGGCACGAAGTTCCACCCCGGCCGCAACGTGCGGCGCGGCGGCGACGACACGCTGTTCGCGGTGGCCGCCGGCGTCGTGCGCTTCCAGTCGAACGGCAAGGTCCACGTCGACGTGCCGGAGACCGTCGGCTAGCCCGGCCCCGGCGCCCGCTGCCGGCGCCGCCGCCCGCGCCCCGCCCCATGTTCGTCGACGAACTGACGATCTCGGTCCGGGCCGGCAAGGGCGGCGACGGGTGCGTCAGCTTCCTGCGCGACGCCAAGGTGCTGCGCGGCGGGCCGAACGGGGGCGACGGCGGCGACGGCGGCGACGCCGTGCTGCTGCCGACCACGCACTGCAACACGCTCTTCCACCTGACCGGCCGCGGCCTGTTCGCGGCGGGCAACGGTGGGCCGGGATTGCCGCAGAACTGCGCCGGCAAGGACGCCGACGACCTCGTGATCGAGGTGCCGGTCGGCACGCTCGTGCTCGACGCCGAGCGCGGCAACGTGCTGCAGGACCTCGCCGTCGCGGACCGCCCGTTCGTGCTCGCGCGCGGCGGCCACGGCGGCCGCGGCAACACGCACTTCGCGACGGCGACGCACCGCACGCCGCGCACCGCCGAGCGCGGCAAGGCCGGCGAGCAGCGGCGCGTGCTGCTGAGCCTCAAGCTGATCGCCGACGTCGGCCTGATCGGGCTGCCCAACGCGGGCAAGTCGACGCTGCTGGCGACGCTGACGCGCGCGCGTCCGAAGATCGCCGGCTACCCGTTCACGACGCTCGAGCCGATGCTCGGCATCGCGCAGGGGCCCGGCGAGACGACGTTCGTGCTCGCCGACATCCCCGGACTGATCGCCGGCGCCAGCGCGGGCAAGGGACTCGGCGACCGGTTCCTGAAGCACGTCGACCGCACGCGGCTCCTGCTGCACCTGATCGACTGCGGCGACCTGCCGCTCGAGCCACCCGAGCGGGCCTTCCGCATCGTGCGCGACGAACTGGCCGCCCACTCGACCGAACTCGGCCGGCGGCCGTCGCTGGTGGTCGCGACCAAGGTCGAGGACGAGGCCGCGCGGCAGCGCGCCGCGGCGCTCGCGCGCGCGATCGAAGCGCCCGTGCTGCCGATCTCGAGCGCCACCGGCGCGGGCCTGCGCGAGCTCGTGCTGGCGGTCGCGGCCGTGCTCGGGGCGGCGCCGCCGCCGGGTTGAGGTTCTCCGCCGCGGCGAACTGCAACGGGCGAACCGCGCCCCCGGGCCGCCGCTGCGGCGGGTGCCATCGAGGTTCCGCGCCGGCTCCGGACGGCCCCCCCGGACAGCCGATAGGGACGGCCGGAGGATTCGCCGTGACCAGCCAGAACGTGGGACCCAACCCGACTCCGCCAGGCCGCATGCCCAAGCTGCGGGACTTCCTGCGCATCATGGTCAAGGAGAACGCCTCCGACCTGGTGCTGAAGACGAACGGCTGTCCGGCGGTGCGCGTCGCCGGCGTGATCCGCTTCCTCGGCGACCAGCCGCTGCCCGGCGACCTGATGCGCACCTACGCCGACGAGGTGCTGACCGAGCGCGGCCGCCGCGAGTTCGACGCGGCCGGCGCCACGGACACCGCGGTCGCCGTGCCCGGCGTCGGCCGCTTCCGCTGCAACGCCTTCCACCAGTGCGGCGAGGTCGGCTTCGTGTTCCGCGCGATCAAGGCGGAGATCCCGTCGTTCAAGGACCTGAACCTGCCCGTCGAACCGCTGAAGCGGCTCGCGTCGCTGAAGCGCGGCCTCGTGCTCGCGACCGGCATCGCCGGCTCGGGCAAGTCGACGACGCTCGCGTCGATGATCGAGTTCGTCAACCGCACGATGAACAAGCACATCGTGACGATCGAGGACCCGATCGAGTTCCGCTTCGACGACAAGCGGTCGATCGTGAACCAGCGCGAGGTCGGCACCGACGTCGTGGACTTCGCGTTGGCGCTGCGCCACGCGGTGCGCCAGTCGCCCGACGTGATCCTGATCGGCGAGATGCGCGACGCGGAGACCGTCTCGGCGGCGATCTCGGCGGCCGAGACGGGCCACCTGGTGTTCTCGACGCTGCACACGGTCAACGCCGTGCAGACCGTCGAGCGCATCATCACGTTCTTCCCGCCGCACCAGCACGAACTGGTGCGGCTGCAGCTCGCGCTGAACCTGGCGGGCGTCTGCTCGCTGCGCCTCGTCAAGAACAAGGACGGCACGGCGATGGTCCCGGCGGTCGAACTGCTGATCAACACGCCGACGGTGCGCGAACTGCTCGAGCAGGGCCAGACGCGCCTGCTGCCGAAGGCGCTGACCGAGGGCAGCTACTACGGCACGATGACGTTCAACCAGTCGCTGATCCGCCTGTTCCAGGCCGGCAACATCAGCCTCGAGGACGCCCTGGCCGCGTCGGACAACCCCGACGAGCTCAAGATGCAGATGCGCGGCATCACGCAGGGCTCGGCGGCGCGCCCGCAGTCGAGCTGAGCGCGCGGCCGCCCGGGCACGTGCGCGCCACCCGCCCCGCCGCTAACCTGCGCGCGGCCATGGATCGACAGCGCACCTTCGGGATCGTGGCCCACGTCGACGCGGGGAAGACGACGCTGACCGAGCGCATCTTGCACGACAGCGGCGCGCAGGGCCACGTCGGCAGCGTCGACGACGGCACCGCCGCGACCGACTGGATGCGGCAGGAGCGTTGCCGCGGCATCTCGATCACCGCGGCCGCGACGCGCGTCGAGTGGGGCGGTGCCACGCTGCAGGTCGTCGACACGCCGGGGCACGTCGACTTCGTCGCCGAGGTCGAACGCTGCCTGTGCGTGCTCGACGGCGTGGTCGTCGTGGTCGACGGCGTGCGCGGCGTCGAGTCGCAGACCGAGGCGATCTGGCAGCAGGTGTCCGCCGCAGGGCTCGGCCGGCTCGTGTTCGTCAACAAGCTAGACCGCCAGGGGGCCGACTTCGGCGCCGTGGTCGCGCAGCTCGGTTCGATCTTCGGCTGCCGCGCCGTGCCGCTGGTCGTGCCGCTCGGCGACGAGTGCCTCGGCTTCGCCGGCCTCGGCGACGCGCTGACCGGGGCCGTGCAGTGGTTCGGCGAGCCGCCGGGCCGGGAACTCGGCGAGCGGCTGCAGCGGCAGGTGCAGGCGGCGCGCGACCGGCTCGTCGAGGCGATCGCGGACGGCGACGAGGAAGTGCTCGCGGCCGTGGTCGCCGGCGCGACCGTGCCGCTGCACCGGCTGCGCGAGGGCCTGCGGGCCGCCGTCGTCGCGGGCCGGCTCGTGCCGGTGCTCGCCGGTGCCGCGCTGTGGAATCGCGGCGTCGACTGGCTGCTCGACGCGGTGGTCGCGCTGCTGCCGGGGCCGCGCGAACTGCCGCGCGAACTGGCGCGGGCCGGCCTGTGGTCGGCCGACCGCGCGGGCGATCCCGACGCGCCGTTCTGCGGGCTCGTGTTCAAGGTCCAGCACGTCGATCGGGCCTGGAACTTCGTGCGCGTCGTGCGCGGCCGGTTCGTGCCCGGCCAGCGCTGCGGGCGCAGCCGGTCCGCGGCGGCGGACTTCACGGTGCCCGAACTGTGGTCGATGCAGGCCGACCGGCACCGCAACGTGGAACTGGCGCTGCCGGGCGAGATCGTCGTCGTGCCCGGCGAGTTCGGCCTGCGCACCGGCGAGACCCTGTTCGCGGCCGGCGCGCCGATCGCGCTGCCGCAGCCCCACTTCCCGGACCCGGTGCTCGCCGCGACGTTCGAGCCGGCGGTCGCGGCCGACGGGCCGCGCCTGTTCGCCGCGCTGCGCGAACTGGCGGTCGACGACCCCACGCTGCGCGTGGAGCGCGACCGCGGGCAGGTCACCCCCCACGGCATGGGCGAGCTGCACCTCGACATCGTCGCGGACCTCGTGCGCGAGAGGCTGCCGGTCGCCTTCACGCGGTCGCGGGTCCGCGTCGACCGCCGCGAGACCGTGCTGGCGGCGGCGGCGGGGGAGGCCGAGGTGCGCGCGTCGATCGGTGCGGGGGAACTCGCCGCGCGCTGCCGGGTCGCGGTGGCGCCGCTCGGCGACGTGCAGGCCCGGCCGGCAGTGGTGGTGCTGGTGCCGGAGTCCCCGGCCGCGGCCGTGGCCGCCCAGGAACTCGAGGCGGCCGTCGCGGCCGGGCACGCCTGGCCGATGGTGGGGGTGCGCGTCGCGCTCGAAGCGCTGGAGGCCGAACTGGCCCGGGGCGCCGACGGACTCGTGCAGCAGGCGGCGAAGAAGGCCCTCGACCTGGCGGTGGCCGCGGCGGGCCGCGCCGAGCTCGAGCCGCTGGTCGCGTTCGAGATCTGGTGCCCGGAGGACAGTTCGGCGCCGGTGCTCGCGGACCTGGGGGCGCGCGGTGCGGCCGTCACGGGCGTCGCCGCGGGCCAGCTCGGCGCGCGCGTGCTCGGGCGCGCGCCCCTGCAGCGTCTGCTGGGCTACGTGACCAGGTTGCGTTCGATCACGCGCGGTCGCGGCCGCGTCGTGCTGCGGCCGCTGGGGCTGTGCCGGGCCGAGTGATCCGGGACCGCGCCCCGGGGGATCGTTCTCCAGAATGTGCGATCCCTGCCTTGACCTGGGCGGGCCGGCTCGCTACCCTGTCACCCCGCTTGCGCTCCAGGGAGCACACGCTTGCGTGTAACCCCTTGCCGCGCATCGGGTTGCGCCGAAATCGGCGCCGACCACCCCGAGGCCGACCTTTCCGGGTCGGCCGTCCGTCTATGCAAGAGCGAATCCAGATCCGGATGGAGGCCTACGACTTCGAGGCCTTGGACCAGGCGGCTCTCGACATCGTCGAGACGTCGAAGCGCACGGGCGCCCGCGTCGCCGGGCCGGTGCCGCTGCCGACCCGCATCGAGCGCTACACGGTGCTGCGTTCGCCGCACGTCGACAAGAAGAGCCGCGAGCAGTTCGAGATCCGGACGCACAAGCGGCTGATCTACATCTCGGAGCCGACGACCAAGACGGTCGACGCCCTGAGCAAGCTCAACATGCCCGCCGGGGTGGACATCCGCATCAAGGCGTGCTGAGCCGCGCGGCCCGCGCCCCCGAGGTGCGGGCCGGGCGACGGACCCGCGCTCCGCGGCGCGGTCGAGGAGCCAGAAGCAGAACCGATCGACAACCAACCAGGCTGAACATGGTCGAGGTCAAAGTATTCGAGGGTGGTGCCGTCAAGTCGACGGACGTCGACGCCGCAGCCTTCGGCAGCCGCGTCCTGGGGCGCACGCTGAAGGACGCGATCGTGATGTACGAGGCGAACCTGCGCCAGGGCACGGTGCAGGCGCGCACGCGCAGCATGGTGCACGGCGGCAACAAGAAGCTGTGGCCGCAGAAGCACACGGGCCGCGCGCGCATGGGCACGACCAAGTCGCCGCTGTGGCGCGGCGGCGGCCGCATCCACCCGCCGGCCCCGCGCGACCACTCCTACCACATGCCGAAGAAGGCGCGCCGCGCCGCGCTGCGCAACGCGCTGTTCACCAAGTTCCGCGACGGCGAGGTGGCCATCGCGGCCGGCTGGCCCGAGGGCAAGCCCAGCACGAAGGCCGCGTTCGGCATCCTGACGCAGCTCGGCATGGCGAAGAGCGCGACGGTCGTGACCGACAAGGTCGACGGCACGCTGTGCAAGTCGCTGCGCAACGTGCCGCTGGTCGACGTGCGCACGGTCGACGACCTCAACGCGCGGCAGGTGCTGCTGCGCCGCTACCTGGTGCTGACGCCGGCGGCCCTGGCGGCCGTGCAGCAGCGTTTCGCCCGCAAGGAGGCCTGACCATGGCCAACCCGAACCAGTACTACGACCTGATCCGCCGCCCCGTGGTGACCGAGAAGTCCTCGGCGATGCAGGGCCGGCACAACAAGTTCTCATTCGAGGTCGCGCCGTCCACGAACAAGGTCGAGGTCAGGAAGGCCGTCGAGACCCTGTTCAAGGTCAAGGTGCTCAAGGTCAACCTGGTCAGCATGCGCGGCAAGACGCGGCGCACGTTCGGCCGGCTGGGCCACACGCGCCCCTGGAAGAAGGCCGTCGTCACGCTGAAGCAGGGCGCTGAAGCAGGGCGACACGATCGAGATCACCTGAGCGAGATCACCTGATCCGCCGCGGCCAACCCCGCAGGCCAACCCCGCAGGCCAACCCCGCACCCGCGCCACCACCCGCAGAGAGGCCCCATGCCAATCAAGGTCTACAAGCCCACGTCGGCCGGCCGCCGCAACTCGTCGGTGCTCGACTTCGGCCACCTGACGAAGGGCAAGCGCCGCGAGAAGAGCCTGACCGAGCGGCTCGCCAACACCGCGGGCCACGACTCCGCCGGCCACATCACGAGCCGCTTCCGCGGCGGCGGCGCGCGCCGGATCTACCGCAAGGTCGACTTCCGCCGCGACAAGGACGGCGTGCCGGCGACCGTCGCCGCGATCGAGTACGACCCGAACCGCACCGCGGACCTGGCGCTGCTGCACTACGTCGACGGCGAGAAGCGCTACATCCTGGCGCCCAAGGGGCTCGCGGTCGGCATGAAGGTCGTCTCCGGCGAGCGCTGCGAACCGGACGTCGGCAACTTTGTGCCGCTCGAGGCGATCCCGGTCGGCCTGCAGGTCCACAACGTCGAGCTGCAGCCGGGCCGCGGCGGCCAGATCGCCCGCTCGGCGGGCGGCACCTGCCAGCTGATGGCGCGCGACGACGACTACGCCGTGCTCGTGATGCCGTCGGGCGAGATGCGCAAAATCGGCGTCCGCTGCCGCGCGACGATCGGCACGATCGGCAACGAGGACTGGCAGAACATCCGCTGGGGCAAGGCCGGCCGCGTGCGCTACCTCGGCCGCCGTCCGCACAATCGCGGCACCTCGCAGAATCCCGTGTCGCACCCGATGGGCGGCGGCGAAGGCAGGACCGGCGGTGGGCGCCATCCGTGTTCGCCGACCGGCAAGCTGTCGAAGGGCGTCAAGACGCGCCGCGGCAAGGCGCGCAGCAACTCGTTCATCATCCGGCGCCGCCCGCCGGGCAAGCACATGGCCGTGGGTAGCGGCAGCTGATCCAGGAGACGACCCGGTGATCCAGGAGACGACCCGATGAGCCGTAGCATCCGCAAGGGCCCCTTCGTCCACCCGAGCCTGCTCGCGAAGGTGGCCGCGCTGAACAAGAAGAACGCGAAGGACCCGATCCAGACGTGGTCGCGCGCGAGCGTGATCCTGCCCGACTTCGTCGGCCACACGTTCAACGTGCACAACGGCCGCGTCTTCCTGAAGGTCTACGTGACCGAGGACATGGTCGGCCACCGGCTCGGCGAGTTCGCGCCGACGCGCACCTTCCGCGGCCACTCGAGCCGCAAGGCGGAGGTGGAGTCGTGAGCTTCGAAGTCCGGGCCGTGCATCGCGGCGCCCGCATGGGCGCCTACAAGGCGCGCCGCGTGCTCGCGCTGATCCGCGGGCGCAGTGCCAACGAGGCGCTCGACCAGCTGCGCAACGACCGCCACCGCGCGTCGCGCTACGTCTACGACGTCGTCGCGTCCGCGGTCGCGAACGCGCTGCAGAACCCGGCGGTGCGCGCCAACCGGCTCGTGATCGCGCGCACCTTCGCGCAGGACGGTCCGCTGCTGCCCGGCGGCATGCGCGTGCGCCCGGGTCCCCAGGGGCGCGCGATGCCGATCAAGCGCCGCACCTGCCACATCCACGTCCACGTCGCCGATCCAGAGGCCGCCGCGCCGCAGGCCGCCGAGAAGGGAGAGAACTGAGCCATGGGGCAGAAGATCCATCCGACGGGCTTCCGCATCGCGATCACCGAGCCGTGGCGTTCGCGCTGGTTCGCGACCAAGAAGGACTTCGCGAAGCATCTGATCGAGGACCACAAGATCCGCCGCTTCATCCGCAAGGAGTGGCAGTTCGCGGCGATCCCGAAGGTCGAGATCGAGCGCACCGGCGAGCTCGTGACCGTGTTCGTGCACACGGCGCGCCCCGGCGTGCTGATCGGCAAGAAGGGCACCAAGGTCGACGAGTTCCGCATGGAGCTCGAGAAGCTCACCGGCAAGCCGGTGCGCATGAAGATCATCGAGATCCACCGCCCGGAGATGGAGGCGAACCTGGTGGCCGAGGCGGTCGCCGAGCAGATCGGCAAGCGCATCAACTACCGGCGCGCGCTGAAGAAGGTCGCCGACACGTCGATCGCGGCCGGCGCCAAGGGCATCAAGATCCGCGTCTCGGGCCGCCTGCAGGGCGCCGAGATGTCGCGCGTCGGCACCTTCCGCAAGGGCCGCGTGCCGTGCGGCACGCTGCGCGCGCAGCTCGACTACGGCTTCGCGACCTGCCCGACCAAGTACGGGTCGATCGGCTGCAAGGTCTGGATCTTCAAGGGCGAGTACGGGCCCGGCGAGACCACGCGCGGCCTGCTGCCGGTGCGGCCGAGCACGGAACGTCCCAACGCCTGAACCACCGCGCCCAGGAACCGAGGAACTGCCATGTTGATGCCCAAGCGAACGAAGTGGCGCAAGCAGATGCGCGGCGTGATCCGCGGCGAGGCCACGCGCGGCAACGAGGTCGCCTTCGGCGAGTACGGCCTGCAGGCGCTCGAGCCGGGCTGGTTGTCGGCGCGCGTCATCGAGGCGGGCCGCGTCGCGGCGACGCGCAACGCGCCCGAGGCCAAACTCTGGATCCGCGTGTTCCCGCACAAGTCGGTGTCGAAGAAGCCCGCCGAGACGCGCATGGGCACCGGCAAGGGCGACGTGGAGTTCTGGGCCGCCGTGATCAAGCCCGGCACGATCCTGTTCGAACTGGACGGCGTCACGCCGGAGGCGGCCAAGGCGGCGTTCAACCGCGTCGCGCACAAACTGCCGCTGCGCGTGCGCATGGTCCGCCGGCGCCACGGCTGAGTTCCCCGAGTCGATCCCCATCCCGACGAAGTCCACCCGCCGCCGCACGGAACACGACGATGAAGAAGGCAATCACCGAGATCCGCGGTCTCGACACGAGCGAGCTGCAGAACAAGCTGCTGGACCTGCGCAAGGAGAAGTTCGGACTGCGCTTCCGCGGCTCCGCCGAGGAGGTCGCGAAGACCACCCGCCACAACGAGATCCGGCGCACGATCGCGCGGATCCTGACGGTGCTCGGCGAACGGGAGCGGACTGCCGGAGGCAAGCAGTGATGAACACGAACACGGAAAACAACGTCCCCGCCCCGGTGTCCAGCCCGGCGCCGCAGCCGAGCGCGTCCGCCCGCAACCAGCGCAAGGTCGTGCGCGGCACGGTCGTGTCGGACAAGATGCAGAAGACCATCGTCGTGCAGGTCGAGCGCAAGGTGCGCCACCCGCTCTACGAGAAGTTCGTGTCGCGGCGGACCAAGCTGCGCGCCCACGACGAGAAGGGCGAAGCGCACGTCGGCGACGTCGTCGAGGTCGTCCAGACGCGCCCGCTCAGCAAGACCAAGTGCTGGCGGCTCGTGCGGATCCTCCAGCGCGCCTCGCACCACTGAGCCCCGCCGCAGCCCCACCGCAGATCCCCCCGCAGCGCCAACCAGACCGACCACAGCGCAGTCCGAGGAGACCCCATGATCCAAGAAACGTCCATGCTCGATGTGGCCGACAACACGGGCGCCAAGCGCGCCATGTGCGTCAAGGTCCTCGGCGGCAGCGGCCGGCGCTACGCGTCGGTCGGCGACGTCGTGATCGCCGTCGTCAAGAAGGCGCTGCCGACCGGCGAGGTCAAGGAGCACGAGATCGTCAAGGGCGTCGTCGTGCGCACCGCCAAGCCGGTGCGGCGCCCCGACGGGTCCTACATCCGGTTCGACCGCAACGCCCTCGTCGTCATCGACAAGGAGGGCAACCCGCGCGGCACGCGCATCTTCGGCGCGGTGGCCCGCGAGCTGCGCGACCGCAACTTCATGAAGATCGTCAGCCTGGCGGAGGAAGTCGTCTGATGTTGTTCAACAAGCAGAAGCCGCGGCGGCGGAAGCTGCACGTCAAGAAGGGCGACAAGGTCGTCGTCACCTGCGGGCAGTACAAGTCGAACGAGCCGCGCGAGGTCCTCAAGGTCGACGCCGAAACCGGCGAGATCATCGTGCAGGGCGTCAACCTGCGCTGGAAACACCAGCGGCGGTCGCAGCAGAACCCCAAGGGCGGGCGCGTGCAGCGCGAGCAGCCGATCCCGGCCAGCAAGGTGCTGCTGTGGAGCGAGAAGCTCGGCAAGGGCACGCGCACGAAGCACCAGGTCGTCGACGGCAAGAAGGTCCGCGTCGGCGTGAAGTGTGGCACGAAGTTCGACTGAACCCGCCGCTCCCCGAGGAACCCAGATGTCTACCAGCAATGCGAAGGCCGCGCCCGAGGTGAAGACCCCGCCGGCCCCGAAGATCACGCCGCGGCGGCTGACGATCTACCGCGAGAAGGTCGCGCCGGCGCTCCGCCAGGAGTTCGGCTACCCGAACCCGATGATGGTCCCGCGGCTGCAGAAGATCGTCGTCAACATGGGCGTCGGCAAGGCGGTCGAGAACAAGAACCGCATCGAGGCCGCGACCAAGGACCTGACCGCGATCACCGGCCAGCGGCCGCTCGTCCGCAAGGCGCGCGGCGCCGTGTCCGGCTTCAAGCTGCGCGAGGGCTACGCGATCGGCGTCGCGGTCACGCTGCGCGGCGCGCGCATGTGGGAGTTCCTCGATCGCCTGATCACGCTGGCGATCCCGCGCATCCGCGACTTCCGCGGGCTGCCGAACAAGCTCGACGGCCGCGGCAACTACACCATGGGTCTCTCGGAACAGAGCGCGTTCCCGGAGATCCAGCTCGACAAGGTCGAGTTCGTCCAAGGCATGGACATCACGTTCGTCACGACGGCGCGGACCGACAAGGAAGGCCTCGCGCTGATGACGCACCTCGGCATGCCGTTCCGCAAGTAACCCCGATACGACCGCCTCCAAAGAGCCATGGCAAAGAAGTGCTTGAGGGTCAAGCAGCAGAGGAAGCCGAAGTTCTCGACTCGGCGCTACAACCGCTGCCAACTGTGTGGACGCGCGCGGGCCTACTACCGCAAGTTCGGTGTCTGCCGGTGCTGTTTCCGTCTGCTCGCGCTGCAGGGCGAGATCCCCGGCGTGCGCAAGGCTTCGTGGTAGGAGCACAGAGCCATGATGACCGATCCCATTGCTGACATGCTCACGCGGATGCGCAACGCCCTGACGAGCGGTGCCACGAACTGCGTGGTCCCCGGCAGCCGGCTGAAGGTGGCCATCCTCGACGCGATGAAGCGCGAGGGGTTCATCAGCGCCTACGAGGTCGCGGCCGCCGGGCCGCGCTCGGCGATCCGCGTGGAGTTCCGCTACGGCCCCGAGGGCGAACGCGTGATCTCGTCGCTGGCGCGGTTCAGCAAGCCGGGCTGCCGGCGCTACCGGGCCTGCACCGACCTGCCGAAGGTCCGCGGCGGCCTCGGCATCGCCGTCGTGTCGACCAACCAGGGCGTGCTGTCCGACCGCGAGTGCCGGCAGCGGCGCGTGGGCGGCGAAGTCCTCTGCACCGTCGACTGAGGTTCCCACCGCCGCAACGCGGCGACCGCAACCGATGAAACCCAGCATCCAGCGCCGCAGTGGCGGTTCCTACTGAGAGGTCTCCATGTCCCGCATCGGCAAGAAGCCAGTCGTGATCCCCAGGGGCGTGACCGTGCAGGTCGCGCCGGGGTCGGTCGCGGTCAAGGGCCAGAAGGGTGAGCTCGTGCTGCCCCTGCGTCCCGAGGTCGCCGTCTCGGTCGCCGGCGACCAGGTGCACGTGAAGTCGGTCGACGACGAGCGCGCGTCGCGGGCGCTGCAGGGCACCACGCGCGCGCTGCTCGCCAACATGGTCGAAGGCGTGACGAAGGGCTACGAGCGGAAGCTCGAGATCACCGGCGTCGGCTACGAGGCTTCGCTCGAGGGCGGCACGCTGCTGCTGAAGCTCGGCTTCAACAAGCCCGTGCGCTTCGCGGTGCCGCCGACGGTCACGATCGACGTGACCAGCCCGACCGCGCTCTCGGTCAAGGGCGTCGACCTGCAGCAGGTCGGCATGGTCGCGGCCGCCATCCGCAAACTCCGCAAGCCGGAACCGTACAAGGGCAAGGGCATCAAGTACTCGGGCGAGATCGTCAAGCGCAAGGCCGGCAAGGCCTTCGCGTCCGGCGGCGCCTAGTCGGGATCGACGAGCGAGGACGAAGCAGCATGAGTTCCACGTTCCACAAGCACCAGCGCCGGCACGGCAAGGCCGTCTCCGTGCGGCGGCGGCTCCGCCAGGTCACCAACCGGCCGCGCATGTCGGTGTTCCGCAGCCTCGGCAACATCTCGGTCCAGATCATCGACGACCTGCGCGGGCACACGCTCGCGAGCGCCTCGTCGCTGGAGAAGGACCTGCGCGTCGCGACCAAGGGCGTGCGCAAGACCGACGTGGCCAAGCGCGTCGGGGCGCTGATCGCCGAGCGGGCCCGGCGCGCCGGCGTCGCCAAGGTCGCGTTCGACCGCGGCGCCTACAAGTACCACGGCCGCATCAAGGCGCTCGCCGACGCCGCCCGCGAAGCCGGGCTGGAGTTCTGACCATGGCCAAGAGCAAATACCCGCTGATCGCGATCGACGAGGCGCTGTCCGCCGCCGTCGACGACGACGTCGTCGCGATCAACCGTTCGGCAGCCGTCGTCAAGGGCGGGCGCCGGTTCTCGTTCAGCGCGCTCAGCGTCGTCGGCAACCGCAACGGCCTCGTCGGCATCGGCTACGGCAAGGGCCGCGAGGTGCCCGCCGCGATCGAGAAATCGGTCAAGGACGCGCGCAAGCAGATCATGCGCGTGGAGCGCACCGGCACCACGATCCCGCACGCCGTCGAGGGCTTCTACGGCGCCAGCAAGGTGCGCCTGGTCCCGGCGGCGCCGGGCACCGGCATCATCGCCGGCAAGGCCGTGCGCAAGGTCCTCGAGCGCGCGGGCATCAGCGACATCCTCACCAAGAACTACGGGTCCACGAACGCCCTGAACGTCGTCAAGGCGACCATGGTGGCCCTCAGCAAGCTGCGCAGTCGGGAGCAGACGACGGCGCTGCGCGGAGTGACCCTCGAATGAACCTCGCAGAAGCCAAGGCCCTCGGCCTCAAGTTCCCCGATCGCACGCGCGTCGGCCGCGGCACGGGCTCCGGTCTCGGCAAGACGTCGGGCCGCGGCCACAAGGGCGCGAAGGCCCGTTCGGGCTGGTCGCGCCGCATCGGCTGGGAAGGCGGCCAGATGCCGATCTACCGGCGCCTGCCCAAGCGCGGCTTCAACAACAAGAACTTCGAGAAGATCTACACCGTCGTCAACGTCAGCGACCTCGACGTGTTCGACGTGGGGGCCGTGGTCGACCTCGCCGCGGTGCTGCAGAAGGGACTCACGTCGAAGGAGAAGCACAGCGAGCTGTTCAAGGTGCTCGGCGACGGCGAGATCGCGAAGGCGCTGACCGTCAAGGTCGACGCGATCACCGCCTCCGCGAAGCAGAAGATCGAGCAGGCCGGCGGCACGGTGCTGCTGATCGCGAAGAAGCAGAATCGCGCGAAGTTCGTGGCGAAGGACGGTAGCGTGCGCAAGCCCGGCGGCCCTCGCCAGAAGCCGGGCAAGTGACTTCCGGAGCGGGCGCCCAGCGATCATGAACCTCAGCCTCGCAAACCTGTTCAAGGTCAAGGAGATCAGGGACAAGATCCTGATCACCCTGGGCCTGCTGCTCGTCTTCCGGATCGGGTTCTTCATCCCGCTGCCGGGGGTCGACTACCAGGCGTCGATGGACCAGGCGCGCAACCTCGGCGGCGTCGGCAAGCTGTTCGGCATGATGAACGTGCTGACCGGCGGGTCGCTGCAGAGCGCGACGCTGTTCTCGCTCGGCGTGATGCCGTACATCTCGGCCAGCATCATCTTCAGCCTGCTGGCCAAGGCCGTGCCCTCGCTCGAGAAGATCGCCAAGGAAGGGCAGTCCGGGCAGCGCAAGATCAACCAGTACACGCGCATCGCCACCGTCGGCATCTGCTTCGTGCAGTCCTGGTTCGTGATCGCCGGCGCGCTCGGCGCCGAGGACAGCAAGCTGCTGCACGCCGGCGTGCGCGAGTGGTTCGGCCTCTACAGCATCGTCGTGATGGTGTCGCTGACGGCCGGCACGATGTTCGTGATGTGGCTCGGCGAGCAGATCACCGAACACGGCGTCGGCAACGGCATCTCGCTGATCATCATGGCGGGCATCATCGCCAACCTCTACCCGTCGCTCGCGAGCTACTTCGCGTTCGGCATGGACCGCGAGGAGTGGCAGAACCTGCTGCTGTTCGCGGGCGCGTGGGGCGTCGTCGTGGTCGCCGTCGTCTACATGACGAAGGCGCAGCGGCGCATCCCGATCCAGCAGGCCAAACACACGCGCGGCCGGCGCGTCTACGGCGGCCAGCGGCACTTCCTGCCGTTCAAGGTCAACCAGGCCGGCGTGATGCCGATCATCTTCGGCTCGACGCTGCTGCTGATCCCGACGATGCTCGGCTCGGCGACCGGCTTCAACTGGTTCGCCGACACGTTCGGCAGCCAGCGCGGCTTCTGGTACGTTTCGTCGTTCACCGTGCTGATCTTCTTCTTCTCGTTCTTCTGGACCTCGATGATGTTCCAGCCGAACGAGATCGCCAACAACCTCAAGGAAGGCGGCTCGTTCATCCCGGGCATCCGGCCGGGCAAGCCGACCGCCGAGTACCTCGAGGGCACCATGGTCCGCATCACGCTCGCCGGGGCGGCGTTCCTCGCGATCATCGCGGTGGCCCCGTCGCTGGTCGGCACACGGCGCGGCGGCACGATGGACCAGGTGCTGATCTACTTCATGTCGGGCACGTCGATCCTGATCGTCGTCGGCGTCGCCCTCGACATGGTCGAGAAGCTCAACGCGCTGCTCGTGATGCGCAACTACGAGGGTTTCCTCGGCGGCTCCGCGCCGGGCGCCGAGGGCGCCAGCGGCGGCAGCGGCGGTTGGGGCCGCCGTTCCAGCTGACCATGGCCGTCACCATGAAGTCCCGCTGCGTGTTCCTCGGCGCTCCCGGCGCCGGCAAGGGCACCCAGGCGAAGAAACTCGCCGCGGCGGGATCGGTCCCGCACATCTCGACGGGCGACATGCTGCGCGCGCAGGTGGCCGCCGGCACGACGCTCGGCCGGCAGGCGAAGGGCTGCATGGACGCGGGCCAGCTGGTGCCGGACGACGTGATCGTCGCGATGGTCGTCGCGCGCATCGCCGAACCCGACGCGCGCGCCGCCTGGATCCTCGACGGCTTCCCGCGTACACTGCCACAAGCGGAGGCCCTCGACAGGAACCTGTCGCGGGCCTCCGCGCTGTCTCTCGTGGTCTCGTTCGCCGTGCCGGAACCGGTGCTGGTCGGGCGGCTGGCGGGGCGGCGCACCTGCGGCAAGTGCGGGGCGATCTGGCACGTCCAGAACCACCCGACGCGGCGGCCCGGCCTGTGCGACGCGTGCGGCGGCGAACTGGTCCAGCGCTCCGACGACCGCCCCGAAGCGGTCGGCAAGCGCCTCGAAGTCTATCGGTCGCAGACGGCGCCGCTGCTGGCGTACTACCGCGACCACCGTCTCTTGCGGGAGATCGACGCGGATCGGTCTCCCGATGTCGTTTACCAGGAGTTGCTGAAGCTGATGCAATGACGAACAGCGCGGACGAGTCGTCGCGGCGGAGCGGCGCGACCGGCCAGCCCGAACGGGCCCAGGCGACGGTCGTGGCGAGTCTGCCGAACGGCATGTTCCGCCTGCGGATGGCCGACGGCCGCGAAGTGGTGGCACACGCCGCCCAGGACCTGCGCGTGGCGTTCGTACGCCTGTGCGCCGGGGACGTGGTGGTGGTCGAGGTGTCGCCGTTCGACCCGGACAAGGCCAGGATCCGCAGCTTGCGGAAGTCGGACCGCATCAGCCAGCCCAGCGTCCACCGTAGCCAACCCAACCAGCGAGAACAGTCGTGAAGGTCAGAGCCAGCGTCCGGCGCATCTGCGAGCACTGCAAGGTCGTGAGACGCCGCGGTGTCGTGCGCGTCATCTGCACGAACCCGAGGCACAAGCAGCGCCAGGGCAAGTAGCCCCGCATCCACAGGAATCCCATGCCACGTCTTCTCGGCGTCGACATCCCCAACGAAAAGCGCATCGAGATCGCGCTCACCTACATCTATGGCGTCGGCTCGGCGATCGCGCGCAAGGTCCTCAAGGAACTCGCGATCGATCCTGGCGTGCGCGCCAAGGACCTCAAGGACGACGAGGTCGCGAACCTTGCGAGCCATCTCGAGAAGAACTACCCGGTGGAGGGTGCGCTGCGGCGGCTGGTGATGCAGAACATCACGCGGCTCAAGGAGATCTACTGCTACCGCGGCCTGCGGCACCGCCGCGGCCTGCCTGTGCACGGCCAGCGCACGCGCAGCAACGCTCGTTCGCGCAAGGGCCCGCGCAAGACGGTCGCCAACAAGAAGATCCTGAG
>VGXW01000001.1 GCA_016873195.1 Planctomycetota bacterium | reverse complement strand
CCTGGCCGCAGGTCGTCGCGCTGAACGAGGCCGCCGGCAAGCAGCAGGTGAGCTGACGGCCGGGCTCCGGCTCGTCTGTCCCACGCGCGCCGACTCCCTACCCTGCACCCGCGACGTCACGAAACGATCACAGCACGCCGGCGATGCCTCGGCGGGAGTCCGAGACCACCGCGCCGGCCGGGTTCCAGCCGAACGCGATCACCGCACCTTGCACGAAGAACCCCAGGCCGTCGAGGCTCGCACCAGCGGGCAGCGGAATGGGCCACGTCGCCGTGCCCGCGACATTGCCGAGCAGGATCGTGTTGGCGAGGCCGATGCGCAACCAACACGCCGGCAGGCCGTAGGCCGTCAGGTCCAACGGCAGCGGCTGGCCGTTCCATGACTGGTCCTGGAAGCCGATCGCCGCGAACACGGGCGCGAGCGGCGTGTTCGGCAGGTTGCCGAACCGCAGTTGGAACGTCGTGCCGAGCACCGGGCGCGAGGTGCCGACCGGCAGCAGCGTCGGCGTTCCGGCCGGACCCGGGCAACCTGCTCCGTGCGACGACGAACTCGCCACCGTGCCGGTCACGAACGTGATCGTGCGCATGCGCTGGTAGGTCATGCCGATGAAACCGCCGAACATCACGAAGCAGTTTGCCGCCTCGTCGTAGGCGAGGCAGCAGTTCCGCATGCTGGACGGTGCTCCCTGCGTGGTGCACTGCTGCCAGGCCGTGCCGTCGTACTCGTAGACGTTGCCGACCATGTTGCCCGTGGTCTCGCTCCTGCCACCGTGCAGGACCATCCGGTGGCGCGTGGAGTCGTAGCCCATGGCCATGTTGATGTAGACGTCGGGTGCCGGAATGCCGAACCGCTCGATCCAGTAGATGCCGTTCCACTCCCAGGTGTCATGGAGCGAAGCGTTGTTGTACGAAGACCCGCCATAGAGCACGGTGCGCTGGCGCGCGCTGTCGTAGGCCATGCAGAAGCCGTTGCGCGGCACCGGTCCGCCCGTCGTGCGAGTCGCCCAGGTGCTGCCGTTCCACTCCCAGGTCCAGCCATTGAACAGGACCAGCACGCCGCGAGCGCTGTCCCAGGCAGCGCCGCCGCCGGTTGCGTGGGCTGGCCCGGTGTTGTCGATCATCACCCAGTTGGTGCCGGTCCAGGCGTGGATCTCCAGAGGTTGTCCGTAGCCCGTTGGGCTCCCGTAGACTGCCAGGATCTGCGAGCGCTGCGGCGCCCAGACCAGCTGCGTCGGGCGACCGAAGTCCAGTTGGTAGGCGGGGAACACCTGCTGCCATGCCGTGCCGTTCCATTCCCAGGTGTCCTGGATGTACATGCTGCCACCGGGGCCGATGCCGCCCGCCAACAGGGTGCGCCCGCGCACGGGATCGTAGGCACTCAGACCGTACTCGCGGCCGGGCGGCTGCAACGCGAGCGTGGGCGTCTGGAAGACGGCGTAGGTCGCTGTCTGGGCGACGAGAGTTGAAGCGAAGGCCATCACGAAGGTCGGCAGGTGGCGGCACATGCCCGGATGGTACTCCTGTGGCCCCACTTCGCGTTCTCGTGAGCCTCGGCCAGCATGGACAGACGTTCGGACGGCGACAGCCAGTTCGGGAGGAGCGCCGCCTACGCACTTCATCGCAAGCGAACCGGCACGGAAGCGTATTCGGCCTTGGCCGAGTGCCCCTAGCCTGGGCTACTGTCCCCAGTTCCAGTCCCCTTCCAGCCACGACGAGGCCCCCCATGGTCGAAGTCCGAGCCTGGGCCTTCACCGCCCCCGGCGAGCCCCTGCGCGAGCAAGTCCGCACCGAATCCCCTGCCCCCGGCGAGGTGATCGTCAAGGTCGCCGGCTGCGGCATCTGCCACACCGACCTCGGCTTCTACTACGACGCGGTGCCGACGCGCCATGCGCTGCCGCTCGTGCTCGGCCACGAGATCAGCGGCGCGGTCGTCGAGGCGGGCAAGGGCGCCGAGGCCTGGCTCGGCCGCGCCGTCGTCGTGCCGGCCGTGATGCCGTGCGGCGAGTGCGCGGCGTGCCGTTCGGGCCACGGCTCGGTCTGTCCGAAGCAGATCTTCCCCGGCAACGACGTGCACGGCGGCTTCGCGACCCACGTGAAGGTGCCCGCGCGCGGCCTCTGCGCCGTGCCCGATCTGAAGGACGAGAAGGCCAACAAGGCCGGCCTCGACCTGCCGACGCTGGCCGTGCTCGCGGACGCGGTGACGACGCCCTACCAGGCGATCCACCGCTCGGGCCTCGGTCAGGGCGACCTCGCGATCGTCGTCGGCGTCGGCGGTGTCGGCGGCTACGCGGTGCAGATCGCGGCCGCGTTCGGCGCCGCGGTCGCGGCGATCGACGTCGACCCGGTGCGCCTGCAGATGGCGCAGCAGCACGGTGCGGGAGTCGCGCTGCGCGCCGACCAGCTCGAGTTCAAGGCGCTGAAGCAGGCCGTGCGCGAGTTCGCCAAGGCGCACTCCGTGCCGTCGTTCCGCTGGCGCATCTTCGAGTGCTCCGGCAACCCCGCGGGCCAGAACACCGCGTTCTCGCTGATCGAGCACGGCAGCTACCTGTCGGTGGTCGGCTTCACCAGCAAGAAGCTCGAGCTGCGCCTGTCGAACCTGATGGCGTTCGACGCCACCGCGCAGGGCAACTGGGGCTGTCTGCCCGAGCTCTACCCCGCGGCGCTGCAGCTGGCACTCGACGGCAAGATCGTGCTGGCACCGTTCACCGAGCAGCGCCCGCTCGCCTCGATCAACCAGAGCTTCGCCGACGTGCACGCACACAAGGTCTCGCGCCGCCTCGTCCTCGTTCCCGAGAGCTGACCATGCAGTTCAAGAACCACGATCTCGTTCCCCCCACGACGCACCAGGGCATCCGGGTCGACCGTCTGCCCGTGCACGATCCCGCGGGCAAGGTCGCCGACGGCCTCTTCGCCGCGCGCATCATGCTCGACAACCCGTCGCAGTACAACTCCTACACGACGGAGATGGTCAAGGGCGTGATCCTCGGCATGCGCCAGGCGTCGAACGACCGCGCCTGCGTCGCCGTGGTGTTCACCGGCAGCGGCGACAAGGCGTTCTGCACCGGCGGCAACACCGTCGAGTACGCCGAGTACTACGCGGGCCGGCCCGAGGAGTACCGCCAGTACATGCGGCTGTTCAACGACATGGTCACGGCGATCCTGCACTGCGACAAGCCCGTGATCTGCCGCGTCAACGGCATGCGCATCGCCGGCGGCCAGGAGATCGGCATGGCCTGCGACTTCTCGATCGCGCAGGACCTCGCGCGCTTCGGCCAGGCCGGCCCCAAACACGGCAGCGCGCCCGACGGCGGCAGCACCGACTTCCTGCCGCTGTTCGTCGGCATGGAGAAGGCGATGGAGAGCTGCACGCTGTGCCAGCACTGGAGCGCGCACAAGGCGCTGCGCCTGGGCCTCTTGACCGACCTCGTGCCGGCCCTCGTGGTCGACGGCAGGTTCGTGCCGAACCCGCTCGTCGTGACCGACCGCTGGCTCGACGAGAACGGCCGCATCGTGCACGGCGAGTTCCGGACCGGCGCCGAGGCGAAGGCCGGCAAGGACCTGATGGCGCGCGGCAAGGTCGACCTGTCGCTGCTCGACAAGGCCGTCGACGGCATGATCACCTCGCTCGCGACGACGATGCCGGGCTGCCTGTCCAAGACGATCGAGAGCGTGCGCAAGCACAAGCTCGAGCACTGGGACAGGAACCGCGAGACGAACCGCGCCTGGCTCGGCCTCAACATGATGACCGAGGGCCGCGCCGGCTTCCGCGCCTTCAACGAGGGCAACAGGGACTGCCGCGAACCCGACTTCCTGCTGCTGCGCCAGCTGCAGGCCGGCGGGGCGGCCTGGGGCGAGGAACTGACCGAGAAGATCCTGTGGAAGGCCCACGGCAAGCCGTCGCCGGACGCCGTGAAGTGAACCGCCGCTGCCAGGAAGAAGGAGGCCCGCCGTGACGCAGAACCCCGACAGCCCGCTCCGGATCGACCGCCACCCCGGCGACCACCTGTGGCTCGTGCGCCTCGACCGCCCGAAGGCCAACGTCGTCGACGGGCCGATGACCAGGGCGCTGACCGAGGCGTTCGCGGCGGCGCGCACGACGCCGGCGCTGAAGGCGATCGTGCTGTGCGCGAGCGGTCCGCACTTCTCGTTCGGCGCCTCGGTGCAGGAGCACCTGCCCGAGCACGTGGCGGGCATGCTGCGCGCGTTCCACTCGCTGTTCCGCACCATCGCCGCCTGCGAGGTTCCCGTGCTCGCCGCGGTCAAGGGCCAGTGCCTCGGCGGCGGCCTCGAGCTCGTGAGCTTCTGCCACCGCGTGTTCGCCGCGCCCGACAGCAAGCTCGGCCAGCCCGAGATCGCGCTCGGCGTGTTCGCGCCGGTCGCGTCGCTGCTCTTGCCACACCGCGTCGGTCGGGCCGCAGCCGAGGACCTGTGCCTGTCGGGCCGGTCGCTCGGCGCCGAGGAGGCGCTGCGCATCGGCCTCGTCGACCAGATCGCCGACGACCCGGAGGCGGCCGCGATCGCCTACGCCGAGGCGACCCTGCTGCGCCACTCCGCGTCGAGCCTGCGCCACGCGGTGCGCGCGGTGCGCGGCTCGTTCGCCGAGCAGTTCTTCGCGCAGCTCGACGAACTCGAACAGGACTACCTGAAGGAACTCATGGCCACCGCCGACGCCAACGAGGGCATCACCGCGTTCCTGCAGAAGCGCGCGCCGCAGTGGAGGAACGCGTGACGCTCGCCTCCCTGCTGCAGCGCGCCGACGACCTCTACCGCGACCTGCGCTTCTCGGCCGTGCGCGACTGGAAGCAGCGCACGGGCGGGCTCGCGGTCGGCTACATGCCCGTCTACGTGCCGCGCGAGGTGCTGCACGCGATGGGCATCCTGCCGGTCGGCGTGATGGGCGCGGGCGACGACCTCGAGATCATCCGCGGCGACGCGTTCTACCAGTCCTACATCTGCCACCTGCCGCGCAGCACGATCGAGCTCGGCCTCAACGGCGCGCTCGACTGCCTCGACGGTCTGCTGTTCCCGGCCACCTGCGACGTGATCCGCAACCTGTCGGGCATGTGGATGATGCAGTTCCCGGGCAAGTACGTGCACTACCTCGACGTGCCGCAGGACTTCGCGCCCGAGGTCGGCGGCGCGTTCTACCGGCACGAGCTCGAGCAGATCGCCGGAGCGCTCGGCAAACGCGGGGGCAAGCCGCTGACGGCGGCCGCCCTGCGCAGGTCGATCGCGGCCTACAACGAGAACCGCGCCCTCGTCGACGGGCTCTACGAGCTGCGGCAGCGCGAGCCGTGGAAGGTGCCGACCGCCGAGCTCTACCTGCTCTTGCGCGCGGGCTGCGTGCTGCCGGTCGAGGAGCACAGTGCGATGCTGCGCGACTACACCACGGCGGTGCGCGCGGCCGACGACCGCCGGCCGATGGACCAGGCGCGCGTGCTGCTGGCGGGCTCGTTCTGCGAGCAGCCGCCGCTCGGCCTGATCAGGACGCTCGAGCGCGCCGGCTGCTACATCGTCGACGACGACTTCGTGCAGATCCACCGCTGGATCCGCGGCCCGGTGCGCGCCGACGGCGAGGACCCGCTGCAGGATCTCGCCAACGCCTACCTGTTCCAGGGCATCCCGAGCGCGATCCGCTACATCGACCAGCAGGTGAAGGGCAAGGACCTCGTCGACCGCGTGCAACAGAGCGGCGCCGAGGGCGTGATCTTCTGCGCGCCGAGCTTCTGCGACCCGGCCCTGCTCGACCAGCCGATGGCCGTCACCGCCGTCGAGCGCGCGGGCATCCCGTGGACCGCGTTCAAGTACGCGGAGAACACGGGGCAGTTCCAGGTGATCCGCGAGCAGGCGGGCACCTTCGCCGACTCGATCAAGCTGTGGAGCGAATGACCATGACCAGACCCGTCGCCCCCGCCGCCGCCGCTGCCGCCGCCGCCGCCGCGTCCAAGGACGCGAGCCAGGAACGGCAGAAGGCGATGATCGCCGCCCACTTCCACAAGCTCGCGCAGGCGCCCGAGACCGGCGACAAGAGCGTCTACACGTTCGTGCCCGGCAACCTGACCGAACTGCTCGGCACGTTCTCGGTGCTGCCGGTGCTGCCCGAGATCAACGCGCTGCAGTCGGGCATGCGCGGCAAGTCGCGCGACTACATCGGCCTCGCCGAGAAGCTCGGCCACAGCGAGGACGTCTGCACCTACGTGAAGTGCGACATCGGCATGCTGAAGTCGGGCAACATCGGCCCGACCGGCGAGCGGCTGCCGAAGCCGGACCTCCTGCTGCTGTCCTACACCGGCTGCTTCACGTTCCTGAAGTGGTTCGAGCTCCTGGCGCAGGAGTACGACTGCCCGTGCGTGATGCTGCACGTGCCCTACCAGGGCGACGGCGCGATCACCGACTCGATGCGCAAGTACGTCGTCGACCAGCTCAGGAAGAAGGTGATCCCGGCGCTCGAGAAGATCTCGGGCCGTGCCTACGACGAGGACCTGCTGAAGCAGCAGCTCGCGCGGTCGGCGAAGGCCGAGGACGACCTCGTCTGGGTGCTCGAGACCGGCAAACGCAAGCCGTCGCCGATCGACGCCTACTTCGGCGGCGTCTACTACATCGGCCCGATCTTCACCTCGTTCCGCGGCACGCAGGACGCGATCGAGTACTACCGGGAGCTGCGCAGCGAGATCGAGGAACGCATCCGGCTCGGCAAGGGCCCGGTGACCCCCGACGGCGAGCTGACCGAGGAGAAGTACCGCGTGGTCGTCGAGGGGCCGCCGAACTGGACCAGCTTCCGCCAGTTCTGGCAGATGTTCACCGACGAGGGTGCTTGCGTCGTCGCCTCGACCTACACGAAGGTCGGCGGCGTCTACGACAACGGCTTCCGCCACGACCCGAGCCGCCCGCTCGAGACACTGGCCGACTACTGCATGGGCTGCTACACGAACCTGAACCTGCCGACGCGCGTGCAGATGCTGGCGCGCTACGTGCAGGACTACGCGGCCGACGGCTTCCTGATCAACTCGGTCAAGAGCTGCAACTCGTTCAGCGCGGGCCAACTGATGATCCTGCGCGAGGTCGAGCAGCGCACCGGCCGGCCCGGCGGTTTCATCGAGAGCGACCTCGTCGACCCGCGCTACTTCTCGGCGTCGAACATCAAGAACCGCCTCGAGTCCTACTTCCAGATGATCGCGCAGAAGCGCGCCGGGGGTTCCTGACCATGCGCATCGAGTTCTGCGTCGGCATCGACCTCGGGTCGACCACGACCAAGGCGGTCGTGCTCGACCCCGACCAGAGGATCCTGGGCCGCGGCATCACCAACAGCCGCAGCAACTACGACGTCGCCTGCAAGGTGGCGCTCGGCGAGGCGCTGATCAACGCGCGCTTCGCGCTGATCGACGGCCGCATGGCCTCGGCCGGCGTGCCCGAAGCCCGCCGCCAGCAGCTGCTGCAGGCGTTCGAGCTCGCGTTCCGCGAGCAGCAGTACCGGAGCCAGCTGAAGGCGCTCGGCGAACGGCTGCACCACCACGCCGTGCGCACCGGGCTCGGCAAGGACACCGGCAAGGCCCTCGACCGCATCCTCGGCCGCATGGGCGAGGAGGCGGGCGCGCTGTTCCAGCCCGGCAGCTCGCGCAAGAGCGACTTCTTCCGCGACCTCGCGGGCAGCCGCTACGTCGAGCTCGCCGAGGCCCTCGCGCGCGACAACGTGCACGCGTTCGATCCGCTGGTCGGCCTGTTCGACAAGGCGATCCTCGAGACCGAGAACTCGACCGAGGCGGTCGGCACCTTTGCCGACCACGCGCGGCTGGCGATGCAGCGGGCCGGCGATCCGGCGCTCGTGCAGGCGGTCGCCGCGGTGATGGCGATCGAACTGAGCCAGCGCATGAGCGTCGGCACCGGCTACGGCCGCCAGCGGCTGCCGTTCCCCGAGAAGCTGATCCGCAGCGAGATCCTGTGCCACGGGCTCGGCGCGCACTTCATGTTCCCGCACACGCGCACCGTGCTCGACATCGGCGGCCAGGACACCAAGGCGATCCAGGTCGACGCGCACGGCATCGTCACGAGCTTCCAGATGAACGACCGCTGCGCGGCGGGCTGCGGCCGCTACCTCGGCTACATCGCCGACGAGATGAACCTGGGCCTGCACGAGCTCGGCCCGATGGCCGGCAAGGCGTGCCGCACGGTGCGCATCAACTCGACCTGCACGGTGTTCGCGGGCGCCGAACTGCGCGAACGGCTTTCGCTCGGCGAGAAGCGCGAGGACATCCTGTCCGGCCTGCACCGCGCGATCGTGCTGCGCGCGATGTCGCTGCTGGCCCGCTCGGGCGGCGTCGAGGAGCAGTTCACGTTCACCGGCGGCGTGGCCAAGAACACGGCCGCGGTCAAGGCGCTGCGCGACCTGGTGCGGGAGAACTACGGCGAGCGCACGCTGAACATCTCGCCGGACTCGATCTACACCGGAGCGCTCGGCGCCTCGCTGTTCGCGTGGCGCGAGGTGCAGCGGCAGCAGGAAGAGGCCGTGGAGGTGCAGTCGTGAGCGGTCCCGTGCGTCCCCTGTGGTGTGCCGGCATCGACGTCGGCAGTTCCTCGATCAAGGTCGCGATCCTGCACGACCGCGGCGCCGACGGCGCCTCGCTGTCGTCCCAGGTGGTCGAACGGCTGCGCCGCCGCGACCCGCTGGCCGTGGTCGACAGCGCGCTCGACCAGGCGCTGCAGCAGGCCGGCCGCCGGCGCGACCAGCTCGACTACGTCGCCACCACCGGCGAGGGCGAGAAGGTCGAGCACCGCACGGGCCACTTCTACGGCATGACCACGCACGCGCGCGGCGGCCTGTTCCTCGACCCCGCGGTGCGCGCCGTCGTCGACATCGGCGCCCTGCACGCCAGAGCCGTGCTGATGGACGACCGCGCCAAGGTGCTCGGCCACCGCATGACGAGCCAGTGCGCGTCGGGCTCGGGGCAGTTCCTCGAGAACATCTGCCGCTACCTCGGCGTCACGATCGACGAGATCGGGCCGCTGTCGCTGCAGGCCGACAAGCCGGAGACCTGCTCGTCGATCTGCGCGGTGCTCGCCGAGACCGACGTGATCAACATGGTCTCGCGCGGCATCACGATCCCGAACATCCTGAAGGGCATCCACCTGTCGATGGCGGGCCGCTACCTGAAGCTCCTGACCTCGGCGAACGCGCAGGGCGCGGTGCTGATCACCGGCGGGCTCGCGCGCGACACCGGCCTGCACGCGGCCATGGTCGAACTCGCCAAGGAGCAGAAGGTGCCGATCGACGTTCGCACGCACGAGGAGTCGGTGCTCGCCGGCGCGATCGGTGCCGCGCTGTGGGGCGCCTTCCGCGCGCGCAAGCTGATGGCCAAGGGGCTGTCGCTGACCGGAGGCACGGCGTGACCGCCGGCGCGGGGATCACGCTGTCGCTCGCGGGCCGCACGGCGGTGGTCACCGGCGGCAGCGGCGGCATCGGGCTTGCCGTCTGCGCGCGGCTGCAGCAGGCCGGCGCGCAGGTGCTCAGCATCGACCGCCCGGGTGCCACACCGGTGCCGGGTGCCATGAACCTCGCCGCCGACCTCGGCGACGCGGACGCGATCGCCGCACTCGAACCGACGCTGCCCGCCCAGGTGCACGCGTTCGTGCTCCGCGCCGGCATCACGCGCGACGGCGTGTCCTGGAAGCTGCGCAAGGAGCAGTGGAGCGAGGTGCAGCGCGTCAACCTCGACTCGGCGTTCCACCTGGTCCAGCTGCTGGTCCCGCGCCTGCGCGCGGCCGGCGGCGGCAGCATCGTGCTGGTGGCGTCGATCAACGGCGAACGCGGCAAGTTCGGCCAGTCGAACTACGCGGCGAGCAAGGCCGGGCTGATCGCGTTCGGCAAGAGCCTCGCGCGCGAGCTCGGCGGCTTTTCCGTCCGCGTCAACAGCGTGGCGCCGGGCTGGATCGAGACCGCGATGACGCGCTCGCTGCCCGACGAACACCGCCAGAAGGCCCTCGCCGAGACGGCGCTCGGGCGCCTTGGCACCCCCGACGACGTCGCCGACGTCGTGCTGTTCCTGAGTTCGCCGCTGGCGGCGCACGTGACCGGCCAGGTCCTGCGCGTCGACGGCGGCCAGTGCACCGCCTGACCGCGCACACCCGAGAGATCCCATGACGCACAACGACCCCGTGGTGGTCCGCAACCTGCGGCCGCGCGACCTCGACGCCGTGATCCTGCTCGACAGCAAGATCACGGGCCGGAAGCGCACCGAGTACTTCAAGACGAAGCTGGCGCAGGCGCTGTCCGACACCGGCATCCAGGTGTCGCTCGCCGCCGAGGTCGACGGCCAATTCGCCGGCTTCCTGCTCGCGCGCGTCTACTACGGCGAGTTCGGCGCGATGGAGCAGGTCGCGGTGCTCGACACGATTGGCGTGAATCCGAACCAGCGCGGCGTGGGCGTCGGCAAGGCGCTGCTGCGGCAGCTGCAGCAGAACCTGCGCGGGCTCGGCATCGGCTCGCTCGCGACCGAGGTGGCGTGGGACGACGTGGAGCTGGTCGCGTTCTTCCAGAAGAGCGGCTTCCGCCCGGCACCGCGGCTGTGCCTCGACCTGGACCTGAACGCGGCAGACGCCGACCAGACGTAGGCAACCGAGCAGAGCCCGGGCTCGAGCCGAGGTTCCACCGCCGCAACCCGGCGACCAACAACGGCCGAAACCACGCACTCGGGCGCCGACGGCCGCGACGAGCCGATGCCAAGCCGTCGCCGGATGCTGCCGCTCGGCGAGGTCGATTCGCGCATGCGCTCGAGGCCGTCGGTGACGATCGCGGCGCCCGTGCGGCGAGGATTGGCCGGCCCCGACCTGTCCGGCTGGGAGGTTTCCGCGGCTTCAGTTGTTCATGGTGCCGCGCCGAGAGTGCTAGATTCCCTGCCCCTCCAGTCGAGCCGATGGTCAACACCAGGAGATTCGCAGCCTTGCGGTTCCACTGTGGCCGCTTCGACACGAACGCGCTTTCGTTCGATGCGCTGCCCGACCTGCTGGTGTACCGCGACCTGCTAGTCGACCTTTCGCGGCACCTCTGGCTGGAGGATCACAAGGGCCGCGTGCGAGCGCCCCGCCGGTTCGACGAGGCCTTTCCGCTGTTCCTGCGCGGCGTGGAACCGGGCAGCGCGTGCGCGATCATCGAACGGGACGAGACTGACCCGGACCTGGCCGAGTATATGGATCGAGCCGGCGATCTCGTGAACGTCCTCGTCGGTGCTGCCGGCACCGACCTTTGCAGGCACGGTACGTTGCCAGCATCGGCCCCTGCCTTCCCCGCATCCCTGGCGCGGCACTTCAACCGATTCGGCCGGAAGCTGCGCAGCGACGAGTGGGTCGAGCTGCAGATCCGGGAGGCTGCCGGCCCTCGGTACGACGCCTCGGTCCGCAAGCGGATCGCGCTCGAGTACACGGGCCGCTACGAGGAGGAGATCGTCCTGGAGGGCGAACTCGGCGGCGTCGACCTGCACCGCAACAGGATCAGCATCAAGACCGCCGACGGAGTGATCGTCGACGTGCCCTCGTGTCCGGCAGAGGTCCTCGAGTCGGCGGTGCGCTTGCTCCGTCGGCTCGTCCAGATCTCGGTCGTGGCCGAGTTCGACCGCAGCGGCAGGCGGGAACGCGTCAAGGAAGGACGCGACATCCGTGCGGTGAACGACGAGGACTCGTCGGATGCCGCCCCGTTGCCCGAGCAGTTCGCCCGCTTGCGCCGACTGCCCCCCGGCTGGCTCGAACCGAGCACCCCGGCCTTGGACAGTCAAGGACTCGGCGAGTTCGAGTCCTTCCTGGAGAGCGTCGTCGCAGCAGCCGAGTGCCCGCTGCCGTTCCTGTACCCGACCGAGGACGGCGGCGCCCGCGCGGAGTGGACGCTAGGCCCCTGGGAGGTTGCGCTCACCGCGGACCTGACGAGCGGCGCAGTGGAGTTCCACGCCACGAACGTGACCGCCGACACGCAAGAGCAGTTGAGCGCTACAGTCGCTCGGCCACACGATGCGGAGCGGGTTGCCCTGGTGCTGCGCAGGCTTGCCTCGGGAGGTTGCTGACCAGTGGCTCCCCTACCGCTGGCCCCGCTCACGGAGCCGCAAGAACTGCTGCACCGCCAGGTGCATCCGGAGTGGATCAACGACGGGCGCGTGTCGAGCCAGGCCTTCCATCCGACCCGCAAGGACGCGGGCAAGCTATCGGTGTCGCGAGGTTCGCTGGTCAGCGCCAAGGAGGCGTACCTGCGGCACACGCGCAAGGAGTACAGGTCGGCCGGCACCTGGTCGGTGTCGGTTGGCGAGTGTTCGGCTGTCGGTGTGCGTGCCTACGCGGACCCGATCGGGAAGGAGGACCCGCGCCAGCTCCCGGAGGATGATGCGCATGCGGTCGCCGACTTCGCCAACGTGGGCGGCGGGTCGGCGGTGAGGAAGGCAGCCGACAAGCTGGTCAGCAAGGCCCGGGAGCGGGGATGCATGTACGCGCCGCCCAGCGGGCCGCCGTCGACCGGCTGACCCCACCGCTGCGCGCCGACATTGCCGAGTTGGGCTTCGCCACATTCGCGTTCGACCGCTTGGAACGGCTCCTCACCCGCGGGCGCCGAGCCCGCCAGACGCCATTCGGACTCGATCCACTCCGGCCCCGGGGGGCACCGGCGCATCCGCCACCGCATACCGCACCGGCCCGCGCCACTGCCGACCGACCTGTTCGGCGATCGTCGACTTCCCCACCTGCCTCGCCCCCCGCATCACTTGGAGGAGCGGCGGCCGACGGCGCAGTGCGGCCAGGATCCCGAGCGTCAGCTCCCGTTGGAAGTCCTTGCTCACGCTGGGGATCAGAGCACATGCCAGCGGGCAACTCGAGGTTGCTCAGTCATTGAGTATTTCTGCTCAGTGGTTGAGCAAACGCGCCCGCCGACAACGGGTCCGCGCGTCGCCTCGACCTTGGCCTGTCGGCGGCGGGCCACGACGAGTTGGGTGGGCGCTGGCGGGGCGCTTGACGGCTCGCGGCGGGTGTTATAACTTTCGTGGCAACATGGAACTCAAGCTGCGCAAGATCGGCAACTCCCTCGGCGTGATCCTGCCCGCCGAGGTCCTGAAGGTCTTGCAGGTCCGCGAGGGTAGCTCGCTCACGTTGATCCCCAACGAACGTGGCGAGGGCTTCCAGCTCGTGGCCGAGGACGCCGAGTTCGAGGCGCAGATGCGAGCGGCCCGATCGCTGTTGTCCCGCTACAGCTCGACCTTGCGCGAGTTGGCGAAGTGAAGACCCCCATCTGGCTGTTGCCGCAAACCGTGTTGGCATGCCATACCGAGGGCCTGCGCCAACACGGCGGTTCGGACGGACTGCGCGATGAAGGGTTGCTCGCGTCGGCACTCGCCCGGCCACAACACCTGTTCGCCTACGAACAGGCGGGCCTGTGCCGACTCGCCGCTGCCTCCCCCTTTGGCATCATCGAGAACCACCCGTTCGTCGACGGCAACAAGCGCACCGCCTTCCTCGCGGCGGCCGTCTTCCTGGAACGCAACGGCATGCGGCTCGTTGCCGATCCCGCGCACGCCGCCGTGTTCGTGCTGGCTCTCGCGGACGGCTCGCTGGACGAACCCGCGTTCGCGTCGTGGTTGCGGGACAACGTGGCGCGCGGCCCGCTGCCGGGCCTGAAGCGCCCGAGGGCAAGACCATCGCGCAAGGCGCAGACCCGCAAGCGGCAGTAGCGTCGTCATCCCCGCCACCCCTCCCCGCCGTCGCGCGCCAGCCCCCCGCCCCGTACGCTCCGCCCATGCCCCGTCCGACGATCTCCTTCGGTGAACCGCCGGCCGAGCGCCTGCGCCACTACCTGCGCTTCCTCTGGCTCCTGCCCGCGCTGCTGCTGCTGATCGGCCTGCTGTCGACCTTCTACCAGGTGCCCGCCGAGGCCGTCGGCGTCGTGCTGCGCTTCGGCCGCTACCACACCGAGCAGGACCCCGGCCTGCACTGGAAGCTGCCGTTCGGCATCGACGAAGTCGAACTCGTGCCGGTCAAGCGCCAGCTCAAGCTCGAGTTCGGCTTCCGGCCCGACGAGCCCTGGACCAACCCCGACCAGGTCGGCCGCCAGCCGGAGCTCGAGCGCAACATGGTCACCGGCGACCTCAACGCCGCGCTCGTCGAGTGGGTCGTGCAGTACCGCGTCGACGACCCGCGGCTGTTCCTGTTCCACGTGCGCGAGCCCGGCCAGACCTTGCGCGACCTCGGCGAAGCCGTGATGCGCGAAGTCCCCGGCGACCGCACCGTCGACGAGGTCATCACGATCGGCCGCGCCGAGATCGAGGCCGCTGCCGCCGCGCGGCTGCGCGAGATGGCCAGGCTCTACCAGCTCGGCGTCGCCGTGAACCAGGTGCAGCTCAAGGACGTCGATCCGCCGCAGGCGGTGCAGGCCTCGTTCAACGAGGTCAACAAGGCCCAGCAGGACCGCGAGAACATGATCAACGTCGCCAACGGCGAGTACAACAAGGTCGTGCCGAAGGCGACCGGCGAGGCCGAGCAGAAGATCAGCCAGGCCGAGGGCTACCGGCAGCAGCGGGTCAACGAGGCGCGCGGCGACGCCGCCGCCTTCACCGCCGTGCTCGCCGAGTACGTGAAGGCGCCCGAGGTCACCAGGAAACGTCTCTACCTCGAGACGATGAAGGAGGTGCTGCCGGCACTGCAGGGTGCCTGGATCGTCGACGAGCGCGTGACCCAGCTGCTGCCGCTGCTGCCGGGCGCCCAGGTGGCGCCGGAGGTGCGCAAGTGAGGCTCAAACTCGCCGTGCTCGCCGCCGTGGCCCTGTTCGTCGTGATGGTCGCGGGCGGCGCGTTCTACACCGTGCGCGAGACCGAGGTCGTGATCCTGACGCAGTTCGGCCGGCCGGTCGGCGAACCGGTCACCGAGCCCGGGCTGCACTGGAAGACGCCGTTCGTGCAGGAGGTCCACCGCCTCGAGAAGCGCGTGCTCGAGTTCGACGGGGCGGCGACCGAGATGCCGACCAAGGACAAGACCTACATCTCGGTCGACACCTTCAGCCGCTGGCGCATCGGCGACCCGGCCGCGTGGTTCGTCGCGCTGCGCGACGAACGCAGCGCGCAGTCGCGGCTCGAGGACATCATCGGCAGCGAGGTGCGCGCCGCGGTCGCGAGCCACGAGCTGATCGAGATCGTGCGCAGCGACAAGAACCGCGTGCTGCCGCCCGACGTGCAGAAGCAGGCGCAGACGGTCACCGTGCTGCCGGTCGCCAGGCGCGGCCGCCTCGAGATCGAGAAGGACGTGCTCGCCGCCGCGGCGCCGAAGCTGAAGCCGCTCGGCATCGACCTGCTCGACGTGCGCATCAAACGCGTCAACTACAACGCCGACGTGCTGCCGCGCATCTACCAGCGCATGACCAGCGAGCGCGCGCAGATCGCGCAGCGCTTCCGCAGCGAGGGCGAAGGCGAAGCGGCGCGCATCCTCGGCAAGAAGGAGCTCGAGCTGCGCCGCATCGAGTCGGAGGCCTACATGAAGGTGCAGCAGACCCGCGGCGAGGCCGACGCCGAGGCGACGCGCATCTACGCGGCGGCCTACGACCAGAGCCCAGCGGCGCGCGAGCTCTACGCGTTCCTGAAGACGCTGGAGACCTGGCGCGCGGTGCTGGCCGGCAAGAACCTCGTGCTGTCGACCGACAGCGAGCTGTTCGAGCTGCTGAAGCGGTCCGGCAAGTGAGCGGCGAAGACGAAGATCGCTGCAGCCGCCCGCGCGGGTATCCTGCGGCCCCCATGGATCGCCGCACCTTCCTCGCCGCTGCCGCCTGCACGGCCGCCACCGCGCCGCTCGCGGCTTCTCTCTCCCCCACGTCCACCGCCGCCGCGCGCCCCGGCGCGCCGTTCCGCCTGCTCTACGCGCCGCACTTCGGCATGTTCCAGAACCACGCGAAGGAGCTCGAGGACCAGCTGCAGTTCGCGGCGGACGAGGGCTTCCGCGCGTGGGAGGACAACGGCATGGGCGGCCGCGACCAAGCGACGCAGGAGCGCCTCGCCAAGACGAGGGCGCAGCTCGGAATGACGATGGGCGTGTTCGTCGCGCACGGCGACTTCGGCGCGCCGGTGTTCGCGTCCGGCAAGAAGGACCACGCCGAACGCGCACTCGCCGACATGCGGAAGGCCGTCGAGACCGGGAGGCGCGTCAACGCACGCTGGTGCACCGTCGTGCCCGGCACCGTCGACCCGCGCCTCGAGCCCGGCTACCAGACCGCCAACGTGGTCGAGCTGCTGAAGCGCTGCTGCGACGTGATGGCGGCTGCGAAGAGCGAGCTCGTGATGGTGCTCGAGCCGCTGAACTTCCGCGACCACCCGAACCTGTTCCTGACCAAGATCGCGCAGGCGTTCGCGATCTGCCGCGCGGTCGGCAGCCCGCACTGCAAGATCCTCGACGACCTCTACCACCAGCAGGTCACCGAGGGGAACCTGATCCCCAACCTCGACGCGGCGTGGGAGGAGATCGCCTACTTCCAGGTCGGCGACAATCCGGGCCGGAAGGAGCCGGGCACCGGCGAGATCAACTACCGGAACGTGTTCCGCCACGTCCACGGCAAGGGCTTCCGCGGCGTCGTCGGCATGGAGCACGGCAACGCGGAGGGCGGCCTGGACGGCGAGAAGAAGCTGATCGAGCGCTACCGGCAGGCCGACGGCTTCTGAACGGGGCAGGCGCCGCCGCGCGCAGCTCCGGCTACAACCCGCGCATGCGCCGCCCGGTCGCCGCCTGTCTCTGCGCCCTGTCGGGCTTCGTGCTGGTGCTGGCCCTGCTGCCGCTCGGCGCCGTCGAACGGCTCGAGCTGCTGCTGCTCGACGCGCGCTATGCGACCGGCCTCGGCCGCGTGGCGCCCGGCGACGACGTCGTGATCGCGTGGATCGACCAGGAGTCGCTGGACTACGCCGAGAAGGAGGGCGGCTTCTCGTGGCCGTGGCCGCGCGACGTCTACGCGCCGGTGCTGCAGCACCTGCGCGATGCCGGCGCGCGCGCGGTGGTCTTCGACCTCTTGTTCGACCAGCGCGGCAGCGCCGCCGGCGACACCGAGTTCGGCAACGCACTGGCCGGCGGGCGCGGCGACGTGCTGGCGATGAAGTTCGTCGACTTCCGCGAGGACGGCCGCGACGCCGCGGAGACCGCGGCGTTCGCCGCGCAGGGCCTCGGCGGTGCTGAAGCGCTCGCGCGGACGCGCGAACGCGGCGTCGTGCTGCCGCTGCCGGAACTCGTCGCCGGCGCCGACCGGCTCGGTTTCGTCAACATCCGCCCGGACGCCGACAAGACGTTCCGCCGCTACGACCTGCTGCGCCTGTGGGGCCCGAAGGAAGAACCGGCGAAGGTCTTCCCGTCGCTGGCGGCCGCGGCGGCGCTCGCGGGCACGGCCGCCAGGGAGTTCGAGGTGCAGGCCGGCGCCATCGGTCTGCCCGGTGGTCCCACGGTGGCCGCCGGTCCCGGCGCGCGCATGCTGCTGAACTTCCGCGGACCCGAGTTCACGTTCCCGAAGGTCAAGTTCGTCAACGTGCTGCTGGCGGCGCAGGCCGAACCCGGCGAGGCGCCGCGCTACCCGCCGGAGACCTTCCGCGACAGGATCGTGCTGATCGGCGTGCACGCCGAGGGTTACGAGGACGCGCACCAGACCCCGCTCAGCGAACGCTTCCCCGGCGTCGAACTGCACGCGACGGCGATCGACAACCTGCTGCGCGGCGACGCGCTGCGCGCGCCCGCGTGGGACCTGCCGCTCGCCGCCGCCGCCGCCGCGCTCGGCACCGCGGCGGTGTTCCTGCTGCCCGGCGCGCTCGCCCCGCTGGCCGCGCTGGGGCTGCTGCTGCTGCTCGGCCTCGGCCTCGTCGCCTGGACCTGGCTGTCGCTGCTCGCGGTGCCGGTCGCCGCGCCCGCGCTCGCCGGCGGCACGTCGGCCGTCGGCTCGTTCCTGTGGCGCCTCGTCGTCGAGGGCCGGCAGAAGCGCGAGATGCGGCGCGCGTTCCAGAGCTACCTCGCACCCGAGGTGCTGGCCGAGGTGCTGCGCGACCCGCAGGCGCTGCGGCTCGGCGGCGAACTGCGCGACGTCACGCTCCTGTTCACCGACCTGCAGGGCTTCACGGGACTCTCGGAACGCTGCCAGCCGCACGAACTGGTCGCCTTCCTGAACGACTATTTCACGCGCATGTGCAAGCCCGTGCTCGCCGAACACGGCGTCGTCGACAAGTTCATCGGCGACGCGATCATGGCCTTCTTCGGCGCGCCGGTCGCGACCGACGACCACGGCCGCGCCGCGGTGCGCGCCGCGGTGCGGGCGCTGCAGGTGAGCCGGCAGATCGCCGCCGAGGCAGAGGCGCGCGGCATCCCGGGCATCGCGACGCGCATCGGCGTGCACACGGGCCCCGCGGTGATCGGCAACATGGGCTCGGCCGACCGCTTCGACTACACGGCGATCGGCGACACCGTGAACCTCGCGGCGCGGCTCGAGGGCGCCAACAAGGCGTTCGGCACGCAGTGCCTCGCCAGCGAGACGGCGTGGGCGATGGCCGCTGCCGACGTGGTCGGCCGCGAGGTCGGCCGCATCGGCGTCGTCGGCCGGCAGGCGCCGATCCGCGTCTACGAACCGCTGGCGCTGCGCGCCGCAGCCGACGCGGCGACGCTCGCCTTCGCCGACGCCTGGCGCGGCGCCCTCGACGCGCTGCGCGCCGGCGACCGCGGAGCAACGCGCGCCGGTCTCGAGCGGTGCCTCGAGCTGCGGCCCGGCGACGGACTCGCGGCGCTGTGGCTCGAGAAGCTGCAGGATCCCTCGTTCGACGGCGAGTTCCGCCTCGACAAGAAGTGACGGCGCCCGGCGCGGGCGCCACCCGCGGGCTCGCGCGGCGCCGCGCGCTCGCTATTGTGCCCCGCCATGAAGCTGCCCACGCGGGCCGTCGGCCTGTTCGTGATCTTGACCCTGCTCGCGGCGGACACGCCGCAGGACCCGGGCGCCATCCTGACCGTCACGCGCAGGACGACGAAGCTGCGCGCGCAGAAGAAGATGTTCGCCGCGCCGGTCGCCGATCTGCGCGAGGGCGACAAGCTCGCCTTCGAGCGGCGCGACGGCGCGTGGCTCCGGGTCAGGTCCGGCCAGTTGGCCGGCTGGCTGCACGAGACCGACGTGTCGACGAACCCCGACGTGCGGCTGTCGGGCCAGGGCGTGCGCGAGAACTACTCCGCGTCGGAGACGTCGGCCGCGCGCAAGGGCTTCAACCCGCAGGTCGAGCAGAACTACCGCGGCAAGAACCCGAACCTCGAGGCGGCCTTCCAGCTCGTCGACCGGCTGCAAGCGCGCGCCACGCCCGAAACCGACGTGCAGCGCTTCCTGACCGAGGGCGGGCTGCTGCAGGAGGGCCGGTGATGCGCCGCCTGCTGCTGTTGTTCGTGTTCTGCGCGCTGCCGCTCGCGGCCTGCGCCGCCGTGCTCGACGCGCTCGAGCAGGCGACCGACGAGAGCACCGCCGAGGGCAAACTGTTCCGCGGCATGAACCGCCTGCGCAAGTCGTTCCAGGACCTCGACCCGAGCGAACCCCACTTCATCGGCCGCTCGGTCGGGGCGCAGATCCTGGCGATGCCCGGCTACCAGATCAGCGACGACGAACGGCTGACGGCCTACGTGAACCGCATCGGCCATGCGATCGTCGGCACCAACGACAAGGTGCGCCGGCCGTTCCTCGACTACCGCTTCGCGGTGCTCGCGACCGACGAGGTCAACGCGTTCGCGTGCCCGGGCGGTCTGATCCTCTTGTCGAAGGGCCTGATCGCCAAGACGCGCTCGGAGGACGAACTCGCCGCGGTGCTCGCGCACGAGATCGCGCACGTGACGCTGCAACACGGCGTCGCGGCGATCCAGAAGGCGAACCTCGCGCAGGCGTTCACCTACCTCGGCGCCGGCGCGGCGCAGGCGACGATGAGCAAGGAGGACCTCGACGCGCTGACGGACCTGTTCGACGGTTCGATCGACGACATCGTGCAGACGCTCGTGACGAGCGGCTACTCGCGCGAGTCGGAAGAACAGGCCGACGCGCTCGGCCGCGAGTTCCTGGCCAACACCGGCTACGACCCGCAGGCGCTCGCGCGCGTGCTCGGCAACATGCAGGGTGAGGGCGGGCAGGGCGGCATGTTCTCGACCCACCCGGCCCCGCAGGACCGCACGGCCGCGCTCGGCCCGCCGCTGCCGTTCGCCGGCGACCCCGCCGCCGCCGCGGCGCGCCGGCAGCGTTACCTCGCCGCCACCAGGGGCTGACCCGCCGCCCGGAGGAACCCGTGGAACCCTGGCTCGAGATCGCCCTGTACGTGCTCGGCTGGCTCGCGTTGGCCCTTCTCGCGACCACGCTCGCGCGCGGACTCGACCGCCGCCAGCACCCGCTGCGCGGCACGGTGCGCATGGTGCGCGGGCTCGTGCTGCCCGCGCTGCTGCTCTACCTCGTGGGGTGGCGCGGCCTGCATTGGGATCCGCAGGGCACGCCGCTGCGCATCGTCGAGACGCTGCTGTGGCTCGCCGGCATCCTGGTCGCGCTGTCGTTCGTGACCAACACGGCGCTGATGCGCCGCGAGGGCAACACGTTCGCCGCGCGCTACCCGAAGCTGCTGATCGACATCCTGCGGCTGATCCTGGTGCTGGTCGGCGGCTGCTTCGTCGTCGCCGGCGTCTGGGACAAGGACCTCGGCGGCATGCTGACCGCGGTCGGCGTCAGCTCGATCGTGCTCGGCTTCGCGCTGCAGAACACGCTCGACAACGTGATGGCGGGCATCGCGGTGATGTTCGAGCGGCCGTTCGAGGTCGGCGACTGGATCACCGTCGGCTCGCTGACCGGCGAGGTCGTCGAGATGAACTGGCGCTCGGTCCGCGTGCGCACGCGCGCGCGCGACATGGTCGTGATCCCGAACTCGGTGATCGGCAAGGAGACGCTGGTCAACATCTCGCGGCCGACGCGCGCGCACGCCGAGAGCCCCGTGTTCGGCTTCTCGTACGACGACCCGCCGAACAAGGTCAAGCGCGTGCTGCTGTCCGTGGTGCGCAGCACGCGCGGCGTGCTGACCGAGCCGCAGCCGGCCGTGCGCACGGTCAACTACGCCGCGTATTCGATCGAGTACCAGGTGCGCTTCTTCATCGACGACTACCCGCGCGTGCAGGAGATCAACGACGAGTTCATGACGCGCGTCTGGTACGCCGCCAAACGCAACCGGCTGTCGATCCCGTTCCCGATCAGCGTCAACTACGAGTACCGGCAGACCATGCCCAAGCCGGTCGTCAAGCACCGCGCGGTCGACGTGCTGAACAGCGTGCCGGTGTTCGTGCCGCTGTCGCCCGAGGAACTCGAGCAGATGTCGCTCGACTGCGAACGGCTCGAGTTCGGCCGCGGCGAGCGCGTCGTGCACCAGGGCGACCCCGGCGACGCGATGTACGTCGTGCTCGAGGGCACCGCGATCGTCACCGTGCGCACCGACAACGACGCCGAGCGCGAGGTCGCGCGCCTGTCGCGCGGCGAGTTCTTCGGCGAGATGGCGCTGCTGACCGGCGACGTGCGCTCCGCGAGCGTGACCGCCGTCGACGACCTCGCCGTGCTGGTGATCCACAAGGCCGCGCTGCACGCGATGCTGGCGCGGCGGCCCGGGCTCGCGCAGGAGATGGCCGAGATCGTCGAGGCGCGGCGGCAAGGCCTGCGCGCGCTGCAGGAACTGCAGGATGCCGCGCCCGAGAAGAAGGCGGCGGTGCAGAAGGGTGCCGGCGAGCTGGTGCAGCGCATCCGGCGCTTCTTCGGCCTGTGACGGCCGGAGGGGCGATCAGACCCGTCCGGTGATCGCGATCGTGAACGACGGCTGGCCCGAGCCGAACGCGCCGCCCTGCAGCGCGAGCGCGGTGCCGGCCGGCAGCCAGGCGGGCAGCACGAACGGCAGCGGCTCGAGCCCCGGCGGACACGACAGGCACGGCGTCGTCTGCGTCAGCACGCCGCACGTGACGGTCAGCACCGGCGGATCGAGGATCAGGCCGTTGCCGACCCCCGGGAACTGCACGCACTGCGTGCCGCTCCACGCCGCCAGCAGCACGAACGGCGACAGCACGTCGCCCCAGACGGTCACCGTGACCGTCTCGCCGGGCACGGCGGCGACGGGCAGGTTCGTGCAGCTCGGCACGAAGGAGCGCGCGTTGCCGCCCGAACTGCCCGACCACGACAGGCCGGGACCGGCGAACTGGGCAGGCGCGAAAGCGACGAGCAGGCAGGAGACGGCGAGCACGGCGAATGGCCGCATCGTTTCACCTCGTGGCAGGAAACCCGGGCATCGTACGGCCCGCGGAACCCGCGCCCAAGCCCCCCGGCGGACGATGCGTCACGTCGGGCCCACCGGGCGCGCCGCGACCGGCCGCCGCAGCAGCCGCTCCAGCAGCCGCACGTAGCCGGCGAACTCGTTCTCCCACGCGTGCTCGCGCGTGAACCGCGCCGCTCGTTCCGCCATGGCGCGGCCCAGCGCCGGGTCGGCGGCGAGCCGCGCGAGCCAGTCGGCGAACGCCGGCAGGTCGCCGTCGGCGAACATCGCCACTTCGTCCTCGGCGAACAGCGAGGTCATGATCGAGGTGCGCACGGCGACCACCGGCACGCCCATCGCGACGAACTCGGGCACCTTCAGCGACAGCGCCATGTCGATGTGCACGTCGAGGTGCGGCGTGAACACGCCGACCGACGCGCGGCTCATCGCGGCCGGCACGTCCTGCAGCAGGAGCGGCGGCCGGATCTCGACGAGGTCCGCGACGCCGAGCTCGCGCGCCAGGTCCTGCAGTTCCTGCATCGGCCGGCCCTCCGCCTCGGAGAGCTTGGCGTGGACCACGAGCACGAGGCCCGGGATCCGTTCGCGCAACAGCGGCAGCACGCGCACGCACTGGTCGACGCCGTGCCGGTGCGACACGGTGCCGAGGTAGAGCATCACGAAGGCACCGGGCCCGGGGCCCGACCACGGGTGCCGGCGCCGGTCGAACAGCGTCGTGTCCGCCGCGTTCAGCACCGCGATCGAGTCCGCCTCGCGCACCGTGCCGCGGTCGATCGCGACGCGCCGGAACCGTTCGGTCGCGAAGCAACAGGCGCTCGCGAAGCGGTGCGACAGCCATTCCTGCGCGCGCATCGGCCAGAGGCCCGGGTGCCGCACGCCGGTCTTGAACTTGCTGCAGTAGACCTCGGGCATCAGGTCGTGCACGTCGAGCAGCACGGTCCGGCCGCACAGGCGCGGCAGCAGCGCCGCGAACACGAGGAAGTCGGGCATGTTGTGCACGTGCACGAGGTCGTAGCGGCGCGCGCGCCACGCGAGCACGCAGCCGCACAGCAGCGTGAACCGCACGTACTCGAACAGATAGCGCAGGGCTCCGCCGCGCCGGCGCGACAGCGGCAGGCGCTGCACGGCGACGCCGCGCAGTTCCTCGCGCACCGGTCTGCCGGGGGCGCGCAGCGCGAGCACGTCGACGGCGTGCCCGGCCGCGGCCAGCGACTCCGCGTAGCGCCGCACGCGCGCGTCGCCCTCGTAGTAGGCGTGCACGACCATGCAGACGCGCAGGAGGCTGGCGGCGGCGGTCATCCAGGTTCCCGGGCGGACGGCCCGCTCAGTTTTGGATGGTGCCGATCGCCGGGCCACCGATCGAGAACGGCAACAGCCGCCGGATCCAGAGGTCGACCCAGTTGCCGGCGTCGGCGATGCCCGAGGTCTGCGCGTAGACGACGTCGCCGGGCAGCAGCAGGAAGTCGGGCTGCTGGTCGAGCAGCACGGCGTCCATGTTGACCCGGAACGTGCGCTGCGAACCGTCCGGGTGGATGCGCAGCACGCGGATGTCGGAGTGTTTGACCGTGTGGATGAAGCTGCCCGCCGCGGCGATCGCCTGCGTCATCGTCAGCCCCGGCTGGAAGACGATGGGACCGGGGCGGTGCACCTCGCCGCACACGAAGACGGACTGGGCCGCGGCCTCGATCAGGGTCACGGTGACCTTCGGCTCCGCGGCGAGGAACTTGTAGGCCTCGGCGACCAGCGTGCGCGTCGCGCCGACCGACCTGCCGCCCACCTGCAGGGGCCCCGGCAGCTGCCGCAGGTCGATCGTGCCGGTCGGCGAGACGACGACCTCCTGCACGGCGTCGCGCAGCGCCCCCTGGGCCTGGTCCGGCCGCAGTTGCTCGACCAGCACCGACAGGCGGTCGCCCGGGCGCAGCACGTAGTCGCGCTGCATGTAGGCGGCCCATTCGGCGGCGACGGCCTTCGCGTCGAACGGCGGCGCGGAGGAGCACGCGGCGAACAGCAACAGCACGGCGGCGACCGGAGACCAGCGGTGGCGGCGTGCGGGGCAGATGGAGCCGGCCGGGGAATCCCGGCCACCCGGATCACGGAGGAACGTCGAAGTCACGCGGGCAGGGTAGGAGCGCAGCCGCGCGGGCGCCAGCATCGTGGCGCGGCCGGGCCGCGTCTGCCGCGCGCTGCCGGCTGGACTCGCGGCCCCCGCGCGGGGATCCTCGTGCCGCGGCGGTCCGGACCCACGGCCCGAGGGCGCGCGGCGGAGCGCGTCGAGCCGGGCCGCCCCGATGGCCGAGCAGAGCCCACGTGCTGGCGATGATCCAGGATCCCGACGTTCCCGCGCAGGCGGGGCACGACTTCGGCAACGTCACCGCCGTGCACCCGGTGGGCGCCGCCATGCTCGCGCTGCTGTCGGTGATGGCGATCCTGGCGCCGCGCCGGTGGGCCACCCTGCCCGTGATCCTGCTGCTGTGCTTCATCCCTGCCGGGCAGCGCATCGTGATCGCCACGATCGACTTCACGTTCGTGCGCCTGCTGATGGCGGCGATCTGGCTGCGGCTGCTGCTGCGCGGCGAAACGACGCCCATCGCCTGGAACCACCTCGACCGCGCGATGGTCGCGTGGGCCGTCGTCGCGGCGGTGTTCGGCACGCTGCAGGGCATGACGCTGTCGGTCCTGGTGAACCGGCTCGGCATCGCCGTCGACGCGATGATGGTCTACTTCTTCTTCCGGGCGTGGATCCAGACCGCGGGCGACCTGCTCCGGATCGCCGTGCAGTTCCTGCTGTGCGGCTTCGTGGTGCTGGTGTTCTTCCTCGTCGAGAACCGCACGCAGCAGAACATGTTCCACGTGTTCGGCGGCGTGCCGCAGTTCACCGAGGTGCGCGACGGGCGGCTGCGCTGCCAGGGCGCCTTCGCCCACTCGATCCTCGCAGGCTGCTTCTGGGCCTGCCTCGTGCCGTTCTTCCTGGTGCGCGGCTGGCTGGGCCGCGGCTGGATCCTGCCCGCCTGCGGCACCGCCGCGGCGCTGGCGATCGTGGTGCTGTGCGCCTCGAGCACGCCCGTGATGGCCGTGCTGTTCGGCCTCGTCGGCGCAGTGGCCTACTTCGTGCGCGGCGCGCTGCGGTGGTTGCGTTGGCTCGTGCTCGCGTGGCTCTGCGTGCTGCACTTCCTGCTGATGAAGATGCCCGTCTGGCATCTGCTCGCGCGCGTGGACGTCGTCGGCGGCTCGACGGGCTGGCACCGCTACCATCTGGTCGACAAGTTCTTCGAACGGGTCGGCGAGTGGTGGTTGCTCGGCACGCCCGCGACCGGGCACTGGGGACCGGGACTGCACGACGTGACGAACCAGTTCGTCGCCGAAGGGGTGACCGGCGGACTCGCGCGCCTGCTGGCCTTCGTGCTCTGCATCTGGTTCGCGTTCGCCGGCATCTCGCGCACGCTGCGTTCGCCGCTGCTGCCGCGCAGCACCAGGTTGATCGCGTGGTCGCTGGGCACCGCGATGTTCATGCACTGCATGAACTTCATCGCCGTGTCCTACTTCGAGCAGACCGTGGTCCTGTGGCAAGTGACGCTCGCGGCCTGCGCCTCGCTGACGCTGGTGCCGGGTGCGTCGCCGGAGTTGCAGGCCCGGCACCAGGGGATCCTGGTGCCCTCCTGAAGCCCGGCGCCGATCTCCACCGGAATCTGCACGGGCTTTCCACCCCGAACCCATACTCTCTCCACCGACTTGCCCACAGGACGGGTTCGGTGGACAGCATCGCCAGTTCCTGCCGCCGGGGGATGGCCGGGTCCTCGTGGGAATCCCCTGTCACGATCGCCACGCGTTCGCTCTTTCGCCGATGTAGGGGCCGCCCGGCCCGCCTGCCGATACAGCCACAGGGCATCCCGTATCCACCGCCCCCCACCCGACTAGAAACACCTCTCCTCGCCTTCTTGCCGCATGCCCCGCGCTCGCCCACTCCGCATGGCCCTGGTCGCTGCCGACCTCGCAGCCATCACCGCCGCCCTCGCAGGCGCCGGGATGCTCACCAGCGGGCCTGAGCCGGCGCGCGAAGTCGCGATCACTGCAGCCATGCACGCGGCGCTGTTCGGTTCGGTATGGCTGGTCGTGGCATACCGGCTGGGAACCTATCACGTTCCCCTACGCCGTAACCGGCGCACGGCGTTCCGCGCGATGCTCGAGACCTGGGCCACCGTATGGGGCGTCGCCGGCCTGCTCGGCACCTCGATCCTGAGCCGCCCGCCGTTCCACATCTGGCTCGTGTTCGGCCTCGGCGTCGCGGCCCTGGCGGCGGTGCGCCTCGCGGCGCTCGCGTCGCCGATCGCACATGCGTCGGGCCGCCTGCGCACTCTCGTGATCGGCGCCAGTGCCAGCGCGCGGGCACTGATCTCGGGACGCGACGTGCGACGCGACATGGAGTTCGTCGGCTGTGTGCCGTTCACGGGCGAGGAGCCGGCCGAGATGCCGCAGCTCGCGCCGATCGGTGCGATCGGCGACCTCGAACAGACTCTCGCGGGTCGCCACCTCGACCTGGCGCTCGTCTGCCCGTCGGACCGGGCCGTCACGGGTGAAGTGCACCGCGTCTTCGACGCGTGCGACGCGATCGGCCTCGGCATCCGCTACTTCCCGCCGTTCCTGGATCTCCGCCACCTGCGCGTCGGCCTGTCGTGGACCGGCAGCCAGACCGGGCTCACGTTCGAGACGGAACCCAGCCAGACGTTCGCGCAGCTGGGCAAACGCGCCATCGACCTCGTCGGGGCCACGGTCGGCCTCGCCGCGCTGCTGCCGGTGTTCCTCGGCTGCGCGCTGGCCGTCAGGCTCACGAGCCCCGGCCCGGTGTTCTACCGCCAGACGCGCGTCGGCCGCAGCGGGGAGCACTTCACGTGCTTCAAGTTCCGCACGATGCGCGTCGGCGCCCACGCGCAGCAGGAGCAGCTGCGCGGCGCCAGCACGCAGGACGGCCCCGCGTTCAAGATCCCGAAGGACCCGCGCGTGACCCCCGTCGGCCGCCTGCTGCGCAAGTTCAGCCTCGACGAACTGCCGCAGCTGCTCAACGTGCTGATCGGCGACATGAGCCTCGTCGGCCCGCGGCCGCCGATCCCGAGCGAGGTCGAGCAGTACTCGTGGTGGCAGCGCCGCCGCATCTCGGTGAAGCCCGGGCTCACGTGCGTCTGGCAGGTCTGGGGCCGCAACCGCGTGTCCTTCAAGCGCTGGGTCGAGATGGACCTCTACTACATCGACAACTGGTCGCTGTGGCTCGACCTCAAGCTGATCGCACACACCTTCCGCGCCGTGCTGTCGGGCACGGGCATGTGACCAGGAAGCCCGGCCGCGAGCTTCCACCGCGCCAGCGCGTGCGCTCTGCTGCCCGCCGATGACCGCCGCCGCGCGATCGCCGGAGCTCTCGATCGTCGTCGTGAACTGGAACACGCGCGACCTGCTGCTGGCCCTGCTCGGGCGCCTGCTGCCGGACCCGCCGCTCCCGTGCGAGCTGATCGTGGTCGACAACGACAGCGGCGATGGCAGCGCCGCGGCTGCGCGCGCGGCGTTCCCCGCCGCGATCGTGCTGCCGCAGCCGCGCAACGGCGGGTTCGCCTACGGCGTCAACCGCGGCCTCGAGCGCGCGCGCGGTCGCTGGGTGCTGCTGCTCAACACCGACGCCGAGGCGACGTGGCCCGCGCTGCAGGCACTGCTCGCGGCGGCCGATCGGGAGCCCGGCGCCGCCGTGTTCGGGCCGCGCATCGTCGACGAGTGCGGGCGGGGCCAGCGGAGCACGTGGCAGCAGCATCTGCCGCGCCACTACCTGCCGCGGGCGCTGGGCCTCGACCTGCTCGTGAGCGCCCGCGCGCCGGCGGCGGCTGCCGACGTCGACAACGTCAGCGGCTGCGTGTTCCTGATCCGCGGCGCCGTGCTGCGCGAGGTCGGCGGCTTCGACGAACGGTTCTTCATGTACTTCGAGGAGGCCGACTTCTGCGAACGCGTGCGCGCCGCGGGCCACCGCGTGCGCTGGCTGTCCGAGCCGTGCTTCGTGCACGCGGGCGGGCTCAGCGCCGCGCAGGCCGCCGAACGCACGTTCGTGGCCTTCCGCGAGAGCTGCCTGCTCTACCACGCCGCCTGGCACGGCCGGGGCTGGACCGAGTGGGTCCGCGCCTGCCTCGTGCTCGGCATGCTGCTGCGCTGGTGCGTCTGGGCGGTCGCGGCGCTGGTCGGCCGGCGCGATCGGGCGGGGCTCTACGCGGCAGCACTGCGGCGGCTGGCGCGCCCCGGCTGCGTCGGCGAACTGTGTCGCCGGCCGCGCGAGGTGCCCGACCTGCGCGGAGCACCCGGCGCGGGGTTCAGCTGATCCGGCCGCGCAGCACCTGCCACAACAGGCGCAGGTGGCCGCAGATCGTGCGCAGCACCTTCATCTTCGAGACGCCGAACAGCCTCGCCTCGAGCACGCACGGATGCTCGCGCACCACGCCGCCGCGCCGCAGCACGCGCACGAGCCACTCGGCCGTGCCCAGGAAGCCCGGGTGTTCGAGCGGCAGGTCGGCCACGGCGGCGCGCCGGTAGAGCCGGAAGCAGCTCGTCCACGTGCGCACGTCGCTGCGCAGCAGCCACCGGTAGCAGCGCGACAGCGCGCGCGACAGCAGCAGGCGCCAGGGCGGCACGTGGCGCACGCCGCCGCGCGCGTGGTACGGCGACGCCGTCACGACGTCGGCGCCCTCCAGCAGCGGCAGCATGTGCTCGAGCTCGGCCGGATCGTAGGACAGGTCGCCGTCGATCGAGGCCGCGAGCGGCGCAGCGGTCGCGCCGAGGCCGGTGCGGATCGCCGCCGCGACGCCGAGGTTCCGCTCGTGCCGCACGAGCCGCACGTCGCTCCGCGAGCCGAACAGTTCCTGCAGCATCGGCCAGGTGCGGTCGGTGCTGCCGTCGTCGACGAGCACGAACCCCGTGCGCACGAGCGGGGTGAGCCGCGCCGCGAGCGCGTCGAGCTCCACCGCGAGCGATGGCAGACCCGGCTCCTCGTCCTTGAGCGGCACGACCACCGCGAGTTCTGGCAGGTCCGGGCGCGGAGCGGGCGGTGGAGCGGTTGCGGCGGGCAGCGGGGCGGGCGGCGGAGCGGGCGGCGGATCGGGCGCGGCAGGCAGCGCGGCCGGCAGCCCGAGTGCTGCCGCGAACGGCCGCGGGGAACCGGTTGCGAGCAGGCGTTCGAGGCCCCCGCCGACGGCCGCGATCACCTTGCGGTGCCCCCGCAGCACCGCGCGCGGCAGGCCCACGAGCCGCGGCTGGCCCGCATCGAGCGCCCAGGTCGGCACGCAACGCGCGGCCCCCGGGCCGGCGATTCCGTGGGCCGCGACCACGAGCTGGCCGGGCGGCGCCGAACCGTCGGCCACTTCCGTGGCGTCGTACCGGCAGCCCGGGCCGGCCATCGCCGCGCGCCACCACGCGCCGCCAGCGGCCACCGGCCACGGCGCGCGAAAACCGCGCACGGCGGCTCCGGCGAGCGCCTCGAGCCGGCGCCGCGTGCGTTCGCACCGGTCGAGCCAGACCGCGCGGTCTGCGGCGGCGAGCCCGGCGAGGTCGCACGGTTCGGGCCCCGCAAGCCCCACCTCGTGGCCGGCGGCGGCGATCGCGCGCACCAGGTCCGGCGACCCCTCCGCCACCTCGCCCGACACGAAGAACGTCGCGCGCGAACCGTGGCGGCGGCACGCCGCGAGCGCCTGCCCGACGCCCTCGGCGAGCCGCGCCGGCAGCCTGCGCCAGTGGCGCCGCGACAGGTGCGGCGCGAAGGCCGGATCCTGGTACCACGCGGTGACGTCGAAGCCGAGGGCCAGGCCGTCCGGCACGGCGTCGGCGCTGGTGGGCCTGGCGGTCACGGCCGCGTTGTAGCGCAGCCCGCCACGGCGCTACATGAGCTTCTGCACGATGGTCGGGATCTCGTGCACGAGGTCGTTGACGACCGAGCCGAGCACCGGCGTGCCCAGCGACCGCAGGAACGTGATGTTGCGCTGCACGACGTCGGCGTGGTGGCGGTTCGCCTCGACGACGAGCACGACGGCGTCGAGCGCGCGCACGACGAAGTCCGCCTCCGGCGCGCGGTTGAGGCCCGGCACGTCGACGAGGCACAGTTCGCGGTCGGCGAGCAGTTCCTGGACCACCGCGCGGAAGCGATCGCCGGTGAAACACCAGAACGGATCGGCCCCGTCGCCGGCCGCGACCAGATCGACCCCCGCGGCCACCTCGAGCCGCAGCGCGTCGCGCAGCACGGCCTTGCCGGCGAGCACCTCGGCGAGCCCGGGCGACGGCGTCGCCTGGAAGATGCCGGCGAGGGCCGGTGCGCGCAGGGTCGCCTCGACCAGCGCGACGCGCCGGCCCCTGCTGCCGAGGAACAGCGCCAGGTTCGCCGCGAGCGTGTTGGACCCCTCGTCGTCGCCGATCGCGCAGAAGCCGATCGCGCGGTGCGTCTCGACCACGCCGCGCTGCAGCAGGTTGGACCACAGGTAGCCGAGTTCGGTCGCGATGACCTCGGACCTCCGGCTCTTCGGGTCGTGTCTCGCGATGACGTCGCCCATGGTCACCAGCCTCGCTCGCGCAGCAACCGGTGCCGCTTCAGGTTCCGGCCGTCGAGCCGCGGCATCACGCCGATCACCTGCAGGCCCTCGATGCGCTCGAGGTTCTCGCGCGTGCGCACCACGGTGTCGGGCAACGCGCGCAGCACGACGAGACCGAGCCCGAGGAACAGCCCGACCATCAGGCCGCCGAGCAGCAGCCTGCCGCGGTTGGGTCCCTCCTTCTCGAGCGGCAGCGAGGCCGGCTCGACCTCCTTCAGCGAGCTGAACAGGCCCTGGCTCAGCGCGCGCTTCTGCTGCGCCACCTGCCAGGCGTCGAGCGACAGCTTCAGCGCGTCGTCGGCGGCGAGGCGCGCGTCGCGCAGCTTCAGGTACTGCGGCTCGAGGCCGATCATGCGCTCGAGCCGTTTGCTCGCCGTCTCGCGGTCCTTGGTCATCTGCGCGAGCTGCGCCGCCAGCAGGCGGACCTCGGTCTGCAGTTCGCCGAGCGTGACGGTCGCACGGCGCCAGTCGGGGTTCTCGACCTGTTCGGGGATCGGCTCCGCTTCGGCCGCCTGCTTCTTGATGCGCGCGATCTCCGCGTCGATCGCCTGGATCTGCCGCTCCTTGTCCGCGGTGTCGCGCCGGCCCTCGCTCTGCAACCGCTTCAGCTCGAGGTTCAGGTCGATCTTGCGCGCCGTGTACTCGTCGATCTCGCGCGTCGGGTCGGGCTTCTTGTGTTCGATCACGTAGCGCGGCAGCGTGCCCTTGACCTGGTCGAGCTGCTCCCGCAGCGCCTCGACCATCGCCCGCTTCTGGCTCAGTTCCGCCTCGTGCCGCGTGCGATCGCCGAGCGCGTCGCTCTCGTCCTCCCTGAGGCGGCGCAGTTCGCTCTCGAAGTCCTGCACGCCGGCCTCGAGGTCGCGGAAGTCCTGCAGCGCGCGCTGCGCCGCGTCGAGCCGCTGGCGCGCGTCGTCGACCGCCTTGCGCAGCTCCTCGTAGGCCTTCGGGTCGTCGTACTTCTCGATGTGCCACTTGATCGCCTCGGCCATGTAGACGGAGAGGACCTCCTGGGCGAGCCGCGGGTCGTTGGCCCGGCACGTCGCGACCAGCACGTCGGTGAAGCGCGGGCGTTCGATCGACAGGGTCCGCTGCAGGCACTTCAGCGCCTCTTCGGGCGACACGTCCTCGGATCGGGTCGCGTTCCAGTCGCGCTGGATCGCGTAGAAGAACGACCGCACGCCCGATGCGCCGGGCGTGCCGGGCCGGTACGGCGCGAGGATGCGCGCGGGACCCAGCCGGTCGACGACGCGGCTCAGCAGGCCCGGCGTGCCCAGGATGTAGGTCGCGGTCGTGCCGATCGCCTCCAGGCTCGTCTGCGTCGCGCGCGTCGGGTCGATGTCCGAGACCTCGGCGCCGGAACCCGTGAAGCGGAACGTGCCGGTGCTCACGTAGGAGTTCGCCGTCGTGATCGCCAGGAACGCGCCGACCAGCAGGCCGAACAGCGTGGTGCCGAACACGAGGTAGCGCGAGCGGAAGACCGCCGCCAACAGCTTGCGCAACGGCAGGCCGCCGGGCTCCTCCCCTTGCGGCAACGGGTGCAGGCCCGTCATCGCCTGCCGGGCCGTGAACTGCAGTTCGTCAGCGAGGTTCTTCGTCATGTCTGCACCCGGCTCCCGGCCGGGTTCCACCGTGTCCCGGCCCGGTGCGGCGACCGTGCCCGCGGGCCGCGGATCCTATCCGACGCGGCGTTCGCGCAGCAGTGGCGCCGGTCGCGAGGTTCTTTCGGCACGCCAGGGCCGCGGACTTCTGTAACCTGGACCACGCTCCGGATCCCGGCCCGGGCGCTGCCGCGAGCGCCTCAAGGCCCGGCCGGCCGTGTCCCGATGACCACCCGACTCCAGGACGATCGCATGCCCGGCATCCAGCTCGAGAAGCCGCCGCGGCCGGCCCGCGCCCGGTCCGCGGTCGGGCTGCTGCTGCTCGCCGGCTGCAGCGCGCCCGCGCCCGGCGACCTGCATCGCCCGCCGGATGCCCCACCGGCGCCGGCCGCCGTGCGCGACGGCATCGGCGCCGACGTCGACCGCCAGGAGTCGCGCGGTGCGCTGTTCGCGAACTGGGATCCGTTCGTCGATCCCGAGGGCCTGCCGGTGGTCTACGAGTGGTGCGTCGGCACGCATCCTGGAGCGGCGGACGTGATGCCCTGGACCGCCGTCGGCGGGGCCGAGCGCGCGGCCACCGAGGGCGTCGAGCTGCCCGGCGACCAGACGCTGTTCGTCAGCGTGCGTGCGACCGACCTCGCCGGCAACCGGAGCCTGCCCGTGACGAGCGACGGCGTGCGCATCGGCGCCGACGCGGCTGCGCCGGGCGCGGCAACCGGCTCCGGCGACGAGCGCACCGGCGGCAGCCCGTCCGCGCTGCTCGAACGGCACGGCGTGACCTGGACGCTGCGCGAACCCGCCGCGAACGGCCGGTTCGCCAACGGCGACCCCTGGGTGCTGGGCCCGGTCGACGTCGTCGCGATCGCGCCGGCCGCGAGGGCCGACGGCGAGCGGCTGCGCAACGGCTCGATGTCGAACCCCGACCCGCGTTGCGAACGGCAGGGCTACGACAGCGCGATGTTCGGCGACGGCGCCGCCGGCGGCTTCGACCGGGCGCTCGACGTCGCGCACGGCGTGTCGCGCGAACGCCCGCTGCGCCTGCTGCCCGGCACGTCGCTGGTCTCGGCGATCAGCGACCCGGCCGCCGGCGCCCTGCCGCAGCTGATCGGCTGCGCGGTCCTGACCTGCCTCGCCGAGGCGCCGCCCGCGGACGCGTTCCGGCCGCCCTACTGCGGCGCCGACAAGACCTGTCGCTGGCGCGCCGGGCGGCTGGACCTCACGCGGCTGCGGCGACTGCCGCCCGTCGCCGGCGCGCCGGATCCAGCCGCGCTCGCGCAGCGGTTCGCGCGCACCTGGCTCGACCACGTGCCGGGCTGGACCGGGCGCTACCTGCACCCGCGCGACCACATGCCCGACTACGGCCGCGAGATCGCCGACCTGGTCGGCCAGGCCGCGCTCGTGTTGCAGCTCGACCTGCCCGACGCGGCCAGACGCGACCTCGCGCTGGCCCTGGTGCAGTACGGCATCGACGTGCACGGCATCGTCGGCAACGGCGGCCGGTTCGTCGCCGACGGCGGCAGCGGCAGCGGCCGCAAGTTCCCGCTGCTGCTCGCCGCGGCGCTGCTGCAGGACGAGGCGCTGTCCGCCACGCTGCGCGACCACCCGCTGGCGTTCGCCGAGGACGTGCAGACGTTCTACGTCGCCGAGACCGCGCCCGGCGTCTTCGACCACGGCCACGGCGGCTACGGCGCGGAGGACGTCGGCCTGCCGGAGTGGGGCAACCGCCACGCCGACGATCCGCGGCACGACCGCAAGGCCTGGACCGCCGATCCGTACCGGCGCTGCTGCACGGCGAACGCCTGGCTCGGCTACGTGCTCGCGGCGCGGTTGATGGGCCTGCGCGAGGCATGGGGGCACGAGGCGCTGTTCGACTACGTCGACCGCTACCTGCAGATCGAGCCGAAGCACGGCTGGACGCGCGCCTTCAGCCCGTTCGCCGAGCGCATGTGGGACCGCTACCGGCGCGACTGCTGACCGGGGCCGCAGGCAGCCTGCACGTCGCGGATCGTCTTCGGCGCCGCGGCGGTCAGCACCTCGGGACCGCGCGCCGTGACCAGCACGTCGTCCTCGATGCGCACGCCGATGCCGCGCAGTTCGCGCGGCACCTTGCGATCGAGGCGGCCGAGGTAGAGGCCCGGTTCGACGGTCAGCACCGCGCCCGCGGGCAGCGGTTCGGGGTGGTCGTCGCCGTCCTGGTAGGCGCCGACGTCGTGCACGTCGCGGCCGAGCCAGTGGCTGCTGCCGTGCATGTACCACGGCTTGTACTTCTCCTTGCGCACGAGCCGCGCCACGTCGCCGCGCAGCACGCCGAGTTCGACGAGGCCGCGCGTCAGCGCCCGCACGCAGGCCTTGTGCGGCGCGTCGGACGGCGCGCCCCTCCGGCACGCGCGGATGCCCGCGAGCTGCGCGCGCAGCACCACCGTGTAGACCGCCGCCTGCGCCGCGGTGAATCGCCCCGACACCGGGAACGTCCGCGTGATGTCGCCCGTGCTGCCCGCGAACTCGGCACCCGCGTCGACCAGCAGCAGGTCGCCGGCGCGCAGCGTGCGGTCGTTCTCGTGGTAGTGCAGGATGCACGCGTTCGACCCGCTCGCGACGATCGACGGGTAGCCGTTGCGCGGGCTGCCGAGCCGGCGGAACTCCGCCTCGAGCGCGGCCTGCACCTCGTACTCGCGCAGCCCCGGGCGGGCCCATGCCATCGCGGCCCTGTGCCCCGCGGCGGTGATCGCGGTCGCGACGCGCATCGCGTCGAGCTCCGCGCGGTCCTTGGCCAGCCGCAGCGCGGCGATCGCGGGCACCGGATCCTCGATCGCCGGGTGCGCCGGGGGCTGGCGCTTCTTGTGCTTCTTCGCCTGCGCCGCGAACAGGTCGAGCAGCCGGCGGTCGAACGCCGCGTCGGCGCCGAGGCGGAAGAACAGGCGCGGCTGCCCGTGCAGCAGCTTCGGCAGCTCCTGCCACAGTTCGCCGAGCGGGTGCGCCGCGTCGACGCCGAAGACCCGCTTCGCCCCGGCCGTGCCGCAGCGCCGGCCGTCCCAGGTCTCGCGGGCCTTGTCGCGCGGCCGCACGAACAGCAGGCTGCGGTGGCGCCCGCGCGCGGTGCGGCAGGCGACCAGCACGGCCTCGGGCTCGGGGAACCCGGTCAGGAAGTGGAAGTCGCTGCCCGGGCGGTACTCGTGCAGCACGTCGCCGTTGCGCAGCGTCTCGGGCGCGGTCGGCAGCAGCAGCAGCCCGTCGCCGAGGCGGTCGAGCAGGCGCTGGCGCCTCGTCGCGTGCAGGGCGGGATCGGGGATGGCGTCGCGGCTCACGCCGCAAGTGTGCCCGGTGGCGCCCGCCGGATCACGCGCTGCGAACGCCGTCCACGACGACCTGTTGCACGCCCGTGCCGCCTTCCTTCTTGGTGACCATCAGGAACTCGACCGCGAACTCCAGGTCGCCGACGCGGAACGGCACCATGAAACAGAGGTCGTCGCTGACCGAGCGCCGCTGCAGGTCCTCGCCGATGTAGACGCTCGGCACCGAGATGTCGAACAACGGGGTCTTCTGGAACAGCAGGGTCTTGATGTTGCCGCCGACCATGTTGGTCAGCTCGCCGATCGCATCGACGAGTTCGGCGTCGGACACCTCCGTTCCCGGCTCGAGCATCAGCATCGCCGCCACGGTCTCCTGCGCGAGCTTGCGCGGCATGAACAGCGAGATCGAGCCGGACAGGAAGCCGGCGACGCCGATGCTGCCGATCACCTCGGCGCGGCGGATCTGTGCCTTCTCGATCGTCACCTCGCCGGGCGTCACCTTCCGGTTGACCATCGTGCGGAACACGTCGCCGGTCGCCTGGACGATGCAGTGCCCCAGGTCCTTGTCGAGCGACGGGCTCGGCCGGCTGGCCTTCCATTCGGTGACGAGTCCCTCGATGCGTTCGAGCAGGTGGCGCGTGCCGTTCGACTTGGCGAGCACGAGGTTGGCTCCCGCCTCGACGCACCGCCGCGCCGTGTCCGGATCCTCCATCGCGGTGAAGACGACGATCGGCAGCTTGCCCAGCGCCTTCTTGCTGCGGAACGTCGCGATGACCTCGGCGCAGTCCTTCTCGCGCAGCACGTAGTCGGTCAGGATCAGGTCGACCTCGTTGCGGATGAAGGCCGCGAACGCGTCCATGACCCCGGTCACGCAGATCACGCGGTAGCCCGCCCGCGAGAAGTGGCTCGACAGGACCTTGGTCAGGGTGTTGGAGTCGTTGACGAGCAGGATCGTGTCCAAGCGGGTCCTCGGCTGGAGTGTCACGATCCCATCGACGCGCGCCGCGGCGCGACTTGACCGGGCTGCGCCGCGCGGCCGGGCCCGATCAGAAGAACGGGACCTCGACGAACACGTCGGGCTCGTCCCACCGCAACGGCACCTCGACGAACACCGGGAAGAAACCTGCCGCGGCGACCTCGAGCACCACGAGAGCTTCGTCCTCGTCGAGGCGCGGGCTCAGCATCGCCCGCCCGACGACGTCCTCGAAGAAGCCCACCTCGGCCGCACCGAGCAAGTACTCGTCGAACCACACGCGGCCGCTCCCGTCGGTCAGGTACCAGTCGGCGTACGGGCTCGTCCAGGTGCTGTTCGACCACTCCTGGTCGGCCTCGACGACGCGAACCGACACGTTCTCCCAGACGAGGTTGGTGTAGGGGTCGTAGACCTCGACGAGGATCGACACCGGGCGCGGTTCGGCGACCGGGGCGGGGACCGGGTCGTGCGAGTGGCCGCCGCAGCCGGCGAGCAGCGGCAGCATGGCCGGGAGCAGGTACAGGTGGCGGTTCATGGTCACTCCTGAGGTGGTCGTCGTCGTCGGTCGCGAGCAATCGCCGTGCCAGCTGTTCGCCGGCGCAGGCCACCCGCCCACCGTTTCGCGCCGGCCGCGCCGGTCCTCGCAGGAGGGCAGGATGTCGCGGCCGCAAGACAGCGCCCGGCAGTCGGGGGCACGTCCCACAGCGGAGAATGCGCAAGCCCGTGCCGCGCCGCGCGTGGTGCGGGCGCCCTGCGCATTCGGGCGGATTCCCACCCGGCACCGGCCTCGGTACGTTCCGTCAGCTCGTGCGGGGCGCGGCCCGCACCGTCCCGGAGGTAGCGATGATCATCACCTACGTCGGCATGTGCGCGGGGCTCCTGCTCGGCTTCGCGGCCGCCGGCCCGCTCGGCGCAGCGCTCGGCGTGCTCGTCGGTCTGGCGATCGGCATGGCGCTGTCGGGCGTGACGGAGGCGAAGGCCCGGATCCCCGCTGGCGCCGTCCTGGCGCGCGAGGAACAGCGGCTGCTCTGCATCCCGAAGGGCCAGGTCGCCACGGCGACCTTCGTGCGCGACGCGCACACGAACCGCTGGCTCGACGTCGAGCGCTGCAGCCTGTGCGAACCGCAGGACCAGGTCGCGTGCCAGAAGCGCTGCCTCCTGCTGATCCGCGACGCGCTGCCCGCGCAGAAACACGCCGCGCACGCCTGAACGGCCGCCGGTCAGCCCGCACCCGCCGCGCGGTACCACGCGAGCAGCTGCTCGATCACCGACATGGCCTTGCCGTGGAAGTGGTTGTTGGCGACGACGAGCGTGCGCGTCGCCTGCCGCGCGATCCGTTCGATGCGCGCCTGCAGCTGCTCGACCTCGCGCGGGCCGTACTCCCAGTCGTAGACCTCGTCGCGACCGGCACCCTTGCGGAACCACGCCTGGTTCCGGCCGTGCAGGCGGAAGTAGCTGACGCCGCCGGGGGCCGGCACGCCCGCGACGTCGCGCGAGAAGCCGCCGACCATGCCCGGGTAGTCGAGGTCGAGCGCGCCGACCCCGAGCCCGCGCAGCGCATCCAGGGCCGCGTCGGCGTTCCAGCTGCGGTGCCGCACCTCGGCGAACAGCGAGGTGTCGCCACCGAACGCAGCCGCGAGCCGCGCGAGGTGCTCGACCGCGGCCGCGGTGAACGGGAACTCGTGGTTGAACTGCGCGAGCAGCCCGAGGCACCGGCCCGAGGCGAACAGCGGCGCGCATCCACCGCGCACCTGGGCCACGAGGGCGGCGTCGAAGGTCCGCTCGTGCGTGAACTCGTGCGGCAGCTTGGCCGTGAAGCGCGTGCCGAGGTCCTGCGTGCGCTCGACCCACGACGCGCAGTTCTTCGCCGACGGCACGGCGTAGAACGTGCTGTTGATCTCGATCAGGTCGACCCGCTGCGCGACCGCGCGCAAGCTGTCCTTGCAGTTGCGCGGGTAGACGACGTCCTTCCAGTCCGGGTAGGACCAGCCGGCGACGCCGAACAGCACGCGGCCTTCAGCCATGGCCGCGCCGCAGGCGGTCGTTCTCGGCCATGCGCTCCTGGACCTTCTTCTCGAAGCCGCGTTCGCCGGGCACGAAGAACCGCGCGTCGCGCAGTTCGGGCGGCAGGCACTCCATGCGCCCGACCCCGGCCGCGGTGTCGTGCGCGTAGACGTAGCCCTGGCCGTGGCCGAGTTCCTTCGCGAGTCCGGTCACCGCGTTGCGCAGGTGCAGCGGCACCGGGTGGTCCGCGCCCTCGCGCGCCGCCGCGCCCGCCGCGTCGATCGCGCGCACGACCGCGTTGCTCTTCGGCGCCGCGGCGAGGTAGACGGTGGCCTCGGTCAGCGGCAGGCGGCCCTCGGGCAGGCCCAGGAACTGCAGCGCGTGCAGCGCGGCGACCGCGACCTGCAGCGCCATGGGGTCGGCGAGGCCGACGTCCTCCGCCGCCATCGCGACGAGCCGGCGCGCCGCGTGCACGGGGTCGGTGCCCGCCTCGAGCGCGCGCGCGAGCCAGTAGACGGCCGCCTGCACGTCGGAGTTGCGCAGGCTCTTGTGCAGCGCGGACAGCAGGTCGAAGTGGTGGTCGCCGGCCTTGTCGTGCAGCAGCGCGCGGTGCTGGAACGCCTCGACGACCTGCGCTCGGGTGATCGTGTCGCCGTCGACGCAGGTCAGGGCGCACGCCTCGATGCAGCCGAGCGCGCGCCGGGCGTCGCCGCCCGCCAGCAGCACGAGCCGTTCGAGCGCCGCGGGCGCGATCGCGAGGCCGCGCACGCCGAGGCCGCGCTCGCGGTCCGTCAGCGCATCCCGCACGAGCTGTTCCAGCGCCGCCGGCGGCAGCGGCTGCAGCGGCACCACGCGCACGCGCGACAGCAGGGCGCCGTTCACCGAGAAGGACGGGTTCTCGGTCGTGGCCCCCACGAGCACGAGGTCGCCCTTCTCGACGTGCGGCAGGAACGCATCCTGCTGCGCCTTGTTGAAGCGGTGGATCTCGTCGACGAACACCAGCGTGCCCTGGCCGTCGCGCTGGCGGCGTGCCTTCGCCTCGGCGACCGCCTCGCGCACCTGCGCGACGCCCGCCAACACGGCCGAGAACGGCTGGAAGTGCAGGGCAGCGTGCCGCGCGATCAGCAGCGCCAGCGTCGTCTTGCCGGTGCCCGGCGGGCCCCACAGGATCAGCGAACCCGCGTTGCCCTGCTCGATCGCAGCCCGCAGCGCGCGGCCCGCGCCGAGCACCTGTTCCTGGCCGAGGAACTCCGCGAGCGTGCGCGGCCGCATGCGCTCGGCGAGCGGCGGCGGCGGGCCCTTCGGCGCCGCTGGCCCCGCTGCGTCGGGCAGATCGCCGAACAGGCTCATGTCAACCCCGTTGCCGCTGCGCCTCGAAGAGCAGCACGCCGGCGGCGACCGCGACGTTGAGGCTCTCGACGGGCGGCCGCAGCGGGATCCGCACGCGCTGCGCCGCCGCGCGCAGCAGTTCCGGCGGCACGCCCGCGGCCTCGGCGCCGACGACGAGCAAGAGCGGTTTCCTCAGGTCGGCCTGCGTGAACGGCACCTCGCCGCCGCCGTCGGCGACGACGACCTGCAGGCGGTGGCGCCGCGCGAACTCGACGACGCCGGCGGCGTCGAGGCCGTGCCGCACGGGCAGCCGGAACACCGAGCCCATCGACCCGCGCACGGCCTTGTCGCGGAACGGGTCGGCGCCGCCCTGCATCGTCAGCACGCCGGTGGCCCCCGCCGCCTCGGCGGTCCGCAGCAGCGCGCCGAGGTTGCCCGGATCGCGCAGGCCCGCGGCGACGACGACCAGCGGGGCGAGGTCGCCCTGCAGCAGCTTCGCCTCCGGCGCGTCCGGGATGGCGAGCAGCACCGCGACTCCCTGCGGCGTCTCGAGCGCGCTCATGCGGCCGAGCACCTCGTCGGTCACCTCGAGGAAGCTCCGCGCCTGCTGCTGCAACCGTTCGCGCAGCGCGGCATCGCTGCAGCGCGGCGACAGAGCGGCCTCGAGCACGGGCAGGCCGGCGTCGAGCGCCTCGCGCACGAGCCGCACGCCCTCGGCGAGCATGGCGCCCCCGAGCGCGCCGGCCGCCGCGTCGCGGAAGCGCTGGATCGCGGGGTTCCTGCCGGAAGAGATCTCTTTGCGCGGCGCGTCCATCGCGGCGACCACAGTAGCGCTGCCGCCTCCCGGAAGCACCGCGCACGCGACCCGGCGCGCGCCGCGCGCTCAGCCGCCCGGCTTCCGCGCCGCCACGCCGCCGCCGTCGACCGGCAGACCGCCGATCGGCTTGCCGCGCAGCGCCGCCGGATGGAACTCGACGCGGGAGTTCTGCGCGCGCCCCGCGGGCGTCGTACGGTCCGCGGCGGGCTTCGTGCTGCCGAACCCGACCGGCAGCAGGCGGTCCGCGTCGGCGCCGAACTCGATCAGCCGCACCGCGACCGCCAGCGCGCGCGCTTCGCTGAGGGCCTGCTCCCTGGCCGCGCCGGAGCTGCCGTCCGTGTGCACCTCGATGCGCAGCAGGGTGACCGCGGGCTTGTTGGCGAGGAACCGGACCACGTGGCGCAGCGCGAGGTCGCTGTCCTCGGTCGGCACGGCCCGCCCCGTCGCGAACGAGACCGGACCCGGCAGCACGAGCATGCCGTCCTCGACGACGAAGGCGGCGTCGGGATCGGGGACGCTGCCGGGAGCCGGATGCGGCACTGGCGTGCCGGAGCAACCACCGAGCGACAGGGCGGCGAACAGGGCGAGCTTGCGCATGCCGGCATCATCGCCGCGCGAGCGGCCGGAGGCATGGGCAGATCGTGGCCACGCGCGGCTGCGCTCCAGTCGCCACGGCCGGCCGGCCGATGCGTGCACATCCGCCCCGTCGCCCGGCAGCGGCGGTGGCGGCGGCAGAACGCACAAGGCCATGAGCAAGAGGATCCTCGTCGTCGACGACTCGGCGAGCGTGCGCCAGCAGGTGGCGCAGGCGCTCGCCCCCGAAGGGTTCGAGGTGGTCGAGGCCGGCGACGGCGTCGCAGCACTGGAACTGCTCGCCGGAGCACCCGACATCGCGCTCGTGCTCTGCGACGTCAACATGCCGCGCATGAACGGTCTCGACCTGCTCGAGAAGCTGCACCAGGCCGGGCGCACGGCGGCGATGCCGGTCGTGATGCTGACCACCGAGGGCCAACCGGCGCTGCTGCAGCGCGCGCGTTCGGCGGGGGCGAAGGGCTGGATCGTCAAACCATTCAAGGCGCCGCTGGTGCTGGCGGCGATCCGCAAGCTGACCGGAGGCTGAACAGGCGCGCCGGGCTCGGCACGCCCCACGGGAGAAGCGCACGGCATGGGCACCGCACAGACCATCGACAACCTCCTGTTCGCGAGCACGACGGCGCTGTTCAAGGCCTACGGCGTGCCGATCGCCGAGATCGCGGAGCGACCGCCCAGGGGAGCCCACGCTCCCCTGTGCGCCGTGATCGGGTTCCACGGCCAGATCCTCGCCGGAGCGCTGATGCTCGCGGCCGATCTGGAGCCCGTGCGGCGCACGCGGCCCGTGCCGTCCACGAGCGATCGTGACTGGATCGCCGAGCTGGCCAACCAGCTGCTCGGGCGCGTCAAGAACAAGCTGCTGGGCCACGGCATCGAGGTCTACGCGACGACGCCGATCGTGCTGCGCGGCGAACGCATCGCGCCACTCGGCGGCACGAGCAACGTCTCCGGCGTGCTGTTCGAGGCCAGGGACGGCGGCCGGATCATCGCCTGGGTCGACTACGAAGTGACCGACCACGCGCAGTTCGAGAAGGCGATGGCGACCGAGGTGGCCCGCGAGGGCGACGTGGTGCTGTTCTGATGGCCGCGCGCGGCACAGCGCGGGAGTGCTGGCCGTGAGGCTGCGCAGCAAGGTCCTGCTGGCCGTGGTGCTGGGCAGCGCCGGGCTGAGCGCCGGTCTCTACGTCGCGACCGACGCGCTCGTCATGTCCGGGCTGCGCGAATCCGAGCACGGCGAGGCCGCGCAGAAGGTGCGCGCGACCGTCGCGACCGTCGACACGATGCTGCAGGAGCACCTGCTCCGCACGACGGACTGGGCGGAATGGGACGACGCGGCGCGCCTGCTCAACGACGACTACCCGGACTTCGCCGAGGCGAACCTGATCGTCAGCGGGCTCGCCTCGCTGCGCTGGGACGTCGTGCAGGTCGTGCGGCTGGACGACGGCAAGGTCTGCGCCGCGGCGGCACTCGACGTCGCACGGCAGCAGTTCGTGGCAGCGGACCCGGGCTTGCTCGCGCACCTGCACGACCGTTCCGTGCACTACCGCGCGGGAGCGCCGCGCGTCGGGCTCTGTTGCGTCGGCGACACGATCTGGATCACGTCCTCGCGCGACGTGCTGCGCTCCGACCAGGGCGCGCCGCCGCGGCCGGGACGCCTGCTGACCGCCTCGCGGGTCGACGCGGAGTGGCTGCACCGGCTGCGCCAGTTCACGCGGCTCGACGCGAACCTGCGCCGCGCCACCGAGCCGCCGGCCGACGACGTGGAGGCCGACGCGCGCCGGGAACTCGCCGCCGCGCCCGACCAGGTCGCCACGCGCGCGGTGTCCGCAGCCGCCGTCGCGGCCTTCGGCTGGTTGCCCGACCTGTACGGGCGGCCCGGCGTGCTGCTGCGCATCGACGTCGGTCGCCCGCTGCTGGCCGTTGGCCAGCGAATCCTGCGTTCGGCGATGTTCACCATCGCGGGCGCCGGCGCCCTGCTCCTGCTGCTGAGCTGGGGCTTCGTCGCGCGTCTGCTGCGCCGGCTCGGCACCCTGCTGCGAGCGGTCGAGGCGCTGCGCGCCGGCGAGCAACCGCCGCGGCCGAAGACGGTCGCCGACGAACTCGGCGAGCTGACCGAGGCCTTCCACGACATGGCGGAGGGCATACTCGAGCGGGAACGTTCGCTGACGGCGATGCACGAGCGGCTGCGGCTCGTGCTCGACAGCACGGGCGACGGCATGCTCGCGTGCGGCCTCGACGGCACGGTGCTGCCCGGCGGGTCGAAGTGCGCCGAGCTGTGGTTCGGGCCGGGTGCCACCCGCAAGGTCTGGGACCTGCTGTTCGGCGACGACCCGCGCGCGGCCGAGTTCGAGCTCGGCGTGCAGCAGATCCAGGACGGGTTCCTGCCGTTCGAACTGCTCGCGGACCAGCTGCCGCGGCAGCTCGCGCGCAGCGGGCGCCACTTCGAGCTCGAGGTCGGCCGCATCGAGAAGGACAGCGCGCTCGTCGGCCTGCTCGTCGTGGTCAAGGACGCGACGGCGCGGCTCGAGACCGAACGCGCGGAGCGCGAGGCGCGCGAACTGCAGGCCGTGGTCGGGAACCTGCTGCGCGATCCGGCCGACTTCGAGCGGTTCCTCGACGAGATGCAGGGACTGCTCGCCGGCGCGCTGCACGCCGAGAGCGAGGCCGAGCGGCGCCGGGCGCTGCACACGATGAAGGGCAGCGCGTCGGTCTACGGCTTCGGCGGGTACGCCGCGTCGTGCCACCGCGTCGAGGACGCGCTGGCGCAGGGCCTGCCGATCGACGGCTTCGCCGCCGAACTGCAGCAGCACTGGGACGCCGCCGTGCAGCGCATCCGGACCTTCCTGCCCGAGCAGGCGCGCGAGCGCATCGTGCTGACGGCCGCCGAGCACGCGGGCTTCCTCGCGCGGCTCTGCGCGGGCGAACCGCCCGGCCGGCTCGTCGCCATCGTCGAGTCGTGGCGCCAGCGACCGGCGGCGGCGGTGCTCGACCGGTTCGCGCGGCACGCGCTGCGCGTCGCCGACAAGCTCGGCAAGCGGGTCGAGGTCGAGGTGCACGGCGGCGACCTGCGCATCGACCACGAGGCGCTGGCACCGCTCCTCGAAGCGTTCGTGCACGTGGTGAGCAACGCCGTCGACCACGGCATCGAGCCCGAGGCCCAGCGCCGGGCACGCGGCAAGCCGCCGCGCGGGCGCATCGCGATCTCGGCCCGCATCGAACGGCAGTTGCTGCTGCTCGCGGTGGAGGACGACGGCGGCGGCATCGACTGGGACGCAGTGGCGGCCGCGGCACGCCGGCGCGGCCTGCCGGCCGCGACCCACGACGACCTCGTCGCGGCGCTGTTCGCCGACGGCCTGTCGACCCGCGACGAAGCGACCGCGATCTCCGGGCGCGGTGTGGGGCTCGCGGCCGTGCGCGCCGGTTGTCTCGGACTCGGCGGCACGATCGAGGTGACCAGCCGCCCGGGGTCGGGCACCTCGTTCGCGTTCCGCCTCCCGCTGCCGGCGGCTCTGGCGCTCGTGGCCGCGGGAAGCTGACGCGCCGGGCAGCCGCCACCGGCGGTGCGCGGCGCGCCGGGGATGACCCGGGCCCGAGCCGCCCCGGCCCCCGGCTACAGGGAACCGATCGTCATCCGCACGGCGTCGGTCGCCGTCAGCGACGTGAACTGCAGGCTCGTGTCGAACTCGGCGGCGAGCATCTGTTGCACGAACTGCACGCCGACCAGCGCGGGCGCGTCGGGCACGAAGAACGCGTAGTCGAGACCGCCCGCGCAGAGGCCGTACTCGACCACCTCGACCGTGGTGTGCAGGGTGCAGCCGGGTCCGGCGAGCGGCGACAGCGCGCTGAGCGGCAGCGAGATCGGCAGGAAGCCGGTGGCGATCGCGACGACCGCGGCCGGCGCCATGCCCGTGCCGCGCGTGCGACAGACACCGCCGGCCCACGGCAGCACGCGCACGGTGAGCGCGTTGTTGCCGCCCGAGCTCCGGCAGCCGGCCCCGGCCCCCACCGCGTTCGCCGGGCAGCCCGGCACGAGCCGCGCGACGTGCGCCGCGACCACCGAGCCGACGCGCGTGAAGGAGCCGCCGAGCACGAGGTCGCCGTTGCTGGCCATCGCGATCGCGGCGACGTCGCCGGTGCTGGCGTTGTAGCCCGCCGTGCCGCCGGCGAGGCCCGACCAGGCAGCGCCGTCCCAGCGCGCGAGGTTCACCGCGGGCGCGCCACCCGCCGACGTGAACAGCCCACCGGCGACCAGGTCGCCGTCGGGCAGCACGCAGAGCGCCTCGACGAAGCCGGGGAGGCCGCTGCCGAGCGGCCACCACGCAGCGCCGTCCCACCGGGCGAGGCCTGCGGCGATACCGTTCGGCGTCGCGACGTTGAGGCTGCCGGCCGCCACGAGATCGCCGTCCGGCAGCGCCGCGAGCGCGCGCGCCGAACCGCCGAAGAAGCCCTGCGGCAGACCGCCGCCGAGCGCGTGCCACGAGGAACCGTCCCAGCGCGCGACGTTGTTCACGGGCAGGCCGCCGGCGAACTGGAACGAGCCCGCGACGACGAGGTCGCCGTTCGGCAGCACCGCGAGCGCACTCACGGAGATGGACAGGAAGATGCTGGTCGACAGGCCGCCGCCGATCGCGCTCCACGTCGAGCCGTTCCAGCGCGCGAGGCCGCGCGCGGGCACCGAGCCGGCGTTGTAGAACCAGCCGCCCGCGACGACGTCGCCGTTCGGCAGCGCGGCGAGGGCCGCGACCGTGCCGTCGAGGCCGGCGCCGAGCGCCGACCACGCGGCACCGTCCCAGACCGCGATGTTGATCGCCGGCACGCCGCCCGCGCTCGAGAAGCCCCCGCCGGCGACCACGTCGCCGTTCGGCCGCACCGCGAGCGCCAGCGCCGGGCCGCCGAGGCCCGCGCCGAGCGGGGACCACGACGCGCCGTGCCAGCGCGCCACCCGGTTGGCGGCGACGCCCTCGATCGTGGTGAAGTACCCGCCGGCGATCACGCCGCCGCCCGGGTGCGCGGCCAGGGCGGACAGCGGCGCGTTGGTGCCGGCCGCGGTGGCACGCCACGAGGTGCCGTTCCAGATCGCGACGTGGTCCGCCGCTGCGCCGGCGAGTTCGAAGAAGCTGCCGCCCGCGGCGAGTTCGCCGTTCGGCGATTCCGCGAGAGCGCCGACCGAGCCGGCGACGACCGCGCTGCCGCCGAGGCCGGACCACGTGGCGCCGTTCCATTCGCGCAGGCAGTTGTAGCCGCCGGCGACCAGGTTGCCGTTCGGCCGCACCGCGAACGCGAACACCCAGCCGGGCATGCCAGCACCGAGCGGCGCCCACGCGGCGCCGTTCCAGCGCGCGACGAACGAGGCCGGCGTGCCGCCCGCGTGGTAGAAGAACCCGCCGCACACGACGTCGCCGTTCGGCAGCGTGCGCAGCGCGCGCACCTGCGCGTCGACGCCGCCGCCGGGCGACGACCACGTGCTGCCGTTCCAGCGCGCGACGTAGGACACGGCGACGCCACCCGCCTGGGTCATGCGGCCGCCCGCGAACACGTCGCCGTTCGGGCGAGCGCAGAGCGCCATCACGTCGTCGTCGACGCCGGCACCGAGGGCCGACCAGACGTTCCCGTCCCAGCGCGCGATGTTGGCCGCCGCGACGCCGCCCGCCGTCGTGAAGCGGCCGCCGGCGACCAGATCGCCGTTCGGGGTCACGCACAGTGCGAACACGCCGCCGTCGGTGCCGGCGCCGAGCGGCCCCCAGCTGCTGCCGTCCCAGCGCGCGATGGAGTTCGCTCCGCTGCCGCCCGCGTCGGTGAAGTAGCCGCCCGCGACGAGGTCGCCGCCCGGCAGCACCGCGAGCGCGAACACCGTGTTGTCCAGGCCGGGCCCGAGCTGCGACCACTGCCCCGTGACCGGATCCCAGGCCGCGATGCGCGACGCGGGCACCCTGCCGGCCAGGGTGAAGTAGCCAGCGCACACGAGCACCGCCGGCCGCGGGCCTGGGCCGTCGGGGTCCCAGGCCACCGCGGCGTTGACCTGCGTGTCGAGGCCGGCCGGGCCGAGGCCGGGCGCGGGCTGCAGGCCGCACTGCGCGGCGGCGACCGCGGACAGCAAGGTGGCCGACAGCGCGCACGCGAACCGGGAACGGGTGGGCGGCAGCGAGGCCGGAACCAGATGCGTCATGCGGGCATGATGGCCGCACCCGGGCCAGCCGTCGACCGGGGCGAACCCGGAGCCGGTCAGCCGAGCAGCCGGAAGCCAGCCTGTGCGAAGTGCTGGTCGAAAGCAAACGCGGTGCGGATCCGCAGACGCCGCATCAGGGCGAAGCTGGTGGCGCCCGGCGCGCTCACCGCGGCGGCAGCTACGCTGCCACAGGGGTCCCCTGGCAGAGCCGTTCGTTCGTATCGCAGCGCTGTACCGCGCGCGGCGGCGTTCGGCAGCTCGAACACCGAACTCAGCACGGCCCCGTCGCCGGCGGGCGTGACGCAGCAGATGCGCTGGCGGTACGGCTCGTCGAGCGCGGTCGCCATCGCCTGCTCGACGGAGAGCCACTGTCCATCGATGCGGTCCGGCCAGGTGCGCGGCATGTGCAGGTGCACCTCGAAGAACTCGGGGTCCAACTTCGCCTGCTCGGCGCTGGAACAGGAACCCGCGAGCAAGCCAGCGACTTCGGCCGCGGGCGCCGCGCGGCAGGAAGGCAGGAACGCGAACGGCGCGGCGAAGGCCAGCAGCGCGCAACTGCGCATCGGGGGAAGGTATCCCGCGGCGGCCGCCGCACGAGCGGTTCGCCGGTCCCGGGGGCGCGAGCGCACGGACCTCGTTACCGCACGGTAACGCGTCGCGATCCGCGGCAACGCGGCGAGCGGCGGCCGGGCTCCGGCGGGCCGAAGGCACGGGCCTTGCGAACGGCCCGCCATGCCCACCTGCCCGACCCTCCTCTCGGACCCCCGCCGCCGCGCGCTGTGCGCCGCGTTCGGCGGGCTCCTGCTCGCCACTTCGGCCGCCGCGCAGCGCATCCTGCCGGCGCCCGTGGCGCCACCGCTCGCCGTCGACTGGCGCGCCCGCATGCGGTTCGAGAACCACGGGCCGTCCGAGGGTTGACGCGGTCTCCGCGGTATCCCAGCGACTCCGTGCGAGGTCGCGATGTCGTGGTGGGAGTGGAACCGCGCGCGCTGGCTGCCGGTGCCGGAGCGGCCGCCCAGCGCGCCCCACCCCGAGGTGACCGTGCACGTGCACACGACCACCGTCACCGCCACGCGCCGGCTGCTGCACGAAGCGGCGCAGCACGGCGACGAGATCGACCGCGCCGGCGCGCTGTTCGCGCTCGGCTGCGCCGGGCCGATCGAGGGTGGTCTGCCCCTGCTGGCCGCCGCACTCGACGATCCGTCGCCGGCCGTGCGCAGTACCGCGCTGCTCGGGCTCGGCGAACACGGCGGTGCCCCGGCGCGGTTCCTGCTCGTGCAGGCGATGGACGCTGCCCGACCGCTCAGCGAACGACAACTCGCCGCCCTCGCCTTCGGCATGGCGGCGAAGAGCGACGGCCTCGGCGACAGCACCGAGCTGCGCCGGCTCGCCCGCAACAGCGCCGAGCCCGGGCTGCGCGACGCGCTCTGCGCCGCCGACCTGCTGCTCGCCGGCGACGTGCTGGCCGAGATCGCCGCCGGCTGGCTGGCTGCCGGCAAGGAGCGCGCGACGATGGCCATGGCCTGCGCCGCGCCGGTGCAGGCGCCGTGCGACCTCGCCGCGGCGCTGCGTGCGCTGCTGACCAAGGGACCGGATGCGCTGCGGCTCTGCGCGCACGAACTCGCGGTCGAGCGCGGCGCACTGTCGCCGACCGAGCTGCAGCAGGCGCTGCGCGGCGCCGCGCCCGTGCAGCGCGCGCACACCGTGCTGGCGAGCGTCGCGCACCCCGAGTTCGGATCGCTCGTGAAGGACGGCTTCGCCGATCCCGCGCTGCGCGCGGTCTGGGCCCTCGGTTACGCCGTGCACGCGCAGGCCAGCGGCCGCGCGGACGTTGTCGAGGTGCTGCGCGCGGCCAGTCTGCGGCAACACAACCTCGCCGAGCCGCCGTTCTGGCTGCTCGCGCAGCAGATCGCCGGCGATTCCACCGCGCCGGTTCGCGCGCGGCTCGCGCTGAACGACGGCAGGGCCGATCCCGCGCTGCGCCTCGCCGCGGTCGACGTGCTCGGCATGGCCGGCGGGCAAGCGCTGCCGTACCTGCGCGAGATCCTGCTCGGCGACGCCGACGCCGCCGTGCGCGAACGCGCCGCCGACGTGCTGGCCCGCCGCGGGGACGAGGCCGATGCCGAACTGCTCTGCCGCGCGCTCGCACGCGCCGGCGGCGACCGCGAACGCGCTGCGCTGCTCGGACGCCTGGGCCGCGTCGCCGCCCCGGCCGCGCGGGTCGCCCTGCTGCGGGCCTGCGGCGATCGCGGCGCGGCGCCGGCCGTGCGCGAGCACGCCTGGTCGGGTCGCCCCCGCCAGCTGCGGCCGCGCGGTGCGAGCGAACTCGCCGGCCTGCCGCACGGCTGCGCGTTCGCCTGGTTGCCCGCCTGGCTGCTGCGCCTCGTCGATCACCAGCGCTGAGCGCCGTCGCCCGGCGACGCGGGCCGCAGTAGAGTCGCGGCACGTCCGCTGCCATGACCGCCCGCATCCACGTCGCGATCGACCTCGGCGCCGAATCGGGCCGCGCCATCGCCGGAGAGCTCGCCGGTGACCATCTCGAGCTCACCGAGCTGCACCGTTTCCCGAACCGCACCGTGGCGGTGCCGGGTGGGCTCACGTGGGACGTCGGCGTGCTCTGGCAGGAGATCGAGACCGGGCTCGGCAAGGCCGGTGCGTGGGCGCGCGAACGCAACGCCCCCGTCGTGTCGGTCGGCGTCGACACCTGGGGCGTCGACTACGGCCTCGTCGATGCGCGCGGCGAACTGCTCGCGGCACCGCGGGCCTACCGCGACCCGCGCAACGAGAAGGCGATGGCCAAGGTGGTCGCAGAACTCGGCGAAGAAGCGCTCTACGCCGCCACCGGCAACCAGCGCATGCCGTTCAACACGCTGTTCCAGCTCGTCGCCCAGCGCGATGCCGAACCGGAACTGCTGCGGCGCGCGCACCGGCTGCTGTTCGTGCCGGACCTGCTGCACGCGCGGCTGTCGGGGCGCACCGTGGTCGAGGCGACGATCGCGTCGACGAGCCAGCTGCTCGACCCGCGCACGGGCACCTGGCACAAGGGCCTCGTCGAGCGCTGCGGGCTGCGCACCGACCTGCTCGGCGAGATCGTGGCGCCCGGCACGGTGCTCGGCCCGCTGCTGCCGGCGGTCGCCGACCGCACGGGCCTCGAGCGCAGCGTGCAGGTCGTCGCCCCGGCCGCGCACGACACCGCCTCGGCCGTCGCCGCGGTGCCGGCCGAACCGTGGGCCGACTGGTGCTACCTCAGCAGCGGCACGTGGTCGCTGCTCGGCGCCGAGATCGACCGGCCGTGCCTGACCGAGGCCGCGCGCCGGGCGCCGTTCACCAACGAAGGCGCGCTGCACGGCCGCATCCGCTTCCTGAAGATCATCTGCGGGCTCTGGCTCGTGCAGGAGACGCGGCGCCAGCTCGAGCAGCAGGGCGAGGCCTACGACTACCCGGCGCTGCAGGCGCTCGCCGCCGCCGCGCCGCCGCTCGTCACGCTCGTCGACGGCAGCCAGGGCGAGTTCATGACCCCGGGCGCCATGATCGACAAGATCCGCGCCTTCGCCGCACGCACGGGCCAGCCCGTGCCCGGCGACCCCGGCGCCCTAGTGCGCTGCTGCCTCGACAGCCTCGCGCTCGCCTACCGCCGCACGCTCGCCCAGCTCGAGCAGATCCTCGGCCGCCGCTTCGCGGTGCTGCACGTCGTCGGCGGCGGCGCGCAGAACGCGCTCCTGAACCAGCTGACCGCCGACGCGACGGGCCGCAAGGTGGTCGTCGGCCCGTTCGAGGCGACCGCCGCCGGCAACGTGCTCGTGCAGGCGATGGGCCTCGGCGCGCTGCGCGATCAGGCCGACATCCGCGCCGTCGCGCGCGCGAGCTTCGCGCCGCAGGTGTTCACGCCGCGGCTGGAAGACGGCGCGCGCTGGGACGAGGCGTTTGCGCGCTTCTGTGCACTGTCAGCCGGTTGAGGTGTTCGCCGCCGAGTCGGGCGGCGAGGACGGCGCAGGCCTCAATGGAAACCGCCGCAGCGGCGCCCGCGTGCGTGGCTTCGTCCGTTGCAGGTCGCCGCGTTGCGGCGGTCCAGACCTCAGTAGAGCGGCCCGAGCGCCTGGCACGCTCGGAAGTCGGCGCCCTCGGGATCCGCGGTGCCGAACGCGTTCCACGTGCCGGGCCGGAAGACATCGCCTTCCGGCACGTTGTGCATGAACACCGGGATGCGCAGCAGCGCCGCCAGCGTGATCAGGTCGGCGCCGACGTGGCCGTAGCAGATCGCGCCGTGGTTGGCGCCCCACGCGTTCATCACCGAATACGCATCGGTCCACACGCCAGCCCCCGTGCAGCGCGGCGCGAACCACGTCGTCGGCCAGGTCGCGTTCGTGCGCTCGTCGAGCACGCGGTGCACCTTCTCGGGCAGTTTGTGGGACCAGCCCTCGGCGATCTGCAGCGCCGGCCCCAGCCCCTTGACGAGGTTGATGCGCGACATCGTCAGCGGCATGCCGCCCGGCGTCAGGAAGCTCGTCGACCAGCCGCCGCCGCGGAAGTACTCGGTGATCGACGGATGCCACCGTGTGTGCTTCAGGCAGTCCTCGACCTCGGCGGGCGTGATCTCCCAGAACGGCTTCATGACCGGCTTGCCGCCGCGGCTCTGCCGGCCCGTCGCGTCGAGCGCGGTCGGGCCCGAGTTCTTGAGGTGCAGCAGCCCGCCGGCAGCGACCCCGCCGAGCGCGTGGCCGGCGACGCGCTCGACCGCGGCCGCGCTCCAGTAGGTGCGCACGTCGGAGAACACCTGCGCGGTGCCGGTCAGCAGCTTGCCGAACATCATGCAGGCGCCGTTCAGGCTGTCGTTCTCGGTCGCCAGCACGAACGGCGCGCGGATGCCGTTCCAGTCGAACGACGAGCACAGGATCGCCTCCATGAAGTCGCCGTTCGGGAAGTGGTCGGTCCAGTGGCGCTGGCCCTGGAAACCCGCGCACAGCGCGTTGCGCCCCATCGCCTCCTCCTCGAAGCCCTTCGCCGCGAGGGCCGGGTTGCCGACCATGAGGTCGCGCGCGATCAGCGCCATCTTGACCGAGACCTCCCACTCGCGATCGAGCTGGGCGCGGCTGCGCACCTGCTCAGGCGCGTTCCAGTCCTTGCCCTCGCGGCAGTTCGCCTTGACCCAGGCGATCGCACGCGAGTACTCGGCCTGGTCGAAGATGCCCTCCTCGAGCCGGCGCACGAACTCCGACATGTCGACGGCCTCGACGCGCATGCCGAGCCACGACTCGAAGAACGACGGATCGACGACCGAGCCGGCGATGCCCATCGAGGTGCCGCCGAGCGACAGGTAGCTCTTGCCGCGCATCGTCGCGACGGCGAGCCCGGCGCGGCAGAAGCGCAGGATCTTCGCCTTGACGTCGGCGGGGATCGACTCGTCGCCGGCGTCCTGCACGTCGCGGCCGTAGATGCCGAACGCGGGCAGACCCTTCTGCGCGTGCGCGGCCATCACCGCGGCGAGGTAGACCGCGCCCGGGCGCTCGGTGCCGTTGAAGCCGAAGATCGCCTTCGGCCGCAGCGGGTCCATGTCCATCGTCTCCGAGCCGTAGCACCAGCACGGCGTCACGGTCAGCGACACAGAGGCGCCCTCGGCGTCGAACTTCGCCGCGCACTCGGCCGCCTCGCGCACGCCGCCGATGCAGGCGTCGGCGATCACGCACTGCACGCGTTCGCCGCTGCTGTGCCGCACCTCCTGCTCGATCAGGGCGGCGGTCGCGCGCGCGAGGTCCATGACCTGCTTCTCGAGCGACTCGCGCACGCCGCGGCGGCGGCCGTCGATGGTGGGGCGGATGCCGATCTTCGGCAGCGCGCCGACGAGGCGGGACGGGGAAGGGGTTGCGGGGTTCTTGGGCATGAGCGGTCGCTGCGGGGCGGCATTGTCTACGCCACCCTGCGCCGTCCAACCGGGAACTGCGGTCGAACGGCTGCTCAGACGTACTCGGCGAACAGTTCCCGGCTCGGTCCCGGGATCGTCACCGCCGCGACCAGCAGCCCCTTGCCGCGGGCCGCCGCCGCCGCCGCCTCGACCGCGGCCTGCACGTCGGCCACCGCGCCGGCCAGCAGCAGCATCCCCTTGCCGCCGAGCGCCATCGCGAGGTGGATGCGCAGCAGCGCGACCGCCGCCGCCTTCGCCGCCGCGTCGGCCGCCTCGAGGATGCTGGTGGCCGAGAAGGTCTCGACGACGCCGAGCGCCTTGACCGCCGCCTGCCGCTCGGCCGCCGGCTTCACCTGCAGTTCGACGCACTGGTGCAGCGCCCGGAACACGTCGCCGTGGATGCGTGGGATCACCGCGTGGTCGATCAGTCCGTCGCGCAGCGACGCGACGCCGGCGTCGACCGCCGCGGTGGCCTGATCGACGCTGCCGGTCACGACGACGAGGAACTTGCCCGAACAGATCGTGCGCGCGAGCAGGACCCGCACGTCCGCCGCCTTCAGCATCGCGTCCTCTGCGCGGTAGCCCAGCGCCACGCTGCTGACCTCCAGGATCCCGATCGACTCGAGCATCAGCTGCCTCCTCGCGCCGCTCCGCGGACGACGATGCGGTCCTCGAACAGTTCGCAGCGGCCGTCGATGCTCGCGTGGACCGAGGCACCGAGCGCGCCGGGTGCCGGCCGGGCGACGACGTCGCCGCGCCGCACGCGGGCACCCGACGCGACGACGGGCCGCGCCGGGGCACCCGTGTGCTGCAGCAGGGGCAAGGTCACCTGCGCGGGCAGCGCGCTCTGCTCGAGCAGCGGGCCTTCGTTCGTGAAGTGGCCGAGCCCGAGCTTCTGGATCAGCCGCCGCATCGGCACGCGCCGGTCGGCGAACGTGACGTCGGCGCGGTAGGGATGCGGCTGGGCCTGCCAGCGCTGGCCCTGCGCGCGCAGCGCCTGCTTGTGGTGCACGGTGATTCTCTTCGGGTCGAGGTCCTCGGGGCAGGCGACCAGCGTGCACAGGTTGCACTCGCAGCAGAACTGCGCCCCACGCACCGCGGCCGCGCGGTCCTCGACGAAACCGAGCGTGCGCATCGCCAGATGCGGTTCGATCGGGTGGCCGAGCAGGTAGCGCGGACAGAGTTCGGTGCAGAACGAGCACTGGTCGCAGGCGCTGGCGCCAATCCGCGCGATCTGCTGCCAGCTCTGTTCGCGGCGGCGCACGAGCGGGTGGTCGCCGGGCAGCACGAGCACGCCGCCACAGGCTTTGGAGATCGGGTCCTCCGGGCCCACGAACTGGCCCATCATCGCGCCGCCGCTGAGCAGGCGCGGCGAGCTGACCGTGGCGCCGCCGGCGAGTTCGAGCACCAGGGAGAACGGCACGCCGACCGGCACGCGCACGGTGCACGGCCTGGCCACGGCGCCGGCCACGGTCAGGAACGTGTCGGTCACCGGCTCGTCCTTCCCAAGGTTGTAGGCGGTCTCGACGTTGATCACGACGCAGTCGACGTCGCGCGGCAAACCGCCCGGCGGGATCACGCGGCCCGTGACGTCGTAGACGAGCACGAACTCGTCGCCGCTCGGGTAGGTGTCCCCGAGCGGCACGACCACCCCGTCGCCGGGCAGGAGCCGCTGCAGCCCGGCGATCACGTCCTCGTACTTGCCCTTGACGCCGGCGACGACCTTGTGCGCGCCCGTGATCGCAGCCGCCTGCACGAGCCCGCGCACGACGAGTTCGCCGTGGTGCCGCAGCAGTTCCTTGTCCTTGTGCATCAGCGGCTCGCACTCGGCCGCGTTGAGGATCACCGTGCCGACCGGCTGCCGGAGCTTCACGTGCGTCGGGAAGCCCGCGCCGCCGGCGCCGACGACGCCGTGCTCGGCGATGCGCGAGAGCGCCTGTTCGCGCTGCTGCACCGTCACGAACCCTCCTCGCCCGCCGCGGCGGACCCGCTGACGTGCACCACGTCGAGGATCGCCGCGCAGTAGTGATCGCAAGGCACGTCCTTCGGCCGGAACGGCATCGAGGCCTCGCGCCCGTCGGCGACCGCGACGAGCCCGCCCTGCGGCGCGCCGAGTTCGTCGTAGGCGACGACGACCTCGCCGACCTCGGTCACCTTGGCCCGCAGCGCCGCCGCGCGTTGCGGCGCGACGAGCAGGTACTGGCCCGGCGCCATCTCCGGCAGCGCGCGGGACAGCGTGACGGTGCCGAGCACGATCGCGGGGCGCATCAGCCCTCCCCACCGGGCCCGGCCGGCTCGCCGAACGGCGGCAGCGCCGAGGCCAGACTCGGGCAGGTCGACGTCCTGCCGGTGAAGAACTGCTCGCAGCTCGCGCGCGCCTGGCCGAGCGAGAAGCGCCCGGGCTCGAGGATCAGCAGGTTGGCGCCGAGTTCGCGCATGAGCATGCGCAGCGAGCCCGGCTGGTCGAGGATCGCCGCGCGCACGCGCGCCTGCTTGTTGGCGACGCAGCTGACGACCGCGCCGTTCGCGACGACGACCGCGCGCCGCGCCGGGTCCTCGCTCAGCGCCGCCGTGATCGTGCGCAGGTGTTCGAGCAGGCAGCGGCGGTCGTTCCGGCAGCTCAGGAACTCGAGCGACGGGAAACGCCGTTCGAGCCCGGGCAGCAGCGCTCTGACGTACGGATCGCCGCCGTCGCCGAGCAGGTGGAACGTCGGCTCCGCCGGCACCGGCGGGGCCGCGCCCTCCTGCGTGACCGGCACCTTGGCCGTCAGCAGCCAGTCGGCGGCCGCCGGCGTGATCAGCGCGTTGCCGGGCAGCACGATCGCGCCGCGCTCGCGCGCCATCGCGATCAGCCTCTGGGCGGTGACGACGGTCCGGGTCATGGTCGCCCTCCGGCCGTGGTCCGGCGGGCCCGCGGGCCGGGCATGCCGGTCACGGAGGCGGCGTCGACGATGCCGACCACCGTCCAGCGCAGCGGCGACGACGGATCGCCGACGGCGTTCCGCGCGCTCTCGCCGTCGCTCGACACCAGCACGCGGTCCCCCACCGCGGCCCCGATGCGGTCCATCGCGAGCACCGGGTCGGTCGACGGCGCGCGCAGCGGCTCGACGAGCAGCAGCCTGGTCCCGCGCAGCGAGCGGTGCTGCACCGCGGCGTGGCCGTGGCCGATCACGCGCGCGATCAACATCGGGGCTCCATGGTCAGCCGATCCTGAGGCTGTCGACCATCGTGCAGCGCCGGTAGCGCGTGAACGTCAGCGGGCTCGTCACGCCTTCGCCGGTGGTCGCGATCGAGAACGACGGGAAACCCTGGCCGCCGACGCCGAGCCCGGCCGGGCTCGGACCGTTCTTGACGTAGACCGTCGTGTCGAGCGCCCTGCCCATCCTGGTCAGGTTCTCGATGTCGCGCGACCACATGATCGCGGTGTGGCGGAAGCCGTGCTCGAAGTGCGCCGCGTGCGCGATCGCCTCGCCGACGTCGGCGCAGGCGAGGATCGGCAGCAGCGGCATCATCTGCTCGCACGGCAGCAGCGGGCTCTGCAGATCGACCCCCCCGAACAGCAGCCGCACGTGCGCGGGCACCTCGAGCCCGATCGCGCGCGCGAGCACCTGCGCATCCTGGCCGACGAACTCCTTCTTCGGCAGCCAGTGGCCGGTCTGCTCGTCGCGGAACAGCACGGCCGCGGTCAGGCGGTCCATCTGCGCCTGGTCGAGCCGGTGGCCGCGGTCCTTGCCCATCGCGACCATCAGCCGTTCGGCGACCGCGGCGACGACGAACACCTCCTTCTCGCCGATGCAGAGCAGGTTGTTGTCGTAGGCCGCGCCCGCGACGATGCCGCGCGCGGCCTTCTCGACGTCGGCGGTGGCGTCGACGACGACGGGCGGGTTGCCCGGGCCGGCCACGATCGCGCGCTTGCCCGAGCGCAGCGCCGCGCGCGCGAGCAGCGCCCCGCCGGTGCTGCAGAGCAGGCGCACGCCCGGATGTACGAAGATCGTGTTCGCCGACTCGAACGTCGGGTCCGCGATGCAGCAGATCAGGTCCTCGAGGCCGGTGCGGTGCGCGATCTCGCGGTTCCAGCGCCGCGTCGCTTCGGCGGCCACGCGCGCGCCCGACGGGTGCGGGTTGCAGACCAGCGTGTTGCCGGCCGCGAGCATCATGATCGCGTTGCAGCCGAACGTCGGCACGCTGTGCGTCACCGGCGTCACGACGCCGACCACGCCGAACGGCGTGAACTCGGTCACGGTGAGCCCGTGGTCGCCGCTCGTCGCCTCGGTGCGCAGCATCTCGACGCCGGGCACCGCCGCCGCGAGTTCGAGCTTCTCGACCTTGTGCTCGAGCCGGCCGACCTTCGTCTCGGCGAACTCGAGCCGCGCGAGTTCCTGCTTGTCGCGGCGCAGCACGGCGCGAACGCACTCGACGGCCTTGGCGCGCAGTTCGAGCGGGGCCGCCGCGAGCCGCCGCTGCGCCTGCTCGGCCGCGGCGACGGCGTCGTCGACGCTGCCGAACACGCCGAGCCGCGGCTCGCCGGGCCGGCCGGCCGGAGCCTGGCGCGCGGGTTGCGCCGGCGCCGCGGGCGCTGCGACGCCGAGCCGCTGCAGCACCTGCTCGACCACCTCGCCGATCAGCCGTTCGTCGATCGCCCTGCCAACCATGTCGCGCCCTCCGTTCATCGCAGCGTGCCGTCCGCGCGCGCATAGACGCGTTCGTGCAGCCGCACCGCATCGACGATGCCGACGACGACGGCGTCGACCGGCAGCTTCTGCGTCGCCGCCGTGAGCCGCGCCGAACTGCCCTGGGTCACGAGCACGTACTCGCCGACGGCGGCGCCGAGCGAGTCGGCGGCGGCGACGAAGCGGCCCGTCGGGGCGAGCGCGTCCGCCGCCGGCCCCGCGCCCGTGTGCGCCTCGACGACCACGAGCTTGACGCCGGCCATCGCCGGCTCGTGCTGGCTGCTGACGACGTGCCCGGTCACTTTGCCGATGAACATCTGCGGTCTCCTTGCGGCGCGGACGGGGGGGCGGCCGGATCACTTCGCCGGCATCAGCTTGGCGAGTTCGTCGTGCGGGCGCGACAGCACCTGCACCGACACCACCTCGCCGATCCGGGACGCCGCGGCCGCGCCGGCATCGGTCGCCGCGCGCACCGCGGCGACGTCGCCCTCGATCGTGATGCTGGCCAGGCCCGAGCCCGGGTTGCGCATGCCGACGAAGGTCACGTTGGCCGCCTTCAGCGCGACGTCGGTCGCCTCGACGGCGGGGATCAGGCCCTTGGTCTCGATCAGGCCGATTGCTTTCCTGCTCATGGTTTCACCTCTGGGTGCCTCGCGGCGGGCCCGCTGCGCGCGGGCCGCGCCGCCTGTCCGATCACGTCGTTGACCTGGCGCGCGACGATCCGCTCCTCGTCGGCGTGCAGCACGAGGACCTTGACCTGCGCGCCGGCAGCCGACACGAGGGCACCGTCGCCGCCCCGCGCGTTCGCCGCCTCGTCGAGCTGAACGCCGAGGAACTGCAGGCCGGCGCAGATGCGCGCGCGCAGCGGTGCCGAGTGGAAGCCGATGCCGCCCGTGAATCCGAGCACGTCGAGGCCGCCGAGCGCGACCACGCTGGCGCCGAGATGGTGCCGCGCGCTCTCGACGAAGACGTCGACGGCCAGCGCCGCGCGTTCGTCGCCGCCGGCCGCCGCGAGCAGTTCGCGCATGTCGCCGCTCGTGCCGCTGATGCCGAGCAAGCCGCCCGCGCGGGCGGCCTCGGCGAGCAGTTCCTCTGCCGGGCGGCCGGTGCGCGCCGCGAGCGGCAGCAGCGCGTAGGCGTCGAAGTCGCCGACGCGGTTGTTCTGCGGCAGCCCCGACTGCGGCGTCATGCCGAAGCTGCAGGCGATGCTGCGGCCGTCCGCGATCGCGCAGACCGAACTGCTGCCGCCGAGGTGGAACGAGACCACGCGCAGGCCCGCGCCGAAGCGCGCCGCCGCTCGCTCGGCGACGCTGCGGTGCGAGGCGCCGTGGAAGCCGTAGCGGCGCACGCCGGCTTCGGTCCACGACCACGGCACCGCGTAGACCGCGCGCGCGGCCGGGATCGTGCGGTGGAAGCCGGTCTCGAACGCGGCGACCAGCGGCGTGCCGGGCAACTGCTGCCGGAACGCGCGCATCGCGGCGACGTAGGGCGGATTGTGCGCCGGGGCCGCGGCGGCGAACTGCTCCATCACCGCGAGCACCTCGTCGGTCACCGGCTCGGCCGCCGCCAGCAGGCCGCCGTGCACGGCCTTGAAGCCGACCGCGTCGACGGCGAAACGCCGCAGCACCGCGGGCAGGCAGCGCGCGATCGCCGCCTGCTGGTCGGGCACGGCACCGTGCTCGACCTGTTCGCCACCGCCGCAGCGCAGGGCGACGCGGCTCTGCGCCCGGCCGACGCCGTCGACCTCGCCGCTGGCGAGTTCGCGTTCACCGGCCATGTCGAACAAGCGGAACTTGAACGACGTGCTGCCGAGGTTGACGACCAGGACGTTCATGCCGGCGCGCTACAGGATCGCGTTCAGCAGGTCCTCGTGCGGCTGCGGGATCACGTGCGCGGCGACGACCTCGCCGACCGCAGCGGCCGCTTCGGCGCCGGCGTCGACCGCGGCCTTGACGCTGCCGACGTCGCCCTTGACGACGATCGTCACGTAGCTGCCGCCGATCTCGACGAGCTTCAGCACCTCGACGCTGGCCGCCTTGCACATGGCGTCGGTGGCGACGACGACGGGGTTCATGCCCTTGGTCTCGAGCAGTCCGATGGCGTTGTTCATGTCCGTTCTCCGTGTTCCTCGGGGCTACTTGCGGGCGGCGGGTTTCCTGGCGGGCGGGTAGAGCCCGGCCAGTTCGGCGTGCGGGCGCGGGATCACGTGCACCGCGCGCACCTCGCCGACCTTGGCCGCGGCCGCCGCGCCGGCGGCGAGCGCCGACTTGACCGCCGCGACCTCGCCGGTGACGAACATCGTGACCAGGCCCGAGCCGACCTTGCGCCAGCCCAGCGCCTCGACGTGTGCTGCCTTGAGCATCGCGTCGGTGGCCTCCATGAGCGCCACCATGCCGCGGGTCTCGACCATGCCGATTGCTGCCAACTCTGCCATGACGGTTCTCCGGGTTGTCTTCGCGCGGCTCACCCGCGCGCCTTCCTGAGTGCGACGCCGGCCGCCCGCGGCAGGTCGCAGGCGTTGCCCTCGTCGGAATCCATGTGAACTTCGAGGCGGAACGTGGGGTGCACGCGCGCGACGATGCCGCCGAGCACGCACGGACAGGTCGGGTGCTCGACGACCAGTTCCATCTCGTCGCCGGCCACGACGCCGTGACGTTCGGCGTCGGCGGGCGACAGGTGCACGTGGCGCTGGGCGCGGATCACGCCCTCGGGCAGCACCAGGTGGCCCTTCGGGCCCATCACGATGCAGCCCGGCGTGCCCACGATGTTGCCGCTCATGCGCACCGGCACGTCGATGCCGAGCATGATCGCGTCCGAGAACGCGAGCTCGATCTGCGTGTGGTCGCGCACCGGGCCGAGGATGCGCACATCGTGCAGGATGCGCCGCTTGGGCCCGATCACGTCGACGGTCTGCGCGGCCGCGTACTGCCCTTCCTGGTAGAGCCAGCGCTGCGGCTCGAGCTTCGCACCGGCACCGAACAGCACCTCGAGGTGTTGCTCGGTGATGTGCGCGTGGCGCACGGAGATGTTGACCACGAGCGGGGCGGGCGCACGGTCGCTGGCCTTTGCGGCGGGTGCCTTCGTGGGGGCCGGGGCCGCCGGGACTCGGGCCCGCGCCGCGAGCTTCTCGGCGAGCACCTCGGCGACCACTGCCGCCACGCGCTCACGCGGCAGGGCGCGCAGCGCGGGTGCGGCGACGGCTCGGGGGCTTGCAGGGGTGCTCACGATGCAAATAATTTCGGAAAGTTCCAGGTGGAACCGGAACGAAAATACTGCAGAATCAGAAAAGAACAAGCGTGAGACGCAGAAAACCAGGCACCGAACGCGGCAAACTCGCCTTCGAGCGGCAGCGGGAGATCCTCGGGCTGCTCGGCAGTTCCGGCTCCGTGCACGTCGCCGACGTCGCCGCGCGGCTCGGCGTCACCCCGGAGACCGTGCGCCGCGACCTCGAGAAGCTCGGCCGCCAGGGCCGCCTGCGGCGCACGCACGGCGGTGCGGTGCCGGCCCACGAGCAGGACCAGCCGTTCGCCGTGCGGGCCGTGGCGCACCACGCGGAGAAGCAGGCGATCGCGCGCGCCGCCACCGCGCTGCTCGCGCCCGGCGACGTCATCGCGCTCGACGCCAGTAAAACCGCGCACGAACTGGCGCTCCTGCTGCACGGCCGCGAGGTCACCGTCGTGACCAACTCGCTGCCGGCGACGCTGGCGCTCTGCCAGCGCACGCCCCCGCGCGTGATGAGCACGGGCGGCTGGCTCGACCCGGCGTCGCTGTCGTGGACCGGCGCGTTCGCCGAGGAAGCGCTGCACCGCGTGCACATCGGCAAGCTGTTCCTGTCGAGCAAGGGCGTCGACCTGCAGCGTGGCCTGTCCGAACTCGACGAGGCGCAGGCGGCGATCAAACGCCGGCTGATGGCGATCGCCGACGAGGTCTACCTGCTCGCGGACCACAGCAAGTTCGAGCGGCGCGCGGTGGTCTACTTCGCCGCGCTCGGCGAGGTCGACGCCGTGATCACCGATGCCGGCGCCGGCGACGACCTGCTCGCCCGGCTGCGCGCGGCCGGCCTGCGCGTGCTGGTCGCCGGCGCGGAGGCAGCGCCGCGCGAGCAATCCGACGAGAGTCCCATTCGAGAGACCCGACGAAAACCCCGACGAGAGCAACGATGACGACGAAGACGAACGGCCCCAGTGAGTGGGCGGTCCGCCAGGAGATCTGCGAAATCGGCCGCCGCATCTACGCGCGCCAGTTCGCCGCCGGCAACGACGGCAACATCTCCTACCGGTTGCACGACGACCTCGTGCTCTGCACGCCGACCCAGGTCTGCAAGGGCTTCATGAAGCCCGACGATCTCTGCGTCGTCGACCTGAAGGGCCGCCAGGTCGCGGGCAAGAAGAAGCCGACCAGCGAGACGGCGATGCACCTCGAGGTCTACCGCGGCGATCCGAAGGTGCGCGCGGTCGTGCACTGCCATCCCCCCCACGCGACCGCGTTCGGCATGGCCGGCGAGGACATCCCCACCTGCGTGCTGCCCGAGGTCGAGGTGTTCCTCGGCGTCGTGCCGCGCGCGAACTACGCGACGCCGGGCGGCAACAGCTTCGCCGACTCGGTGCGGCCGTTCCTCGGCAAGGCGAACACGGTCGTGCTCAGCAACCACGGCACGGTGAGCTGGGGGCCGACGGTCGAACGCGCCTACTGGCACACGGAGATCCTGGACTCGTACTGCCGGATGCTGATCCTCGCGCGGCAGCTCGGCAAGGTGCGCCGGATCCCCGAGGGCAAGGTCAACGAACTGCTGGACCTCCGGGAGGCGTTCGGCTCGGGCACCGACAACCGGCGCGTCGAGGGCGGCGAGCTGTGCGTGAACCCGCGGTTCGGGGTCGGCGAGGGCGGCAAGGTCGAACTCGCGGAAGTCGTCGAGGGCGGCGCGGCGGGCGGCGTCGGCGGCGCGGGCGGCGCGCGTGCGTGCAGCAAGTGCGACGGTGCGTGTGCGTGCAGCGGCGGCGACCAGGCCGATCTGGTGAAGGCGATCACCGAGCGGGTCATGGCGGCGCTCGAGGCGAAGGGGTAGGCGGCAGCGGGGCGTTGCGAGGGTGCGTCGTCTCGCCGGTCGATCGCGGCGCCGGCGTGAGGGCCCTGTGCCCGCGCTCGCGACCTGGGCGGCTCGGGGTTGCGGCCAACCCATCCGACGAGAACGATCGGTCGTCCCAGCGGATTCCCACGACGACGGCACACCATGGAATGGCGCGAGGTAGTGGCACGCATCCAGGCTGGCGAGGACCAGCAGACCGAACTCGGCCGCTTCCGTCACTGGGACGAGAAGGACTGGCTCGAAGCTGTCTGCGCGTTCGCCAACACCGAGGGCGGCCTGCTCGTGCTCGGCGTCGACGCAACCGGCCAGATCGAGGGCGTGCCGATGCCTGGCGAGGAAGTGCAGGAGCGCCTGGCCAGCAGTCTGCAGACGGCCCTCAACCTGCCGGTCCGGGCACGCCTCGGCAGACAGCTGCACGAGGGCGCAGTCGTGCACTGGATCGAGGTCGCTCGCATGCGTGGGTCCGAACCGATGCGTCATCGCGGCAGGGTGCTGGTCCGTCGCGGCAGGAGCAGTGTCGACCCGGATCCCTCCGAACTGCAGGAGCTCTACAACGTGTTCGGGCTCGTGTTCACCGAGGAACGAGTCGTTCCCGGCACCAGTACTGACGACATCGAACCCACTGCCTTCCGCGCGTTCATGCAGCGCCGGGGTGTCGACCTGGCCAGCGAACCCGCCCTGCCGTTCGCTGTCGACCTCGAGAACCGTGAGGTCCTCGGTCGCGATCTCGACGGGCAGCAACGCGCCACCCTGTTCGGCCTCCTGTGTTTCGGCAAGGACCCCCAGGGTCACGCACCGACCCGCAACTTCTTCGTCGACCTCGTGGCCTACGCCGGCGCCGACCGCGGCGATGCCGTGTTGCTGAGCGGCGAAGCTCGCGGGCGCCTCGACGAGCAGGTCCACCGTGCCGAAGCCTGGCTGCGTGCGCTGGGCCGCAGCGAACGCTACGTCGGCATGCGCCGCATCGACGACTGGCTGGTGCCGATGCGCGCCTTCCGGGAGTGCGTCGTCAACGCCGTCGCCCACCGCGACTACACGATCCTGGGCTCGCGCATCCTGATCGAGGTGTTCGACGACCGGGTCGTGGTGACGAGTCCCGGCGCGTTGCCGAACCACAAACGGCCCGAGTCGGTGCTCGCCGGCGGCACGCCGCGTTCGCGCAACGAGTCGATGGCCACCTTCCTGTCCGACCAGGGGCTCATGGAGCAGCGCGGCAGCGGCTTCCCGCGCATCGCGCGCGCGATGGCCGAGTTCAACGGCACGGGTCCCAAGCTCGAGCACGACCGGGACGAACGTTGGGTGCGTGTGACGCTGTGGCGAGTGCCGCCGGGCTGATGGAGCGCGGCGCGACTCATCGCCGGGCGTCGGCGTCGGTCCAACCGCCAGCGACGGCCCACGAACCCAAGGAGCGACGACCCGCAACATCGTCCGCGAGGGTGCCAAGGCCGGCGCGCCGGAGTGCTGCTGGAGTCAAACCGCCGCGACGCATGGTGGAGAAGGTCTACATGGCGCCTCGTGATGTGGACCTACTCCACCGGGCCGCCGGCCCAGTTGCAGCGCCGCCACCACTGGCAGCCGTCCGTTCGCCGCGGCAGCCCCCCACCTCCGTTGCCAGCCCGAGTCCCCTCGCCTACCTTGCCTCCGTGTCCGAGGATCGCCCCGCCACCGACACCTCGCCCGAGGCTGAAGAACTGCAGTTCGCGGTCTGGCGGCAGATGACGCCGGCGCAGAAGTACGCGGCGTTCCGCCGGCTGCAGGCCATGGCCGATGCGTTCGCAACCGCCGGCATCCGGCGCCGCTACCCGCAGGCCGACGAGCGCGAGGTGCTGCTGCGCCGCATCGCCCTGCACCTCGACCGGGACACGATGGTGCGCTGCTACGGCTTCGACCCACAAGCGCAATGACGAACGATCCCCTGCCGGACGATGCCGTGACGGCGGTCGTGACCTGCCTGCAGCGGCTCGGCATCTCGTACTTCGTCGGCGGCTCGGTCGCGAGCACGGTCCACGGCGAGATCCGGACCACGCAGGGCATCGACATCGTCGTCGAACTCCGTCCCGAGGTCGTCGCGCCGCTGGTCGCGTGCCTGCGACCCGACTTCTTCGCCGACGCGGAACGGATGCGATACGCGATCGCGCACGCAAAGTCGTGCAACGTGATCCACCGGCAGACCGGCTTCAAGGTCGACCTGATCCTGCGCCGGGACCGCGCGTTCAGCGTGCAGGAGATGCAGCGCCGGCAGCCCCTCGAGATCGCGCCGGGCTTCGTCGCGCACGTGGCGTCCGCCGAGGACTGCGTGCTGTCGAAGCTGGAATGGTACGAGAAGGGTGGGCGCGCGTCGGAACGCCAGTGGCGCGACGTGCTCGGCATCCTGAAGACGCAGCGCGGGCGCCTCGATCTCGACTACCTGCGCCATTGGGCCGGCGAACTGCAGCTCGGCGAACTGCTCGAGCGGGCCCGGCGTGAAGCCGGGCCAGGTGCATGACCGCGAGCGATGCCGCAGTTCACCGGCACGCCGCGAGCGCGCGCGCCACGAACACCAGCGCCCCCTTCTCGAGCCAGTGGACGTCCCGGTCCGTGTCGTCCGTCGTGGGCGCGGGCTGGCGCCACCCGGTTTCGGTGGCCGTCCACTCGTCGCCCAGCCCACCCACCTCCGCTGCCAGCCAGCTTCGCCTCTCGTCGCCCGCGGCCGAGGAACTGCAGTTCGCGGTCTGGCGGCGGTGACGCCGGCGCGCGGTGGATCGGCGGCATCGCGACGCGCGACTGCGCCGTGGCATCCTGCACCGGCGATCGTTAAAAGTCCTGATCGATATTGTTAACACAATGCCAGGCAAGCCCATGCCACGAACGGAGCGCATCCGCCGCCGCATCGAGCGGGCGGAGCCGGGTTCCGTCTTCACGCCGTTCGACTTCCTCGACGCCGGCTCGCCGCACCTGGTCGGCATGGCGCTGCTGCGGCTGCTGCGGAAGGGCCTGCTGCGGCGGCTCGCACGCGGCCTCTACGACGTCCCGCGGCGGCATGCGCAGCTCGGCGACCTGTCGCCGGATCCAGAGACGATCGCGAAGGCCGTGGCGCGCCGCGACGGCGCAACGATCCAGCCCGCGGAAGCCACCGCCGCCAACCTGCTGCGGCTTTCGGAGCAGGTGCCGGCGCGCATCGAGTACCTGACCGATGGACCGAGCCGGCTCGTGCGCGTGGGCAAGCTGACCATCCGCTTCCGACGGCGGCCGCGCCGCAAGCTCGGCGCGGTGGCACCGGTCAGCAGCATGGTGTTCGCCGGGCTGCGCAGCCTCGGCCGGCAGCATGCGACCGAGGCGCGGATCCGCCACTTGCGCGACGAGCTGAAACCCGCAGACCGCCGCCGGCTTCGCCGCGATCTGCCGCGGGCTCCGGCGTGGATGCACCCGCTGCTGCGCTTCCTCACGGCGGAGGAACCGCGCCGCCGCGCGCGCAGGCGCGGAAAGAGCGTCGGTCGGCTGGCCGCGAGCGGAGCCGGGGGCCGATGAAGCTGTTCGCCGGCCTCGACGCGAAGGACCGCAAGCTGCTGCTCGCCGAGGCGGCGGCGCGCAGCGACATCTCCACGCTCATCCTCGAGAAGGACGCATGGGTGAGCTGGACGCTGGCGAGGCTGTTCGAGGATCACGAACTGGGCGCGGCCCTGTTGTTCAAGGGCGGCACGTCCCTGGCGAAGGTCTTCCGCGTCATCGATCGGTTCTCCGAGGACGTCGACCTCGGCGTGCGGCCCGAGGTGCTCGGCTTCGAGGAACAGGTCCTCGTCGCCGCAGCGTCGAAGACCAGCAGGAGCCGGCGACACGATGCGCTACAGGCAGCCTGCCGCGAGTTCGTGGCGTCCGAGGTGAAGCCACTGCTCGAGCGGTCGTTCCGCGAGCGGCTCGGCGCGGCGCCGGGCGGAAGCTGGATCGCCTTCGAACACGACGAGCGCACCGACTCGCCGGTGCTGCGGTTCACCTACCCGACGACCGACGCTGCCGCCGGAGGCAGCTACATTGCCCAGTCGATCAAGCTCGAGTTCGGATCGCTCGCGGGCCAACGGCCGCTCGTCGACCAGCCGATCGCGACGCTCGTCGACGAAGCGCTCGGCCTCGCGCAGGGTGATCTGGCAGCGCGCGTGGTCGTGCTCGACGCTCCACGGACGTTCTGGGAGAAGGCCACCATCCTGCACGCCGAGTTCCACCGACCCGTCGGACGGCCGATGCCCGACCGCTGCGCGCGTCACTACTCGGACTTCGCCGCTCTCTGGCATCATCCCGTGGGCCGCGCGGCGGCCGCGGACCTGGGGATGCTCGGCGAGGTCGCGCGCCACAAGGCCATGTTCTTCCCGAGTGCCTGGGCCAGCTACGACACGGCGAAGGCCGGGTCGCTGCGCCTGATGCCGCCACCACCGCGCGTGCCGGCGCTGCGCCGCGACTACGAGAGCATGCGCCCGATGTTCCTCGAGGAGCCGCAGAGCTTCGCTGCGCTGCTCGACACGATCAGCGATGCCGAACGCACGCTCCAGGCGGGCTGATCGGCAAGGAGCGCCAGCGTTACGCCATGATCGGGAGTGTCATGGCGGCCCCGTGACCACGCCGAGGCGAGTTCATCGGCACGCCGCGATCGCGCGCGCCACGAACACCGGCGCCACCTTCTTGCGCCAGTAGACGTCCTGGTCCGTGTTGTCCATCGTGCGCGCCGACTTCAGCGCCGCCGCACCCGCCGCCGCGATCACTTCGTCGGTCAACCGCTTCCCGACCAGCAGCTTCTCGGTCTCGGCCGCCGGGATCGCGTAGGACCCGACCCCGCCGAGCCGCACGTTCGCCTTGGTCACCACGCCGCCGCCGTCGAACCACAGGCACGCGCCGACCCCCAGCACCGGGAAGTCGTAGGTGTCGCGCCGCCGCAGCTTCACGTAGCTCGCCCGCCACGCGCCGGGCGCCGGCAGCACGAGCTTCGTCAGCAGTTCCTCGGCCTCCTTCGTCAGGTACTGGATCCCGTCGTCGCGATACAGCTCGCCCGCCCGCAGCGTGCGCGCCCCACCGCTCCCCACGAGTTCGACCTCGGCCTCCATCGCGCAGACCACCGGCACCGTGTCGCTGCTCTGCACCGCCCAGCAGCGCGGCGAAGCGGGCGCGACCCAGCAGATCGCGCCGTCCTTCTTCATGCAGAAGTCGATCGACTCGCGCCACTCGTGCGTCTGGTCGTAGTAGGTGCAGCGCGTGTCGAGCAGGAGGTTGCCGCCGATCGTGCCCATGTTGCGCAGCAGCGGCGTGCTGATCTCGCGCACGGCGTGGGCGAAGCCCGGGCAGTGGCGCAGCAGGTGCGGGTGCCGCTCGAGCGCCGACAGCTTGACCATCGCGCCGATCGACACGCGGCCGTCGGCCAGCACCTCGACGCCGTGCAGGTCCGGCACGTCCTGCAGCGAGATCACCTGGGTCGGCGTCTGCTGGCGGCGCTTCATGTTGGGATAGAGATCCGTGCCGCCGGCGACGTACATCGCCTCGCGGCCGTGCTCGCGCAGCAGGCGCACGGCTTCGACCGCGCTCCTGGGCCGGTGGTAGGTGAACGTGGGCAGTCGCAGCATGGTGTGTTCCTCGTGCCTACCTGGCCGCCTTCTTGTCGCGTTTGGGTTCGTTCCACGCCGTGCCGTCGCCACCCTGCCACGGCGTCTTGATCTTCAGCGACTCGCCGAAGTCGACCGCGGGCACGCCGCCGGCACCGGGGCTCGGCCCGAACCGCGCTTCCTTGCCGGCTGCCTTCGCCTGCAGCGCCGCGAACACCTTCTCGAACGAGATCGGCACCTCGTCCACGCGCACGCCGACGGCGTCGAAGATCGCGTTCGCGACCGCGGGCATCATCGGCAGCAGCGGCCCCTGGCCGATCTCCTTCGCGCCGTAGGGACCATTCCGGTCCGGGTCCTCGACGATGTAGGTCACGACCTCCGGCATCTCGAGCGCGGTCGGGCTCTTGTACTCGAGCATCGAGGGGATCTTGTGCACGAAGATGCGGTGCCCCTTGTGCGTGCGGTCGCGGTAGGCCGACTCCTCCATCATCGCCTCGCCGAGGCCCATGTAGACCGAGCCTTCGATCTGGCCCATCGCGATGGCGGGGTTCAGCGCGCGGCCGAGGTCGTGCGCGATCCAGACCTTCACGATCGAGTAGATGCCGGTCTCGGCGTCGACCTCGACCTCGACGACGGCCGCCGAGTAGCTGTAGCTCGGGCTCGGGCCCACACCGCCGCCGCGGAACTTCGCCGCCGCCGGCGGGGGCGCGTAGCTGCCGACCGTGCCGATCGTGCCGAAGCGCGCTTCGGCGGCGCAGACGGCTTCCTGCCAGGTCAAACCCTGCTGCGGGTCGGCGCTGTCGAACACGCGCCCGCCGGCGAACACGAGCCGCTCCGCGGGCACGCCGAGCTTCTCGGCGGCACCCCTGGCGACGACGTCGCGCGCGCGTTCGGCCGCCTGCATCGCCGCGTTGCCCGTCATCAGCGTGACGCGCGAGCTGTAGCTGCCGAGGTCGACCGGCGTGAGGTCCGTGTCGCCGGTGACGACCTTGATGCCGAGCGGGTCGATGCCGAGCACCTCGCCGACGATCCAGCCGAGCACGCTGTCGCTGCCCTGGCCGATGTCGGTGCTGCCGCAGAACGCGGTCACGAGGCCGGAGCGGTCGAGCTTCAGCTGCACGCCCGAGTGCGGCATGCCGTTCCAGTAGATCGGCAGGCCTGCGCCCGACAGGTAGCTGCTGCACGCGAGCCCGAGCCCGCGGCACTTGCCGTTCGGCTGCCTGCCGAGCCTGCCGCGTCGCTGCTGCCAGCCCGAGCCGGCGACGACCTTCTGGATGCAGGTGCCGAGCCCCATCGAACCGATGCGCAGGAAGTTCGCGGTCAGCGAGTCGCGCGCTGCCAGGTTGTCGAGGCGCATCTGCGCTGGATCGAGGCCGAGGTCGCACGCGACCTTGTCGAGCTGCACCTCGAGGGCGAAGCGCGGCTGCGGCGTGCCGTGCCCGCGTTTGGGCCCGCACGGGGCCTTGTTGGTGAAGAAGCGCGCGCCGCGGAAGTGGTAGTTCTCGACGCCGTAGGTCACCGTCTGCAGCGCGCCCGTATAGAACGTGCTCGCAGTGCCGTAGCTGCCGTAGGCGCCGCCGTCGAGGTAGCTCTGGAAGTCGAGCGCCTGGATCCTGCCGGTCCTGGTGACGCCGATGCGGCTCTTCATCACGACCGGGTGGCGGCCGCGGTGGCAGAAGAACACCTCCTCGCGCGTCAGCGCGATCTTGACCGGCCGGCCGGTCGACATCGCCATCTTCGCGGCGCAGATCTCGTGATTGAACGGGTCGCTCTTGCCGCCGAAGCCGCCGCCGTTCGTCACGGCGATCACACGGATATGGTGTGCCGGCAGCGGGTGCAGCACGCGCGCGAGCGCCTTGTGCAGGTAGTGCGGCGTCTGCGTGCTCGACCAGACGGTCAGCTTGCCGTCCTTGTCGAAGTGCGCGAGCGTACCGTGCTGCTCCATCGGCAGGTGCGTGTTGCCCTCGTAGAAGAACGTGTCTTCGCGCACGTGCGCGGCGCTCGCGAAGCCGCCCTCGAGGTCGCCGAACTCGAGGTTCTCGAGCCGGTGGATGTTGCCGCGCACGCCGTAGTCGTGCAGGCGCGGCGTCTCGGTCCGGGCCGCTTCGTGCATGCCGCCGATCGTCGGTCGCTCGCGGTACAACACGTCGACGAGGCGGCACGCGTTCCACGCGATCTCCTCGTCGGTCGCCGCGATCGCGACCACCGGGTCGCCGACGAAGCGCACGAGGTCGAGGCACAGCGCGTGCTCGTCCTGGCTCACGGGCAGGATGCCGAACGGGATCGGCAGGTCCCGGCCGGTCAGGATGCCCTTCACGCCGGGCAGCGCCGCCGCGGCCCGAATGTCGATCGAGACGATCTCGGCGTGCGCCACGGTGCTGCGCAGCAGCTTCATGTGCAGCATGCGCGGCAGCGTCAGGTCGTCGGCGAACTTCGTGAGACCGCTGACCTTGCTGCGCGCGTCGACCTTGCGGATCGGCTTGCCGATCCACTGCAGGTCCTCCCTCCTGCTGTCGTGGCGCCACGGTGCGTCACCGTGCGCCGACGGCGCCGGGCGGGTGGTCCGGTCATCGAGAACCATGGATCGACTCCTGCCTCGGTTCGGCGGGTTCGCCGCGCTGCCGCGCGGCCGCGAGTTCGACGGCCTCGAAGATCTTGATGTAGCCCGTGCAGCGGCACAGGTTGCCCGCGAGGCACTGCTTGATCTCGTCGCGCGTCGGGGCGGGGTTGTCGCGCAGCAGCGCGTCGGCGGTCATCAGCACGCCCGGCGTGCAGTAGCCGCACTGTGCAGCGCCCAGGTCCGCGAACGCGTGCTGCAGCGGCGTGAGTTCGCTGCCCTGCGCGAGCCCTTCGACGGTGCGGATCTCCTTGCCGACCGCGTCGACGGCGAGCACGAGGCAGCTCAGCACCGGCGTGCCGTCGAGCTGCACCGTGCAGGCGCCGCACTCGCCGAGTTCGCAGCCGTGTTTGGTGCCCGTGAGGCCGAGTTCCTCGCGCAGCACCTCGAGCAGGGTCTTGTGTGGCAGGAATGCCACTTCGTGCGGCTCGCCGTTGACAGCCAACGTCGCCAGCACCTTGTCGGGCTCGTCCATGGGGCCGGGGACGATACCGGGGCCGGCGGAGGGCGGGAAGCAGCAGGGGCGGCTGGGTGGCCGGCGCGGCCCGCGTCACGACAGCAGCCACCGCCAGGCGGGCACGAAGGTCGCCGGACGAGGCGAACGCGCTGTCCACGTTGTCTTCCATCGGAGGACAATCCCGGCCGAACTTGTCCTCCGACCGAAGACAACTTCGCCTGGTCCGGCCCGCGCCCGCTACCTACCCACCCCGCTCGAGTCTCTGCAGAATCCGTTCGTGGTACTCCGCCCACGAGGCCCCGCCCCCGCCGCGCTGCTCCATCAGCAACCGGTAGCGCAGCCGCGCGCGCTGCGCCTGCCGCCGCAGTGCCGCCGCCTCGTGCGTGTCCCGACACAGCGCGAGCAGATCCTCGAGCCGGAGCCACTCCTTCCGCGCCTCGAGCTCCGGCGGCACGAACCCCGCCGTCTGCAGCAGGATGTAGCTCGCGCGCAGTTCCGCCGGCACGCCCGACAGGTCGGGCAGGTCGAGCGGCCGGCCGCGGCCCGGCAGCCGGTCGAACGCCCCGGCGGATTCCGCCTCGGCGATGCGCCGTTCCACGAGATGGAAGAACGGATCCACGCGGCGCGGCAGCATACCGGGCACGGCGCACGTGCCTCCCCGCGCAGCGATCACTTCATCGCAGCCCGCGCTCGCTGCCGTCCGCGCCCGTCGTTCGCCGCGCAGCGACCCAGAAGATCCGGTCGGCCACCAGCAGCGCGGTGCCGACCGCAAGGTAGACCCCCGACAGCAACGCGCGGCCCCAACGCACCTCGGCCAGCGGCGACTGCCGCAGCAGCAGACCGGCCGTGACCATCGCGGCGACGAGCGCCCAGGACGCAAGGCCGAAGAAGCCGAACAGGCAGGCGCGGCCGTGCAGTTGGATGCGCGCCACGGCCTTCGTGGCGTAGCGGTTCAGCACCAGGTGCGCCTTCAGGACGCCGAGGACCACTGCAACCAGCGCCACCGGCACGATCAGGTAGTCGGGATGGAAATCAGGGCCCGGCACTTCGAGGAACAGCACGCCGCGCACCATCAGGAAGCTGACGCCGGCGAACCACAGGCCGGCGGCCGCGTACAGCTGCGCGCGTACGCTGGCGCGCGGCGTGATCCAGTCCCACCATGGCCGGCTGTGAGGGAGGGTGCGCACAGGAACTCCTGCCTGCGGCTCCGGGCCGCCCGGGATTCGTCGCCAGCACGATCGCCCTCTCCACCCTCCGCGTCAACGCCGCCGCCGTCACTGGATCTCGATGCGCAGCCCGTTCGACGTCACGATGCCCATCTCGGTCGACGGCTCGAGCGACAGCCACTGCGCGAAGAGCACGAGGCCCCGGAACGACACATCGCCCGGCAGCGGCATCGGCACGTGCTGCACGCCGACGTTGCCGATCGCGGGCGCCGCACCGCGCGGCACGCACAGCAGCGTCGGGGTCACGCCGACCACGAAGTTGTAGTTGCCCACGCTCGGCTCGATGCCCACGAAGTCGAACAGCAAGAGCGAGAAGGCGCCCGGCGTGACGCCGCTCAAGGTCAGCGCGAACTGCGCCTCGCCCAGGCGCGCGGGCAGCGGCGCGTCGGCGATCACCGGCCGGCCCGCGGCCGTCGGCAGGCCGGGACCGAGCGCCTGCACGAAGCGGCCGTTCTCCGAGCCCAGGCGCGGCCGGTCGAACGGCGCCACCCCCTGCGCGAGCCGCGGGTCGGTCAGGGTCAGCAGCAGCGCCTCGAGCCCGTCCTTCTCGTGCGCGGTGTAACCGCGCGGCAGCAGGTTCGGCGACTGGTTCACGTGGAAGTCGCCGCCGCGGTCGTAGAAGTCGATCGCCTCGCGCAGGGTGCGCGCGCCGCCGTTGTGGAAGTACGGGGCCATGAGCTCGACGTTGCGCAGGCTCGCGACGCGGAACTTGCCGGCGTCGGCGGCCACCGCCGTGACGGCCTGCCGGCCCGGATCCTCGGCGATCGGGCGGACGCCGACGTTGTGGAACAGGAGCCGCGTCGGGAACATCGAGCCGTAGGGGCCGGACGAGACCATCGTCATCAGGCCCACGATCGGCCCTTCGGTGCGCACGCGCGTCTCGAACTCGCCGTGGCAGGTGCGGCAGGAGACCGCGCCGTTGCGCGGCGTGTCGAACACCTGCTTGCCGAGCTGCTCCAACGGGGTGAGCCCGATCTGCCCCGCGAGCACGCGGTCGTACTTCGACTGGTCGCTGTTCAAGGTGCGCAGGTAGGTCGCGATCGCCATCACGATGCGCACCGGGGTCACGTCGGGAGTGCCGAACACGCGCGCGAACAGATCCGGATAGGAGGCGCCCTGCACGAACGTGGCGAGCCGGCCCGGCAGGTCGGAGGCCCAGAAGAGCGGCTGGGCCGCGGCGACCTTGTTCGCGACCTGGTCCCACGTGCGGCCCTGATGGCCCATCTCGACCGGGTTCACGGGCGGCTGCAGCACGAGGTTCTCGAGCGCCACGGGTCCGGTCAGCACCACCAGATTCGTCAGCGGGTCGCGCAGTTCGTTCTGCTGGGCGCGGCCGTCGTAGAACAGCGCCGGGTGGTAGCCCGAGTTGACGACCGTCGGCGTGCGGCGCGGCGTCACCTGCGGCGCGTGGCCGAAGGTGGCGTTGCCGACCGCCCCCTGTGCGTCGCGCGCGGGCACGCCGGGCGAGGCATGCCGGTCGTCCGCGGTGCCGTAGGCGCCGTCAGGACCGGGGTGCCGCGCGGTCGCGGCGCGGCGGTCCGCGCCGGCGGCGCGGAAGTCGTGGCACGTCGCGCAGGCCACGGTGCCGGTGCTCGAGAGCTGCTCCTCGAAGAACAGCGCCATGCCGAGCAGGGCCTTGTCGGCGGTGACCGGGTTGCCTGTGGGGGCGGGAGGAGGGGGGAAGTTCGACTGGGCGGCGAGGACGGACAGGAGGCACAGAGGCGCTCCGGAGAGGGCAAGACCTTGCATCGGGGTCGGGTTCCTTGGGAGGAGGGAAGCGCGACGGGGAGAGGGAAACGCGACGGGAGTGCTGGCCCCGCGGGGGCGAGGGTGCGGTGCCAGCGAATGCTCCCTATTGCGTAGGCCGGCCATGGCAACAGGCGTACCTGCGGATTCGCCGATGGCGTAGGCTGCGCGCGTCACATCCACGGGCG